>JBBRFH010000105.1:0-11210 GCA_038224615.1 Tepidisphaerales bacterium
TGGCGCTGGCGCATCGGCAGGGGGGTGGGGTCCGAGGGACGGAAGAGTTGATCGGTGCCGCGCGGCGTCAGGTCGACGTTCCACTCGCGCTCATCCTTGTGCAATTCGACGAGGCCCTTGCGAAGCAGTTGCAGTAGTTCGCGGTCGACCACAACCTGACGACGGATGACCTGATTGGCGGCCTCACGCACCGAGAGGTAGGCGTCATGATCGTGGCCGTGCTGTGCGACGGCGGCGAGAATAGCCTGATGGAGGACGATGCGATTCATGTTTTTTGTCTTCCGATACGAGGTGATTTAATACCGGCGACCGAGCTAAAAGTGGCCAATTGGCCGCAAGCCGTCTCGGTCACGAGGCCTGATGTTACCGCCGCCCGGGTGCGAACGGGCCGATGAATTCAACTTAATACATCGGGAACGGACTAGCCGGGGATCGCGAGTTTGCGCCGCATAGTTGTCAATCGACTGACTAGATGCCATAATCCGGGAATGAACCCACTCGAAACAGCCCGTCAGGCGATTTCCAGCGAAATCCGCCGTCTCGCCAGTGAACAATCGCGCTTGCAGAAAATCCTCGACCAACTCGGTGGTGGATCAGAACCGCGCGTCGCGCCGGTGGCGGCGAGCGTTGCGGCACCGTCCGCGCTGCGTAAGCGAGGCCGGCCGCGCAAGAACCCCTTGCCCGTCGGCGCTACCGCCTCCGACATCTCGTCCGCAGTCGAGATCATCGAGAAGGCCGGCAAGAAAGGCGTCAAGGCCATCGCGCTCGCCTACATGATCAGGAAGGCCGGCTTCATCAAGCCTGAAAAGCAGCAGCTCATCGACACCCAGAAAGTGAAGATGATCGGCAAAGGCGGCGCATCGACTTACGTCTATTCCGCCTGAATAGCCGTCCGCGATTCTCGAACCGCACGAGTTGCCGTGTAGCGGCAGGCCCGAAGGGCCGTCAATTGCTGCATTCGAGAATCGCGAACGTGCAGCGAGTCGGCGAAGTTGCCCGGCATGCGAGCAACGCGGGCAGGGTGAGCGCTGATGCCGCGCATTGTTGACTATCCGCAGGTGATCGAGCACGCCACCGCGCGGCTCGGATTCGCCAGCGCCTATTTCAACAGCGGCGCGTTCACCTACCCGCGTGACGCGGCAATCGAGATCGTCGGGTGGGTCGGCCCGGACGATCCATCGATCCGCGTTGAGCTGCAGCCAGCGCTCGTGCGCGCACCACGGCCATACGAAGCGAGCCTATCCCGCGCACTGACCTCGGCATGGCTCGATCACCTCTCCGGTGACGCGTGGGTGATGCCCAAAGCACACTGGAGCTTTGAACTCGATCATGGCAACGGCGGGTGGCTGCCGGAGGCGCTGCGCGATGCGGGCGTCGACCCCGTTTCGTTGCACGGTCTCACCAGCGCCGCCGCCGTCGCGTTCGCGCCGGGGGAAGCGGAGGCGTTTGAATCCCTCGCCCAGCGCCTGCTGAAGCACCTGGTTACCAGCGACTTCGCCGTGCTCTTTCCCGACTATCGGCACCTGGTGACGCTGCATCACCACAAGCAGGTGTGGTGGCAGACGCCCGATGCGCAACTGGCTCGGACGCTCCGTAGCACGCCGCTCGATTGACGATAACTCCTGTTCCGGTCGGACACTGCGATTACCTAACCATCGGGCTCGGCGGGGGTCTAATATCAGGTAACAGGAGTGCATGATGATCAAGATTTTTGCCCTTGCCGGATTGGTTGTTGCAGTTGCCGCCGCCTCGCCCGCGCTGGCTGATCGGGGAGATCGATATCGTGGGGGCGACAGCTACGGGCACCGCGATTATGGGCACCGTGATTACGGCCATCGTGATTATGGCAGCCGCGGAAGTTTCGGCTTCACGTTCGGCTATGCCAGCGACGGCTACTACCGCGGCAGCGGCAGTTACATCGGCATCGGCTACAGCTCCGGCGGGTACTGCCCGCCCGTCTATCGCCCGGCACCGGTCTATGTTGCGCCGCCGGTCATCTACGCGCCGGCCCCGATCTATGTCGCGCCGCCCGTGTATGTTTCTCCGCCCGTGTACGTTGCGTCGCCCGTGTACGTGTGCCCGCCCGTGATCTACTCGAGCCCGGTGATGCCATACACGCCGAGCTATTACTACAGCGGCAGCTCGTGCGGTCCGAGCTACTACGGCGGCGCGTACTACGACCGCCGCTGAGTGATCGGACGAGGCACGGCTTCGCCGCTCCGTGCCAGGTTTGTTTCCGGCGTCTGTTTCTGGCGTCCATCTGCTTTCGCGGCGTGCCGGTGTAGACTCTGCCTCCATGCGCTGGCCGATCGTTGCCCTCGTTCTCCTTTGCGCCGTTGCGGTCCGCGCCGAGCCGCCGTCCACGCAGCCCGCGGTGCGGCAGGCGATTGCGAAGCGCAAGCCTTATTCCAACGGCGCCAGGCAACTTGCTCGCAACTACATCCGTCCGGGCTGGCGCCTGGTCGACGGGATGTGGGCCAAGCCGCAGGCAAAATTCCCCCTCGTCGATCTCGTTCGTCTCGTCGAAGAGAACGGCCGGCATGCGATCGTGGCGCAGCCGTCGGCGCGGGTTGAGCCGATGCTTAAAAATTGGCGCACCAGCCTGATCGAAATCGCCGAGAGCGACTTCGCCTGGAAGCTGTCCTCCGCCGGCCGACTCTGGAACGACACGCACTCGGCTGGCACGCAGCACCTGCAACTGATCGCCGTCCTTGACGACGCCAGTGCGGACCAGACTTATCGGCTGACCAAGCTCGAGGTGACTCCGACGCAGCAGGTCGTGCAGGCGGTGATCGCCGAGGACAATGAGCCGCTGTCGGTGATCATCGTCTTCGGCCAGGATTTCACCGAGGCGACGATCAGCAAGTTCAACGCCAAGCAGCCGCGCGTGCTGATGCGATCGGCGACGGCCCGGAAGTTAATGGTCGATCACCCGATCGAAACGCGCAACTACGTCGTCCCCGCATTGCGTCTTCTAAACCACGGTGTGAACCCGCTGGCGCCGGCGGCGGGGGACGTGTATCGCGCTTTCACGGGGCTGCCTGTCGACGATGAACTGTCGCAGACGATCGTGAAACTCGCGCCCGACCTGGCGTCGCGCGAGCCGTCGATCCGCGACCGCGCCAGCCGCGAACTCGCCAGTCTAAGCCGGCGCGGCGTGCAGGCGGCGATGCAACTCGATGCGACGAAGCTCCCCCTCGAAGCCGCCGACCGAATCGCGGCCTTCGTCCAGCAGAACACGCTCGACGAACGTGACCCCGCCGCGCTGCGCGCCGATTCCGGCTTCCTGCTCGATTGCCTCACCGACCCCGACCCCAACGTCAAGGCAGCAGCGGGAAAGCTCGTATCGCACCGGGGATCAGTCGCGCCGGATTAGTACACACGCATCAGTGATACGATCGGTGATCGGTTGTCACGCAACGGCACAGGTCTGCGGAGTACCGCCGACCTATGGCATCCGTCGCGTTGTTTCAGCAATGACAGAGGACCAGAAATCCCTGCCGCAATTCCATGCAGAGGCGGCTATGCCTGGTCGTCATTCAGCGCGGCGTGCTCGTCTTCGGTCACCCAATGCGACGCCACGCGCCGCACGCGCGGGCCGATGCGGGTGAGCAATTCGTAGGGGATGGTGCCGGCGATGGTCGCCAGGGCGTAGAGGCTGGCGGGGCTCAGAGGATTGTTGTCGATCACCGTCACCTCATCGCCGATCGTCGCGTCGGGGACGCGCGTGACGTCGATCGCGGTCATGTCCATGCTGACCCGGCCGACGACGCCGCAGGGCTGGTCGTGCAGCATCATCAGCGCGCGGTTGCCGGCGGCGCGGGGGTAGCCGTCGGCGTAGCCGACCGGGACGATCGCAACGCGCGACGGGCCAATGGCGGTCCAGGTCTGGCCGTAACCGACGCCGTCGCCGGGCGCGACATCGTGCATCGCCAGGATCGGCGCAGTCCATTTCATCAACGGCTTGAGCGCGCGATCCGTCGACGGTCGACCGGCGGGGTCGATTCCGTAGAGCGAGATGCCCGGGCGGACGATGTCGAAGTGGGCGCGGGGCGTCAGGAAGATCGCGCCGCTGTTGGCGGCGTGCTTGGGGACGTTTTCGAGGATCGGGTGGCGGTCGATGACGGCGTTGAACAACCGCAGTTGCCCGCTGGTGAGCGGGTCGCCTGCAATTTCGCTGTTGACGAAGTGCGTGCTCACGCCGGACAACTTCAGGGACGCGTGGTGCAGCGTGCGCTCGAGGACGTTGTCGAATTCGCGGTCCGGCGCCCCGCAGCGGGTCATGCCCGTGTCGAGCATGATCTGCACGCAGGCCCGCTTCTGCAGGTGCATCGCAATCCGCGCCACGTCATCAGCGGCGGCGGCGCTGGCGAGGGTCATCGTCCAGCCGCACTGGATCGCGTGCTCGATCAACTCGCGCTGTCGGCCCATGAACGCGTTCTCGATCGGACGCAGCAACATGATCGGCTTGCCGAACGCGTGCAGCGCTGCGGCCTCGTCGAACGTCGCGACGGCGTACTGGTCGACCTTCAAAAACGGCTCGGCCAGCTCGATCTCATCGACCAGCGATGCGATCAGCGTCGCCGAATGCCCGTATGCGTCGGCCTTCACCACCGCACAGACCTTTACGGTCGCCGCCAGCGCGCGGCGAATCGTGCGCAGATTGGTGGCCAGTGCGTCGATGTCGAGGAGGAGGCGGGGTTCGCCTTGGGTGAGTCTCGCGTCCATGCGATTTACGGCTTGGGAGTCCTTCCCGAATTATCGAACTACCTTAACGTGTCGCGTGAGAGAATAAAGACGCCTGCACTGAAGCGGCAAGTGGCCCCGGGGCTATCGCTTGTGCGTCCGGCGCTGCGGGTACAACGCGCCCGGGCTGGGTGTGGGCGTTTCTGCGCGACCGCCTTTTGTTCCTCAAGGCGTGCGAAGGTGCAAGCGACCACCCGTCGCGGCAAACCCAGGCAGACGTCGCTTGCGCCTTCGCTACAGCAGCCCGACGCTTTCTGCGAAACTAGCGCGACCGGCAGCCTCCACCCCAGCCGCTCTGCCGCGCGTATGCGGTACAGGTCGCTGGCTGGAACACGTGAACGCCGACGAGCCGCTGCTATTGCCGGCGGGGTGAGGATTAGCGCAGATCGACGAACGCGTCCGTCGTCATGCCCGGCACCTGCGGTCGGGAGTGTCGAAAAACGCTCGATCCGACTGCCGACGCCCTCAAGGTCGAACACGCGCGATTTCCTTTTACTTGTTCACCACCGCTTCGCCTGCTGGGCGACCTTCATCGGCAGCCCGAACAGATCGATGAACCCGCGGGCGGCGGTGACGTCGTAGCCTTCCATGCTGAAGCTGGCGAGCTTGCTGTCGTACAGGCTGTGCGGGCTGCTCGCACCGATGGCCATGGCGCGGCCTTTGAAGAGGCGGATTTTGGCGGTGCCCGTCACCGTTGCATTCGTGTGGTCGATGAAGGCCTGTAACCCTTCTCGCAGCGGGTGGAACCATTGGCCGTAGTAGACGATCTCGGCGTACTTGAGCGCGACCTGCTGTTTGTAGTGCAGGGTGTCGCGCTCGATGCAGAGTTGCTCGAGGGCCTTGTGGGCTTCGTACAGGATGGTGCCGCCGGGCGTCTCGTAGACGCCGCGCGACTTCATGCCGATGAGGCGATTCTCGACCAGGACCGCCACGCCGACGCCGTGCTTGCCGCCGATCTTGTTCAGCTCGGCGATGAGCGCTGCGCCGTCAAGTTTGCTGCCGTTGACGCTGATCGGGTTGCCGCCTTCAAAGCCGACTTCGACGACTTCGCTCTCGTTGGGCGTCTTCGCCAGCGGGCTGGTCATGGTGAGGCACGCGTCCCAGTTCGGCTCGGCGTCGGGGTGCTCGATCTCGGCGCCCTCGTGGCTGATGTGCCAGAGGTTGCGGTCCTGGGAGTAGATCTTCTTCTTGCTGACCGGGATGGGGATGTTGTGCTTGGTGGCGTAGTCGATGGCGCTCTCGCGGTCGCGCAACTCGAAGGATGGGTCCTTCCACGGGGCGATGATCTTGAGGTCGGGGGCAAGGGCCATGTAGGTGAGCTCGAAGCGGACCTGGTCGTTGCCCTTGCCGGTGGCGCCGTGGCCGACGGCATCGGCGCCGGTGGCGCGGGCGGCCTCGACTTGCTTGGCGGCGATCAACGGCCGCGCGATGCTCGTACCAAGCAGATAATCCTGCTCGTAGATCGCGTGGGCGCGGAGCATCGGGAAGCAATACTGCTCGGCGAACTCCTTGCGAAGATCGGCGACGATCACCTCGTCCGCGCCGCTGGCGTAGGCTTTCTTCTCGATGCCGGAAAGTTCATCGCCTTGCCCGAGTTCGCACGCAAACGCGACGAGCTTGACGCCGGGATAACGCTCTTTGAGCCAGGGCAGGATGACGGACGTATCCAGCCCGCCCGAATAGGCGAGAACGATCTTCTTAGGTGCGCTTTGCGTGACGGCGGCCATGGTGTTTGCTCCGGTGAAATCGAGCGGGGCAGTATACGGCGCGCCTATCGGATTACCACGCGGACCGAAGGGGATTCAGCGTTCCTTGTTGGGCACGTCACGCCACGACGGAAGTCGCGGAATCGATCGCGAGAAGATCCGCGATTTCTGTCGCGGCATCGGGGCGCGTCGAGGGGTCTGCCTGTGTCGATCAACTTCGCTGGGATTGTTTTGCATGAGTCTCGCGCTCGAACGGATTGTCCAAGTATGCGTCGCGTCCGCGCAACCAGAGGACCACTGACACGCCGACATACGCCGGGATGAACAGCGGGCCCCAGCGCTCGCACTGGCGGACGTGGACGCGCTCGTGGGCGCGGGTGTGCTCGAGCGAAAGCGCATCCTGCCCGATCACGACATGCCCGAGCGTCATCGCGGCGGCACCATTTTTGAGAAGCACGAGCTTTCGCAGCGCGAATGTCGCGAACCCGCCATGCACTTCGAGTACGCCCTCAACGCATCGTGCGCGGCCGCCGGTGCATAGCGTCACCAATGCTACGAGAAGACCCAAGAGGGTTGTTGGGAACGCCCAAAGGTATGCGAGGACACGAAGCATGGTCGCGCCGCAGACGTGCCCGGATCGATCAGAACTTCGATTCGGTCAGCGAATCGTTCAGCGATGCGTCGGGCTTGTAGTCGGGGTTGTTCTGCTTGTTAAGCACGTGCCGGCCGAGTTCGAGGCGGTGGATGATGGCGTCCATGTCGACCGGGCGCTTGGCCGGGTTGGTGGAAACGCACTCAAGAATGAGATTGGAGACCGCCAGCGGAACCTTGGGATTGAGCTCGGCCGGGGACGCGATGGTGGCGTCGAGGAGGAAGCTGTTTTCGCCCTTCTTGTTCACCGTGTAGAGCGTCGGAATGTGCCTGCCGGTCAACGCCCAGTAGAGCGTGGCGCCGAGGTTGAAGACGTCGGTGGCGACCGTCACCGGCTTGCGCGACACCTGCTCGGGCGCGATGAAGTCGGGTGTGCCCTGGATGCGTTCCTTGATGGTGCCGATTTTACAGCTCTGCCCGAAGTCGATGACCTTAACGCGGCCGTGGCGGTCGCGAAGGATGTTGTTGGGCTTGATGTCGCAATGGACAAAGCCCATCTGGTTCATCGCCTTGAGCCCCTCGGCGGCTTGGACGAACGTCTCGAGGATCTCCGATGTATCAGTAGGCAACCCCGTCTCAAGCGGCAGGCCGTCGAAGTATTCCATGATCAGGAAGGCTTCGCTGACCTTTAAGAGCAAGGTTTTGACGATCTTGAGATCGTACGATCGGCGCAGCGTCTTATGGCTGAACAGCCGGGAAATATCGTACTCCGCTTCCATCTGTTCGATGAAGCGAATGTCTTTCGGATCAGAGCGCACTACGTGCTTGAGAGCGAACGTATTGCGGGTCGAAGGGTCGAGCACTTTGTAAATCGTGCTACGCGCACCTTCTCCCAGCTGCTCCAAAACCTGGTAGTGGAGGAGGGTTTGACGCATTATAAACTGTCCCACCACGGCTACTTACGTCACGACCATGCCGGTGGCACCTTGGTCGGATCGCTCGACTACGCAGATAACGATGAATGAATAATCTGCGTGCGTAGTCGAAACATCTGCAGTCGGGTACGAAAACCCTCGGCTGTCGCGAATCGTGCGGGTAGCACTGTACAAGGACTATACACCGTGCGAGGCGGCAACGTTCGTGAACATAGGGGAAATATGTTTGCCCTGCAAGGAAAAGGTGGCAAATCTTTGCACACTTTACGGGCAAAGTTTGGCCGACTGATAAGCTGGGGAAGCCCGCGTCATCGAGGCAACGTTTCGAGCGACGGCCGGCTGGCGTTTAGGGGCACCGTGATTCGCTCCTGATTGAGCAGGGTCTGCCGCTCTTGCTGAAGCGGCGCTGGCGCGAGTGCCAGCAGCAAGCCGGCAGTCAACGTCAGCACGCCCACCAAACTCACGAATACGATCGCCCGGCGGTGCGACTGGGCATCTCGGACGGCGGACTTGGACTTCGGGGCGGACTTTTTCCGGATGGCCACAGAATGCTCGCTGTATGGTTCGCCGCGGTCCGAAGCACGTCGCGGAAACCCGTTCCGCGCCTTCCACCGCCTGGACCCGCCACTGTCATCGGCACCGCCAACAGCTTGGGTTCAGTCAAAACCGCGACGGAACACCCCCTCGGGTAACTATCCGGTTGATGGACACTGCCGCACCATTCCGTTAGTATTCTACGCTTTCGCCCAAGAACCTAACCGCGAACGAGGATACCCCCGCGTGGCCAAAAGTGAGCCTATCGAAGTCGAAGCGACCGTGACCCTTGCCCTGCCGAACGCCATGTTCAAGCTCAAGCTCGACGGCAGCACCAAGGAAATTCTCGGCATCGTCTCCGGGAAGATGCGCAAGCACTTCATCCGCATCCTGCCCGGCGATCGCGTCCGCGTGGAGCTGTCCCCTTACGACCTGACCAAAGGCCGGATCATCTTCCGTCAAAAGTAATTCCCGAAGACCGCGTGCCGAAGGCCGAGTGACTACACGGTGCCCGGCACGCCGCTTTTTCCACCCTGCGCTGCGGCCTATATCACGCCCTCAAAGTACCTGCGCACGCGCTGCCGCGTGAGCACGATCAAGAGCACGACCGGATAGACGACCCCCAGCGTGCCCGTCGAGACGGCCGTCGTCCACCCGCCCGCGGCGCTGGACGGCGGAGCGGCGCCGGGCGCTGAAGTCAGGGCGCCCATCCACTCGGCGACCGCAAATCCGCACACCATCGCGCCCAGGATCGCCAGGGGCATCTTCAGCCACGCCCACCAGAAGTGCATCCGCCTTCCGATCGGGCGACCGCGCAGGATGAGGATGCCGGCGATCAGGAGCGGCACCGCAAGCAATCCCGTCACCGCCGCATCCAGCATCGTCAGCCCGGCCCAGAAGGTGCTGATCGGTTTGCCGCTGAACGGGTTGGTGCCGGGGATCGGCGCGTTGAAGTTCAGCGTCTGGATCTCGCCCGCCGGCGTCACGCGGACCTGGCCCGCGGAAGTGATAAACCACAGCGTCTTGTCGGACAGAATTCCGCCCGTTCCCGGCGATTCGCCCGGCGTCAACACCGCCTGCGCGGGATCCCGAAGCTTCGCGCGGATGGCGTCGATTTGAACCTGCGACGGGTTGCCGTTCACCACCCACTGCAATTGCGTGATCGCCTGCGTGATCTGCGCCTCGGTCAGGGCTCGATCGACGACCGCATCGTTCGACCGGAACACCTTGCCGTCGGTGCGGCGGAAGATGGCTTGCTGGTCGGTCACCTCCAGACGCCCCTGGCCGACTTCGTAATAATCAGAAGAGCCGCCCATCGGCCCGCAGTCGCTGACCTGGGCGGCGATGCGCTGCGAGGAGACCGTCGCGTCCTCGACGAACGGCAGCAATTCGCGCCCCTGCTGCATCAGCAACTTTCGCACATGGCTTTGCCGCGTGCCCGACAGTGCGTGCCGGCGGACGAGGCCCTGCACAACCGCGCGCGCGACAGGCTCGGGGAAACCCTTCGGCGCTGCGTCGACACCCGGCTGCACCGCGTACGCCCCCATGTTCATCATCGCCGTCTGCCGCTGCTGCACCTGCGCCGTCACCATCGAAGTGAACGCGAACCCCAGCCAGCCGAACGCGCTGATCGCCTGAACGATCGCCAGCACGATCGACACCACCCCCACCGCCGTCACCACGCCGGGACGCCCGGCGCTCGCGTTCGACAGCGCGGTCGCGTACGGCGGATTCACCGGAATCACTCGCATCGGCGGCGGCATGCCTGACATGGGCATCAGTGTAATGCGACGCGGCGCGCAACGCAGCATGGGCCACTTGCAGGGCAATCGCATGTGCGCGCAGCCGATTGGTTTCATTCGACAATCCGCCCCGGCACTGTGTCTTCAGAATCATTCGAGCCGCGAAGCTGCGAAGCGCGCGATGATCAATGCGAAGGGAAACACAAAGCGATGAGCGTGCTTCGCGATCGGCATCTCGGGCTTCGCAGCTTGGGGCTTGGTGGCAGCGTTGGCGTCTGGGCGCGGGATCCACGCCGCAGACGTATGCATCCGTCGTCGAACGCCCCCGGCCGTGATTGTCCCGGACGCAGCAGGCATTTGTCGGCGATCGCAAGCGGGGTTAATCTTTTGTTCATGGCGAAGCGATCGAAAACGGGGGCGCGATCAGCCGCCCCCGCACCCAGCCTCGGTAACCCGCGGGCCGCGAGGACGTCCGCACTCCTCGACACCCGCGTCGTCTACTGCGGCGACAACCTCGAACAACTCGCCAAACTCCCCGATGCCTGCGTCGAGAGGCGCGCCTCGATCTACATCGATCCGCCGTTCAACTCCAACCGCACGGTTGAGCAATTGGGCGAAGTCTTCTGGGGCGAGACGAAGGAAAAGCGGGCCGTTCGAAGACCGCCACGCCAGCACGCAGGCCTACATCGAAACCATGCGCCCCCGCTGCGTGCAACTCGCCCGCGTCCTCAAGAAAACCGGCAGCTTCTACTACCACTGCGACTGGCTATGAACAAGCGATCGGCGCAATAGCGTCGGCAAGAACTGTGCCTAATAGCGGAGGAACCGCATTGCCGATCTGCTTGACGACCTGTGTCCGCGACCCAAGGAAGCGAAAACTATCGTCAAATGATTGCAGCCGCGCACCCTCGCGGGGCGTAAGAGCCCGATCTGCGGTTGGATGAATGCAGCGGTTT
>JBBRFH010000106.1:0-11105 GCA_038224615.1 Tepidisphaerales bacterium
GTGACACGGATGGCCATTTCGTTGATATTCATAACGGGGGTACCAGACGCGCGAGGCACGGAGGCGGGCGTTGGAACGTTGCGGCCGCTTTGCGATCGACGCGTGGATGGCGTACGGCCTGTCGCGGGATCCTGCGTACGATTATTAGGATTGCGCCACATTGGAACGCGGGCACGCGCTAACATCGTCTACAAGGAGCAACGTATGCCACGAACATCAGCCACTGTCGATCCAAAGAAGCAACTGCGTGCCAACACCGTCGCCAAAGCCGCGCGCGTGAAGGAAGCGGGACTCGCTGGCCCGCGCACCGGACGCGCCTCGGCGAGTACCAAGCGTGTGCAGGCGCGGCGCGATTCCAAGGGAAAATAGTGACAAGGGTGGGAGCGAGCGGCGTCCACCGTTCGCCGACAAAACTATTTTGAAACCGTCGATGACGCAGGTTGTCGAAATGACATGCACCCTAAATCTGCTTCATCGGCGAAATCTGCGGTTCATATTCTGAGTTGTTAAACCGTCCCTGCGTAAGCGGGACAACAACGAAAGCACCAAGGAGCTTTACAATGCAGGTTCAGGTCAACACGTCGCACGACATCCATGGAAGTCAGAAGTTTCACGAATTCGTTCAGACGGAGATCGAGGCCGCCCTTGAACGGTTTGCACCGCACCTCACCCGCGTGGAAGTACATTTCACCGACGAAAACGGCGACAAGGAAATCGGCGAAGACAAGCGCTGCGTGATCGAAGCGCGCCCTGCGGGCGCGCCGCCCGTGAGCGTGACGCACATGGCTGGCTCGGTCGACCTGGCGCTTGAAGGGGCGGCCGAAAAGATGGGTCGATTGCTCGAGGCGCGCTTCGGCAAACTCCATTCTGCCAAAGGCGGCGTGCCCACGCGCGATGTCTGACGCACCGCATCGAATCGATTCGGTCTGTTTGCGATCGCCTTGGCGCGGCGCATTTCACTGCGTGCGTTCAATTGACGACCGGGCACGCGTCGCACAGAGTAAGGCGCGATGACCCCCAACATCCCCTACCTCGGCCCGTCGCGCGCGCACAAGCTTGATCTGTACGAACCACGCCGCTCGGACATCGGGCCGCGTCCCGCGATCGTCATTATTCATGGTGGTGGGTGGACGGTCGGCGATAAGCAGAGCACACGCGAGGCGCAGATGGCCGACTTACTCTCGGCCGCGGGGTTTGTGTGCATCAGCATCAATTATCAGATGATCGAGAACGACAAGCCGGCGTGGCCGACGTATCTCGACGATGCACGCGAGGCGGTTCGCTTCCTGCGACGGAATGCGGAAAAATATCGCGTCGATCCCGATCGAATCGGCGCCATCGGCGGATCGGCAGGCGGGAATATCGCGCTGATGCTCGGGCTGAAGGTTCCCGGTGAGGTGCCGGCGAACGTGCAGGCCATCGTCGCGCTCTACGCGCCGACGGATATGTCGTGGAACGATACCGAGTCAACCCTTCTTTTTGGCTGCACCGAGGAAGCGCTTCCCACGATCGCGGCCAAGGCCTCACCGCTGGTGCAGGCGACGGCCGACTTCCCGCCGACGTTCCTCATCCACGGCACGAACGACACGATCGTCTCCCTCGAACACTCCGAAAACATGGCGGCGCGATTGACCGAGCTGGGCGTGACGCACAAGCTGAAAATCATCGAAGGCGCACCGCACTCATTCAAGCTCAGGGACCACAACGCGAGCGTGCGCGATGCGGTCGTGTCGTTTTTCGATAAACACCTGACGGCGCGATGACAAAACGTGGCACAGGCCTCTCGATCGTGTCTGGCTTTATTGACAACCAATATCTCCAAGGTCACCAAGAAAAAATACGAAGGAACCACAGATTGCACAGATTGGGAATTCAAAAGCCAGAATTCAACATTCCGAAAAGCCAATCTGTAAAATCTGTGAAATCTGTGGTTTCTTCTCTGCTTCGCGTTGGTCTTCGCGCTCATCGCTTCTTCGCGGCTAAGAACTCGATGCGTGCCGCGAAGTTGCGATTAGCGCGAAGCAATGCAGGGGGACCCACAGATTGCACAGATGACACAGATTCAAAAATCCCAATCTGTGAAATCTGCGCAATCTGTGGTTACCTGTCTTCTTAGTGCCCTTGGTGTTCTTGGTGGTTCATCAATTCGATCGAAAGCACCGGCGAGACGGCCGGGCACCGGACGCCGTCACTTCTGAAGCAAGTGGATGAGCTGCGGGCCGTAGTAGGTGATGATGAGGTCGGCGCCGGCGCGTTTGATCGCCAGAAGTGATTCGAGCATGACGCGGTCGCGGTCGATCCACCCGGCGCGGCCGGCGGCTTCGATCATGGCGTACTCACCGCTGACTTGATACGCGACGAGCGGAACGTTGACGCGCTCGCGCACGGCGCGGATGACGTCGAGGTACGCGCCGGCGGGTTTGACCATCACCATGTCGGCACCCTGCTGCAGATCGAGATCGACCTCGCGCAAGGCTTCGTCGACGCCGGCGGCGGGATTCATCTGGTAGCTGCGGCGGTCACCGAACGCGGGCGCGCTGTCAACGGCGTCGCGGAACGGGCCGTAGAACGCGCTTGCGTACTTCACTGCATAACTCAGGATCGGCGTGTCCTTGAATCCCGCCCGATCCAAGCCAGCGCGGATCGCCACAACCATGCCGTCCATCGCGCCGCTGGGGGCGATCACGTCCGCGCCGGCTTTGGCGTGATTGACGGCTTGATGCGCGAGCAGTTCAAGCGTCGCATCATTGTCGACCGTCGAACAATCAGGCGTCAGCGGCCCGCAATGCCCATGGTCGGTGTACTCACAGAAACAGAGATCGGTGATAGCCGCCATCTCGATCTTGCGGGCCTTCGTCGAGCGAAGAAGCTCGCAGACGATGTTGCTGTCGCGAAGGGCTTCGCTGCCGGTTGCGTCCTTCTTCGATTTGTCGATGACGCCGAACGCGAGATACGCCTTGAAGCCGGCCGTCGCCATCTCGCTGAGCCAGTCGGTGGCGATGTCGACCGACATCTGGAAGACGCCTGGCATCGAGCCGACTTCCTTCTTCACGCCGCGACCTTCGCAGACGAAGACGGGCACGATGATGTCGCTGCGGCGAAGCTGCACGCGCTCGAGCATCTGGCGAAGCTGCGGTTGCTGGCGGAGCCGGCGTGGTCGGGTAATGTTGTCCATCGTCCGGCACAGTATACTCCGCAAATCAATGGCCGTCCGATTCGTCATTGGCCGTGCTGGGGTGGGCAAGTCGCAACTCCTGCATGACCGCCTCGTAGAGCATCTGCTTCAGAACCCGCTGACGCAGCGGGCGTTCGTGCTTGTGCCGAAACAGGCGACGTTCCAGACCCAGCGCCGCATCGCCCGCGATCCGAGACTGAACGGCTTCTGCCGTGTTCACGTGATCGCCCCGGACGACCTGGGTGAACTGATCCTGGTCGAGACCGGCCACAGCACCGGCGCGCGACTCGACGCCACCGGCCGATCGCTGCTGCTGGGGCATCTGTTGCGCGTACACGAGGCCGACCTCGAGCACTTTGGCGCCAGTGCCGGTGAACGCGGGCTCGCGTCGGAGATCGACGCCGCGTTCATGGAGTTCGAGCACGCCGGCCGCGATCTGACGGAGATCGACACGCTCATCGCCGACGCCTCAACCGGCGACGCGCGTGAGCAGACGCTCGCCCGCAAGCTGCGCGATCTGAAGATGCTTTACGCGCACTACCAGCAGTTTCTCGCCGATCACCACTTCGACCCGTATCGCCGGCAGCTCCTCGTGCCGGAGATGATCCGCAGGAGCGACGAGGTGAAACGGTCGCTGGTGATCGTCGACGACTTTTTCGACTTCGCCGCCTACGAGCGATCGCTGATCGCCGCCCTCGGCGCGACAGCGCAGGAGACGCTGATCGCGTTGCCGATGGACACGCGATCGCCGCTGCTAAAAGACCCGAACCTGTTGCCGGCTGAGCTTGGGTTATTTCGACGAACGGAACAGGCGTACCGGGCGCTTTGGTTCGATCTAAAGAAAGCCAATGCGGTCGTCAACGCGCCGACATTGCTGAAGGAGCCGAAACGGTTCGAGCGGGAGTCGCTCAGGTCGATCGAATCGCAATTTGAGCTGCTCGCGCCCAGGCCGAAGGCGAAGACTGAAGGCGTCCACTTCGTCTGCTGCGCCGATCCCGCCGACGAAGTCGACTCGGCCGCGCGGCGCATCAAGTCGGCGATCACCGGCAAGTACCGGCTGCGCGACGTGTGCGTTCTTGCGCGGTCGATCGGCAACTACGCGCCGCTGATCGAATCGTCCTTCCGCGAGCACGGCATCGGCTTCTTCCTCGATCGGCGTCGCTCCGCGCTGCATCACCCGCTGGTGCGGACGGTGCAGGCGATCCTGCAGATCGTACAGACGCGCTGGGCGAACGATGCCGTCTTCGATCTCGTCAGCGCCGGACTCACCGATCTTGAGGACGGACAGCTCGATCTCCTTCAGGACTACGTCAGCACGCATCTGATTAGCGGCAGCGCCTGGCGCACCGATGCCGCATGGACGCTCCACCGCACGCAGTACGGCGAAGAAAAGCACAGCCGGTTTAGCGCGGGCGAACTGAAGCAAGTGCGCGACGGCCGCGCGCACATTATCGACGCGATGGCCGGCGTCGGCTCGCCCGCGTGGGCGGATACACCGATGGCGATGAGCAAGCTGTCGAGCGATCTGTTCGGCGTGCTGACGCGACTCAAGACCCAGTCGCGGATGCTCGCGCTGATCGGCAGCACCGAAGACCCCGAACGCCGCGAAGAGCACGAGCTGGTGTGGAATCGCGTGGTCGAACTCACCGACCGCCTCTGCGACCTGCTCGGCGAGATTCAGATGACCGGGGAGCGCTTCGCGGAGGTGTTGCAGACGGCGCTGGGCGAACTGGAACTGGCGATTACCCCGCCGACCGTCGACCAGGTGCTGGTCGGCTCGATCGACCGCACGCGCGTCGACAACGCCCGGATCGTCATCGTCCTCGGCCTGAACGCGAGCGAGTTTCCGCTGTGTGACCATGAGCAGACTGTCCTCAACGACACGGATCGGCGTTACCTGCTAAGCAAGAACGTAGAGGTGAGCGCTGCCCGCCGCGACGCGCTGCTCGACGAGCGATTCCTCGGCTACATCGGCCTGACCCGCGCCTCGGATCACATCGTGCTGATGCGCACCGAGCGCGATGCCAAGGGCAATGAACTCGAAGCGTCCCCTTTCTGGACGCACGCGATCCGCAGCCTCAGCAACCCGACGATCGAGCGAACGACCGAGGCGCTGGATCGGATCGCCACCCCCCGCCAGGCGATCACGCACCTGCTGACGTGGAGCCGGCGCGTCGCCGATCTGAAGGCAGACGCCGACCAAGTTTCGCTCTACAACTGGCTGATCGCCACGCGGGATGAATCCGTGACGAAGGTGCGCGACCGCGCGTGGTCGAGCCTCAGCTACCGCAACGAAGCTGCGCTCTCGCCGGCGATCGCGAAGCGGCTGTTCGCGTCGCCGCTGGAGGCCAGCGTGTCGCGGTTTGAGTCGTACGCATCGTGCGCGTTCCAGCATTTCGTCCGCTACGGATTGCGGCTGCAGGCGCCGGTCGAAGAGGACATCACCGCGCTTGACCTCGGCAGCCTTTATCACAGCGTGCTCGACCGGCTGGTGAAGGACGCGATCGAGGCGAAAGTCGATTTCGCCGGCGCTCACACGTTGTCGGCCGAGCAGATTCGGGCGGTGGCGCTGGAGATCGGCGAGTCGCTGCGCGAGCAGATCTTCCTCAGCTCGGCCCGCAGCCGGTACACGCTGCAGCAACTCGAGAACGCGGTCTACAAGCTCATCCGGGCCCAGCAATACCTGCTGCAGCACGGCGATTTCCGGCCGGCCTACACCGAGCTCGCCTTCGGCAACGCCGGCGATCTGCCGCCGCTGCAGCTCACGACGCCCGGTGGCGGACAAGTCCGCCTGAGCGGCAAGATCGACCGCGTCGACATCGACGAAGTACGCAAGCTCTTCACTGTCATCGACTACAAGCTCAATGGCGATCAACTGTCTCTGCCATACGTCGCGCACGGCTTGATGCTGCAACTACTGACGTATCTCCTCGTGCTGCAGAAGAACGGCGACAAGCTCGCTCGGCAACCGCTCACACCGGCGGCGGCGTTTTACGTGCGCGTGCTGCGGTCGCTGGAATCCGTGCCGCATCCCCGGGATGCCGATGACGAATCGACGGACGCGTTCCTGACGAAGACCAAGCCGCGCGGCCTGATCGACGCCGGCCAGGCCGCCTACATCGACCGCACAATCGCCGCGACGAACAAGAGCGAGCTGATCTCGATCCGCATCAAGGCCGACGGCGACCTTGCGGCTTCCGCCCAGGACGCTGTCGAGACGGGCACCTTCACCGCGCTGGTTGCCTTCGTCGAGGAGCAACTCGTGCAGATCGCCGACCGCATCTTTGCCGGCGATATCGCGGTTGCGCCGTATGTGATTGCGCGGGAGACGCCGTGCGCGCACTGCGATCTGCAACGGATCTGCCGATTTGATCGGTCGATCAACAGCTATCGCCCGCTGGCGTCGCACGATCGCAAGTCGGCGCTGGAACTGATTACCGGCGTCAAGCAGTCAGGGGGCGGCGATGAAACCTGAATGGACGCCGAAGCAGAAGGAGGCGATCGAGACCCACGACCGCAATCTCCTCGTCTCCGCCGCCGCCGGCAGTGGGAAGACGGCGGTGCTCGCCGAGCGGTGTGGGCACCTCGTCTGTGACGCGCACCCGCCGTGCGACGCCGATGAGTTGCTGGTCGTCACCTTCACCAACGCCTCGGCTGAGGAAATGCGCAAGCGCATCAGTGAGACACTCACGCGGCGCGCCGCGGAATCAGACGATCCTCGATTGCAGCGCCAGCCGTTGTTGCTGGCCGGGGCGCAGATCAGCACGATTCACAAGCTGTGCAGCGCGATGCTGCGGCGCAACTTCCATCGGCTCGGGCTCGACCCGAATTTTCGGCTGATGGACGACGAGGAAGCGATGTTGCTGCGCCGCGACGTCGCCGAGCAAGTCATCGACGAGCGGTTCGACGACGCGGCGGATCAGGAATTCCGGCGCTTGGTCGACGAGTACGCCTCCGGCCGCCCGCGCGATTTGCGCGAGCGGCTGTTGTCATTGCATGGACGGCTCGGAAGTTTGCTCGATCCGACCAAGTGGCTGGCCGAGCGGCGCGGGCGGATCGTCGAGGCGATCGAGCAGCCGCTGAACGCATCGTCGATCGGCCAGGAGTTGCTCAAGCTGCAGGCCCGGCAGTGCGTGACCTTCGCCGCCGCCGCGGAGCGACTGGCATTGGCGATCGATCGCGCCGGCAGCCTGCCCGCCTACGCCGCGCACGTCCGGGTGATTGCCGGCGCGCTCAAGGAGTGGGAGCAGCACCTCAGCGCGCGTCCGTTCGACCAGGCCGCCGACATCATCCGCAGCACCGAATGGCCGACGCTCCCGCGCGGGTTCAAAGGCCTGGAGAAGGAAGTGTTCCACAAGCGGATCAACGCGCTTAAGGATCGCATCAAGCGCTACCGCGAAGGCGGCGTGCTGCTGTTCACCGAGGCCGAGTTGCACGAAGGTCTGGCGCGATCATTGTGGGCGGTGGACCGGCTGACGAAACTCGTAAACGACTTCGACGCTGCCTACACCAAATCCAAGCGTGCCATCAGCTCGCTCGATTTCAATGATCTCGAACGCCTTGCGCTGCAACTGCTGCGCGATCCCGAAACCGGCGAAGCGACGCCGGTCGCAATCGAGTACCGCGGACAGTTCAAGCATGTGCTGGTTGACGAGTACCAGGACGTCAATGAGTTGCAGGACACACTGCTGGCGCTGCTGGCGTGCGAGGAGCAGGGCAACCTCTTCTGCGTCGGCGACGTCAAGCAGAGCATCTACCGCTTTCGCCACGCCGATCCACAACGGTTCATCGACCGCTACCGGCGGTACGCCAAAGACAAGACCCAGCGCATCGGCAGGAACATCGATCTCAACAAGAATTTTCGCTCGCGCGGGCCGCTGCTGGAGACGCTTAACCTGCTGTTTGAATCGCTCATCACCAAGGAGTCGGCCGAGGTGGATTACAGCGGGTCGCAGCGGCTCGTGCCGGGAGCGACGTTTCCCGAAGGCGAGGCCGGGCTCTTCAAGGGTTCGCCGATCGAGTTGAACATCATCGAGAAGCAGGAGCGCGCCGACTCCACCGGCGATCTCGAAGCCGCGGAGCGCGAAGCGCTGCTGACGGCGGCGCGCATCCGCAAGATGCTCGGACTCACCGGCAAGCCCCCCGCTCGGGTGTCCGAGCGCGGGGGGACCACTCGGCCGATCAAGGCGAGCGACATCGCGATCCTGCTGCGCACTATGCGCATCAAGGCCGAGCAATTTGCGGGCATTTTGCGCCGCGCCGACGTTCCCGTGCAGGCCGACAGCACGACGGGATTTTTCGCTTCCACCGAGGTCGGCGACGTGCTGACGATGCTCCGCCTCATCGACAGCGGGCGCAGCGATTTCGACCTCGCCGCCTTCCTGCGCTCGCCGCTCTCCGGGCTTGCGCAGCCGGAGGACAAGCTCGCACTGATCCGCCTCGCCTACCCGCGCAAGAGTGAACCGCTCTTCCACCGCGCCGTCGCGCGGTACGCCGAAGAGCAGGACGATGCGCTCACGATCGAACTCAAGCGCGTGCTCGAACAACTGCGGCGCTGGCGCGCCATCGGCCGCGAGCGGTCGGTGGCGGAGTTGCTTTGGACGATTTGCGACGACACCTCCTACATCCCCTGGTGCAGCGGCCTGCCCGATGGTGAGCAGCGCGTCGCGAACCTGCTGCACCTGCACGACCGCGCGCAGCAGTTCGAGCAGTTCCGTCGGCCGACGCTCAATCGCTTCCTGCACTTCGTCAATAGTCTCGAGGAGGAGAGCGACCTGGGCATGCCCGCTGTCGCCGGGGCGAACCTCGACGCGGTGCGGATCATGAGCGTACACCGCAGCAAGGGCCTGGAGTTCCCGGTCGTCATCCTTCCGGACCTCGCCAAGGAGCACAACCTGCGCGACACGATGGGCACGATCATCGTCGACGACGCCGTCGGACTCGGGCTGCGCGTAGTCGACACGTCGCGCGAGGCGCACTACCCGTCGATGGCCAGCTTCGTTGCCCAGCACCACGCACGGCGGCGCTCGCTCGCGGAAGAGTTGCGCGTGCTCTACGTCGCCGGCACCCGGGCGCGCGAGCACCTGATCCTCATCGGCACCGCCGACCTCGACGACCTGCAGAATTGGGACGATGCATACATCGGCCACACCGGGCCGATTCCGGGCAGCGACGTGCTGGAGGGTCGGTCGATGCTCGCCTGGATCGGCCCGGCGTCGTCGATCGCCGAGGCGCGTGTGCCCGGCTCCATCGATCGCCGCACGCACACCGCCGCCGACATTCAGGCGATGAAGGAGACGATGCTCGGCGCGGCGAAGCGGTCCGAGGCACTCGATCGCATCACGAAGATGCAGCCGCTCGATTCATCCACCCCGCCGAGCGAGCGCGTGCAGAAGACGATCGAGCGCCTGCAGCGGCCTTACGCATTCGAGGCGCTGACGACGGTGCCGGCGACGTCTTCGGTCACCCGGCTGACCAAGGACGATCGACTCGCCCCCGCCGGCGCGACGGCGATGCGCGAGCGGACGGTTGCGTTCGACCGCGTGCTGCGCATGCCCACCTGCATCGCCGGCGACGTCGCACTGACGGCCGCCGACGTGGGGTCGGTCACGCACATCGTGCTGCAGCGGCTCGATCTTTCGCGAATGTGCGATGACGCGGACGTCGAGGCCCAGATCCAGTCGATCGTCCAGCGCCGCTTCCTCACCGATAAGCAGGCCAACGCCGTCGACCGCGCCGCCATCCGCTGGTGGCTCGGCACGCCGCTGGCGCAGCGACTGTGTGCGCGCCCCAGGGACGTGCTCAGCGAGTTGGAACTGACCTACATGCAGCGGGCGCCCGGCGCGGTCGATCCCGACGACAACATCATGATCCGCGGCCGGCTTGATGCCGTGCTGATGGAGGACGACGGGCTGGTCGTCATCGACTACAAAACCGACCGCGTGACCGCC
The DNA here is from genome assembly GCA_038224615.1 of Tepidisphaerales bacterium. Lineage (GTDB taxonomy): Bacteria > Planctomycetota > Phycisphaerae > Tepidisphaerales > Tepidisphaeraceae > JBBRFH01. The sequence continues at coordinate 10,126 of JBBRFH010000106.1, forward strand.
GAGACAGTCAACGCCCGCGCCGCGTTCTATCGCCCGCAGGTCGACGCGTACCGCGCGCAGTTGGCGATCGTCACCCGCCAGCGCGTCAAATCCGCCTACCTCGTCTTCCTCGCGGCCCGGCAGGTGATCGAAGTGGAATGACCACAAGGGGAATGACCAATGAATAATGGCCAATGATGGCCTCCGCATTGGTCATTGGTCATTATTCATTGGTCATTCACGTCCCGCGTCCCGAAGCCCGCATTGCGCTTGCTGCTCGCGCCGGTTATCGCCCGCGGAAATGGGTGCAGCAGCGGTTCAGCTCGTCTCATGGTCCGACGACGCAAAATTGTCGGACGACAAATCCAATTCGTTGGCCACGCTATTGCGTGCCGAACACGGCGATGATCCCTGCATGGAGCGGCAGACTCTTGCGCGACTTGTGCCACCGATCCGCCCGCCGGAGGCTGGCAACCGGCCATATTAAGTGAGCGTTACATGAACCCCACCTATTTTTTCACGGACCTGCCCTTGTAGTCTGTCCGTTATGGAACACCTTGAATTGCGGCCGGGAGACTCTGTTCGGGCGAAGTGGGCGAGGGCCATTGATGAGCACCGTGCCAGTGGGTTGGCGGTGGTGGTGTTCTGCCGGGAAAGGTCGCTTTCGGTTTCTTCGTTTTACCGCTGGCGACGGAGGTTGGAATCCGTGCGGGCCGGGGTGGGGTTTGTCGAGGTCAAGGGGCGGCGGAGAAACGGCCGCGATTCTTTCCAGCGTCACCAGCACCTGCCGCCGGCACGGCATCGACCCGCAGGTTTACTTGACGCAACTGCTGACGAATCTACCCACCACCCCGGTGAGCCAACTCGACAAGTGGCTGCCCGACAATTGGATATGGGCTTTGAATCGAGAGCCAGCGTGGGCGGCGAATTGAGGGCCACGCTTTGCCTAAAGGTAGCCGCTTTTTCAGCGGCCGACTATTCGATTCTTTCTCATTTCTCGG
>JBBRFH010000107.1:0-11068 GCA_038224615.1 Tepidisphaerales bacterium
GCCACCGGATTGACGGTCCAGTGCCGCCTGGACCGGCGGCGCTACGCCGTGGGGAAGAAGGTCTCCGACGATGAACTGGCCAGAGTCAACATCACCCCCCTGCGACTTTCACGGCGAGTGGAACTACTCCATCCGACCCTCCCGGAAAACGTGAGAGTAGTGGATATGTTATTTATTGACAGATACTAACGGCCCTTGATAGTTTGGAACCCATCTCATTTGCGCAGGAAGGAACCGGAACCCCAGTACGTCTCGGGGGCGCGCCAGTCCGGCTTCCACCAGCATTGGAACTGCCTGTCGGCGCTGCCGGCGTCGACGGCGACGTTCAGGCGGAACCCAGTCCATTCCGCCCCGGCGGCGCGGTTCAGGTAGGCGATCGGGATCGCCACCTCGGCGTCATAACCATGTGTATTGCGGCGGCAGGCATACTTTGTTCCCTCCGGCAGACCCTTGGTTTCTTCCCACAGCCAGCCTTCACCGGGGACATCGCCGGGACTCAATGCCAGCAGCAAAAAATCGGCCATTTCCCCCTCCCCGAGGTTCTTGGATCGAACATCCACCGGACGGGCATCGAGGCGGATTTCAATCCCATCCTGATCCCAGGGGGACTTGTTTTTTTGGGCAGCGACAGGGTCTTTCTTGGTGACCTGTATCGCAATGTACAGGTAGTTTTTATCCCAAGCCGTGCCGAAGGAAAAACGGCAATCATCCGGTCCGACCCAAGGTTTGCCTTTATGGTTGCGAATCAGTTCCGGATCAGCCACATTGATCGGCAACTCACCCCAGTCAGCGAGATCGCCGTCGATGTTTTTCGCGGTAGCGGTGCTCGCGCAGTCATTTGCCGGACCGATTTTCACCGTCGCCGGTTCGCTGGTCAGGTAACCGTTGGACGCAGTGAAGGTAAACGAATCACCCTGAGTCGGATCGCCGCTGGGTTCGTAGATCAAATCCGGGCTCGTCCCACTCAGCTTGCCGAACTTGGGCGGCGAAGCGATTTGCCAGGTCAACACTTTCTCCGGATCGTTCGGATTATGGGCCGACAACTGCATGTGCACCGGCCCTTTGTGCGCCATGGCTATGGACTGACTCTTGGGCCGTGGCGCGGCGGGAACCATTTCAACCTCAACAGTGTATTCAACCGGTGCGCCATCGTTCATCCCGTCACGCGGGATCAATTTGAAGCTTTCTTTGCCGTGCCATTCCGGCACCGAGGTATATTCAAAATGTCCATTCGGCAACCGCCGCAATAAGCCATGCAACGATGATTGCGCCATGGCCACCGCCGTGTCACGATCGTGCTCATCCGTGAAGCGAGGCGTGAAAGCCAAGGGCACACTTTCCTTGGTGGTCAGCGCCGCACTGGACAGTTGCGGCGACCGATACGCGACGCCCGTTGCCAATGGCCGGATAAACTGGGCTTGGCTGGCGTTCCAGTAAGTGCCACCGCCGCTGGTCTGCAGCTTGACTGACTTGATCGCCAGGAGTTCACCCGGTTTTAATCCAGCGGCGACAAATTCTTTCCCGGTTATCCGTGCAGCGGTCAAAATCGTAAACGGTCCGGCCACCGACGGAGCGCTATAGACTAGATACCCGCTGATCAGGGTATCGGTCGACGGCTCCCATTCCAACTTGACGCCGCCATCGGCTAGCGTACTGGCCCGGCATTGTCGCGGGGGCTGTACCATTTGCATGCGCAAAGTCGGGTCGCCCAATAGCGCGACATGGATTGAGTTAGCACCATACTCGCGGTCTTCATTCTTGCCGGTGCGCGATTGCTTGGCATCGTTGCATGACAGGTAGTCCATCAACTCGTTGTTGTTCTGCGTGCGCAGAGCCGAGTAACCGATGTTCTTGCCCAGGGCCATATGGTGAAAATACCAGTGGGGACGACCATCCCAGGCGCAGGTCAGAGGCCATCCGGAGTTGGCCAGAGCCGCGCGCATGAAATTGTCCGTGCGGTTCCAATCGCCGTGGTAGCTGCCAAAGATCGTGGTAAACACCGTTTGCAGCGGGACGCGGGCAAAGTCCGTGGTGGTGCCGACGCCGGCGGCGCTAACCATCGACCCGCCACCATTGCCATGGGCCCACAGGTAGCCGTTGGTTGGCAGGACGGTGAGCCAGTCGGCGGCGTCAATGTGCTGCGCCCCGAAGAAGGCCGCGAAGTTCATCCAGGAACTCGAGGCAAAGGCTTCTCCATCAAAGGCACCGAAGTTGTCGTTGATCAGGCCGCGTTCCTCCACGGCGCAAAACCCTTGGCGAAAAAGATGATTCTTGACCAGGTACTGGCGCAGCAGTTCGACTTCATTTAGCTGAAACTGCGGAAGGTCGGAGAGATCGACCCGGCCCACTTCCAGCGTCAGGCTGTTGGCCGGTACTGTACTCTGGTCGAACTTCCCATCGCCTGGTTCGTTGATCTGCAACGGCTGGTCGGCGTATTTGTGCTTCTGGTCGTCGGTCCACTTGCCAGTCATGTCGGCGTAATAAAGGTCTGCCGGCCAGGCTCCCCGGTGATCGGGGTGCCCATCGGCGGAGATGCAGCCCGAATAGGGCACCGGCACGTGCCCGAACAGGAAGACCGTGCGTACGCCATCGGGATCGCGATGATATTCATCTTCGATCAGTTTTTTAACCTGCGTCACTTTCGCATCGCGGGCCACATCGCGCCGCAGCACCTGCCAGCCATCACCGTACAAATCCTGCTCCAGGAGCGCCAGTTCGCTTGCCAGCGGCGCAGCGACACTTTCTTCCACGAGCAGAATCACCGTCCCGCGTTCGTTCACCTGGGGCAAGGCAATTCCGGCACAGATGTATCCACGCCCGAGGTAGTCCTTGCCGGCGCGGTCGATGCGGTACTCGTAGCTCACGCCCACGTTGACCTTCTGGTCGGTGAATCCGGTGGCGTTGGAACCCAACACCGCGATCGGGCGCGGATTCCACTGTTTCTCCCCAAGCAAGCGGCGATACACCGTGTGGGAAAAGGCGGTAGGCTCCTCCGGCCAGTTCAGCGTGATTTGCGCCGGCTCTTCCTGCACCTGAGCGCTGGCTTGCACGGCGTATTTAGCGGAGGCAGTGCCCTTTGTCACGGGAAGGTCAGCCGCGAAGGCAAGCGATGCGATCGCGAGCAATGAGATAATCGTCAAGATTGAAAACGTTGTATGAGGTGCTAAGAAACATCCCGCCGCAATAAAGCTATTCTGTTTAATAATAACACAAACCATTTCACCTAAACGATTCAAAGCCACTGATAGGAAATTTGATTTCGCGTGGACGTATGGAGCTGTCCCGGGGGTGAGGGGGATTGGGGAGCGAAAGAGTCTTCGACGCCCATTTTGCCCTCCAAGAAGTCCAGTCCCATCGCCAAGACACCCTTTAGGCCCATCGCACTGTTTTCTGCAAGCTCTGCGAAGGTCAGCGGGCAAGCTACAACAGTCTACCACCGGCCTGGGCGCTGACAAGTGCCAAAGATCGCAGAGACCGGTCAGTTGATCTTCTTTGCGTTCTATGGCGAGCAATGCGCAAACCCCGAATTCTCGATGAGGTTTCGCTAGGCATGACCTGAATTACGCCAAAGGCTGACATCGCTGACGATGTTTGAGTCTGGATTGGTACGTGCTCGCCGCACGAAACCGGCCGATGCCGGGGTTGAACGCGACGGGAATTCTGGAGGCTTCGCATGCAACCTGGGACTGGTCACGAATGGTTTCCAACGGTCGGCTGCCTGACCGACGATCTGAAGCCGGAAAGCGCCGATGTGGCGCTCTTGTTCGACATTGCACCGCCGGCTTCCTGGCATCATCTGCTTTTGACGCTGGGAGCTCCGTTCGTCATCGAAGCCCACATCCAACAGTGCTGGCCGGCCCTTTCGGACGCGCTGATGACTGCGCCGCCTGCGAAAGGCGGCATCAATGACTCGCTCTCGCCACCCGCGCTGGCCCAGGCTGCTTTTGTTGAGCGATGGAAAGCGATGTTTGGGTCTTCGGTTCAAGGTCGCATGATGCGCGAACGCCTGCGAAGACTCATTGTTCGACACGTGCGCAAACAGGCCCTGAGAGGTCTTCCGACATGCGTGCCGGGCACCTCAGGAGGAGACCCCGCCGTCTTGACCCGCGATCGCGATGGAATAGCGGTAACCCTGCGCCTTGGGAAGGCCGGCCAGGGGATTCAGGAGATGAAAATGAACGGGATGTCGCTGCCCCTCCATAACGCAGCGGCGCTGCTGCTGCTCTGGATGCTGATGAATCCGCAGGTCAAGGAGGTCACGTACTCTGAATACCAGACTCGTCTCAGCCGCAAAGACTTTGTACCGACGGCCAAACCTGGCGCATCGGCTGCTACCAGACTACGTCGCCCACTCTCCACGCTGAAAGCCACGCTCATTGGCTTCACGGCTCCAGCCGTAGCGGCGTTCTCGCAACGGCTGTGCTCCCGTGACAAAGGGGACAGCGTCTATATTGCTCCGTGACCGCGAGACGGCCCAGGTCGCCAACGCGCTAACCGACAAGGCGCGCCGCCTCCCGGGAGCGTTCTGCATCGAGTTCACAATAGACTTGTGCGGCCGTGATCGTTCGCTGACCTAAAACGCTCCGCGCCACCTCGATGCCGAACCTTCGCCGAAGATCGGTGCCGGCCGTGTGACGCAGCTTGTGTGGAAACCAATGGTGTTGCCGTCGCCAAGCCTGTCGCTGCTCAGCCGACAGTTCGGCCGGTGTCGGCCACAGCTTTTCACAAGCGACCGCGATGGCACGACGGTAAGACTGCCGGCCGAAATGATCGCCTGGCCCCCGCGCTGGCTTAATCTTCCGGTTGGTGCCAGGGCGGTTCCCGCAGCGCAACGGCGTCTTCCGCCTGGCCGCCCGCTGCTGGCGGCACCAGTCGGCGGACTCGGCGGCCGAGAACACGAAGCTGTCGGGAGCACGGTCCAGGTAAGGCCCGAGCAGCTTCTGGGCAATCGGCCCGATGTTGATGACTTTTACTTCGTCGGTCACGTACTCGGTCTTGTGTTCGGCAAGCGTGTAACGCCACACTTCTGCGGACTGGTCGAGGTGCATCGGACGCATCTTGACGAGCTCGCCGGACCGCATGCCGGTGTGGTACTGCACCAGGACCATCGTACGGAGGACGGGCGAGAGGATCGCGAGGACTTTGCATCTGGTCGTGTGAGACCGGTGCAACGCGGGGGAGCTCCTTCGCCGGTGTGCGGTGGGCTTTGAGCGGCTCGACCACCATCAGCTCGAAGACCTGGGCCGCGGGATAAAGGCCGGGCTGGCGGGAGGCCCATTTGAACATGCGGACCACCCGCTTCACCTGGCGGTTGATCAGCTTACGGGCCCAGCGAAGGCCGATGAGATGACGCTGGAGGGTTTCCAGGTCGGCGGTCCGGAACGCGGTCGCCGGCGTCGTGCCGTACGTGGCGACGAGGTGGCGTCCGACCAGACGGTAGTTGCCGGCCTCGCCGGTGGCGACGCCGGCACGCTGGTAGTACCCGTCGGCGAAGTCATAGAATCGCTCGACCAGTTCCGCCACGGTCGGCACCGCCGGGGCCGCCGAAGCAGGCGGCGCGGGCTCGAGTGTGCCCAGCAGCGACAGGGCGATCAGCTGCTTGTACTTCTCCCGGCTCGTCGGCGAATTATGCGGGCCGAGCAGGTGATCGCGACCGCCAAACGTGACGATGGCCTGTCCGGATTGACGGTGCAACCGGCAAGACGGAACGTAAGTTTCGGGAAATCGTGCCACCGCAGTGCTCCGAAGTCAGGGATTGACGGAAGTCTTCCGTCAATTCCGAGGCGTCGTACCGCACTGCCGACCGCCGGCAGGTAGCTTAAGTTCAAGCTTCGGCGAGAGTTATCTAAATGGCCGATACAGGGCTCGAACCTGTGACCTCCAGCGTGTCATGCTGGCGCTCTAGCCAACTGAGCTAATCGACCGACAGGCGAAAGAGTATACCCAAGATGAGGCCGATGACAAGTCGATGCGCAAAGGCGTTGCGGGGCTATCTACAGGTGAGGTCGGGGCGGAGGCGGACTGTGTGATTGCAGGGCGATGCGTCGATTGTGATGCTGCCGGCGGCACTCAGCGCGACGGGGGCGTCGGCCTTCGTGCCGAGTTGCTTCTACATCAACTGCAGGTACAGCCGATCCACCGGATACCAGATGAATGCGGTGCCGGCGGCCCATCGCGTGGGCGCGGGCGTATTCAGGGCGGTTCCATCGTGGAGGAGATTCGAGGCGATCGTCCCGCCGCGAGTGGCCGGCGACTTTACCGCGAGACGGCCGGGCGACGAAATCATCTTCGATCTTGTCCGGTCGCCGACGCGCAATTTGGTTCGACTTCTCGTACACTGCTCGACTTGCCTTGCGCGGGCATCGTGCGCGCGCAGAGGGTAAAGAGAGACAGTTCGACACGGAAGAACGGGCCCTCGCTCGCGGGAATCACGCTCGCATGTTGATCGCATTTTGGGACACGGCGAATCTGCTGATCGGCGCGGTCGAAGGACGCGAAAACCTGCGCCCGCTGGAGGCCGCGGACATTCGGCGATTGATCGGCGATGTCGCCGAGGACGCGCTGCTCGCCACCACCGCCGCCGAGGACCTGACCGAGCTCGATCTGCCGGGCCTGCGGCTGACGCGCGTCCCGGTTCTCAAGTTCACGCCCGTCGAGGCGTGCGACCTGCTCAGCTCGCTGCCGGCGCACCTGCCCCCGGTTTGCAGCGACTCGATCCACTTCTTCACGATCCTGGCGCGCCTCGCCTGCGAGAGCCTGCACACACAACAGTTCTATCCGTCGATCCGCAAGCAGGACGAAGGCTTCGTCGCGATCTGGCAGCCGTTGATCGGCGGGAAGGTCGAGGTCGAGCAACTGGAGCGCTTCGCCAGCGCGATCCCGCTCATCTGTCGGCGGTCGCCGGGCACGGTTGACGTACACCCGCTGCGACTGGTCGAGACGTTTCTCAGCGAGTGTACCGACGCGCTGATCCGCCGAAGCGTGAAGGTCGATGATTTCTTCAACCGCGTACACCAGCGCCCGGCGGCAACCGATGTGCGGTGGCTCTCGGCATTGCTCGGCGAACAGCGACTCGTCGAAGGCGAACCTGAGGAAAAACGCCGACTCTACGACGACGTACACGTATGGCTCTCCCCGATCACCGATACGGGTGAGGAAGCGAACCTGCGCCTCGGTTTCGTGATGCGCGAGCCGGGGCCGGAGGAACAAACCTGGCCGGTCGAACTGCGGCTGGTGAGCGACGACGCCGACGAACCCACGATCGTTCCCGCGTCCGAACTCTGGCGTCAGCAGGCAAGCCCGCTCACATCCCTCGGCCGGACCATCGGCGAGCGGCAGCAGAAGTTCCTGTCGGAGCTGCACCGCGCGATGGAGTCATTCCCGTCGATCGAGCGCATCATCCAGCAGGAGCAACCGACGGGCATGCAGCTTTCGCACGTCGAGGCGTTCGCATTCATGCGGTCGTGGGCGATGGCGCTGGAGGACAACGGCTTTCACGTCGACGTTCCGGACTGGGCGACGCCCGATGAAGGCGAACTGAGCCTGCGGCTGTCGATCACGCCCGCCGACGAGGCGATGCGCAGCGACGACGAGGACGTCTTTGAAGGCAGCGGCCCCGACCAGCCACGCAACGGTCAGCCGCTGACGGCGGGCGGACGCGTGGGGCTCGACTCGCTGGTCCGGTTCGACTGGCGCGTTGCCATCGGCCAACAGCAACTGACGACGGCGGAATTTGAAGGGCTCGTCGCGCAACAGTCGCCGCTGGTGCGCTTCCGCGACCGCTGGGTGCAGATCGACCTCGAAGCTGCGAAAAAGGCCCAGGAGGCGATTACCAACAACCAGAACGGCCGGCTCACGCTCGGCGAGGCGTTCCGCACCGCGTACGGACTGGCGGGAAACACCGGCTTGAACGTCAGCGGTCTGACCGGCGCCGACTGGATCGACCGGCTTCTGCAGCAGGCGCCCGACGCGAAGATCGCTGCACTCCCGCAGCCGACCGACTTCAAAGGCGAGCTTCGCCCGTACCAGCTTCGCGGCATGCAGTGGATGGCGTACCTCGACCGACTCGGCCTCGGCGCCTGCCTGGCCGACGACATGGGCCTGGGCAAGACGATTCAGTTCATCGCGTTACTGCTGCACGAGCGCGCCGCCGCCGGTGCTGAAGACCCGATGCCCGAGGCTTCGGCTGAGGCGACCGTGGCGAGCGCACCCGCGACCGCACCCGTGCCCGAGACGAACACACAATCGAGCGACGAAACGAACGCCGACGGGATCGCCATCGCCATCGCCAGCGATCCGCCCGCGATCCCGCCGGTACCGGCACCGAAGCGCTCGGATCGCAAGATCGGGCCGACTCTGCTCTTCGCACCGGCGTCGGTCATTGGCAACTGGGTGCGCGAGATCGAGCGATTCGCACCGCATCTCAAGGTCCTCGCCCATCATGGCCCTGAGCGCAAGCACGGAGATGCGTTTGTCGACGTTGCGATGCGGCACGACGTCATCCTCACCGGTTACGCACTGGCCCATCGCGATCAGGCGGACCTCAAGCGCGTGCTGTGGCACCGTCTGGCACTTGACGAAGCTCAGAAGGTGAAAAACCCCAGCAGTGCCGCCAGCGCCGCGATCCGATCGCTTTCGGCAGGCCGGCGCGTGGCGCTGACGGGCACGCCGATCGAGAATCACCTCTCCGAGTTGTGGTCGATCATGGAAGTGCTGAACCCCGGCCTGCTCGGCTCGCCCAGCCAGTTCCGCGAGCGCTTCGTCATCCCGGTCGAGAAATTGGCCGACGCAAAAAGAGGCCAACTGCTTCGCGACATGATCCGCCCGTTCGTGTTGCGGCGCACCAAGCAGGACCCCGAGGTGGCCGTCAACCTGCCGAGCAAGATGGAGATGCGCGTCTTCACCAGCCTCACGCCCGAGCAGGCGGCGATGTACGAGCGCATCACCGCGGACATGCTCACCAGCGTCGAGAACGCCTCCGGCATCCGCCGGCGCGGGCTCATCCTCGCGGGTCTCACGCGGCTGAAACAGGTGTGCGATCACCCCGCGTTGCTCACCCACGACGACAAGAAAATCGACGGCCGGTCCGGCAAGTGCGAGCGCCTCGTCGACATGCTCGAAGAAGTGCTTGGCGAAGGCGAAGCGGCGCTGGTCTTCACGCAGTATCGCGAGATGGGCCACCTGCTCGAACGACTCATCCAGACGCGCCTCGATCACGAGCCGCTGTTCCTCCACGGCGGCGTGCCGGTCAAGGACCGCGACACGATGATCCAGGAATTCCAACGCGACGGCACCCCGCAGCGGATCTTCATCCTCAGCCTCCGCGCCGGCGGCCTGGGTCTGAACCTGACGGCGGCCAATCACGTATTCCACTTCGACCGCTGGTGGAACCCCGCCGTCGAAGCGCAGGCCACCGACCGCGCGCACCGCATCGGGCAGAACAAGATCGTACAGGTACACAAGTTCGTGTCGATCGGCACCGTCGAAGAGCGCATCGACAAGCTGCTGGCCGACAAAACCGCGCTGGCCGAGAACATCGTTACCAGCGGCGATCAGTGGCTGACGAATCTGTCGACCGACGACCTGAAGAAGTACCTTGCCTTGTCGAGCGAAGCAGTGGAAGAGGGATAGTAACTGTGACGTGATGAGTGTGGCGTAAGCAGATTGTGCATCATGCCGCACTCATCACGTCACACGCCACTTGGACGAGCTTATGAGCGACACCGACACCAATCCTCTCGACGCCGCCGTCGATCTTCATGCGCTCGACGGGCTGACCTTCGAGGGCCGGCCGATCGTGCTCGACCGGCTCGGCCCGGCGCATTTCCGCAGCAAGGGCTTCTCGTTCATGGGGTTTCTGCAGACGGTGTACGACCACGTCGCCCAGCACACCAGCCGCACCCCGCCGACCGAACCGTCCGCACCGCCCGCGACCCTTGACGCGCCAACCGCGCCCGAAGTGCTGGATGTGCTGGAAAAGCCCGTAGCGCCCGATGCCGACGCCGTCCCCGCGTCCGACGAGCAAACGCCAGGAGCAACCACAATGCCCCAGTCGCCCACCACCAGCGGAGACGAGAGCGCGGCGCAGTTGATCCGACTCCCCGTGTAATGGGACATGCGAGATGAGACAGTATGGTCCGGTGATATGCGGGACTTATCTCCCGTTTTTGCCGAGCGATACGGCCGTTTCGGACACCGGCAGTCGATTTGAGACCAGACGTCCAAAAAGGCCGTTTGCCCCCCATGCTTGAGATAGGCGATCGCGGGTTTTGATTCAGAATCGCCGATTCTGAATCGTTCATCGTTCAAGCATCGTTCACGGGAAAAGTTGGACGAAGGCGGATTAGCGGGTTTCGCCTCACTGGATGCCTAGCTCTGCCGCCAGCTTGTAAAGCCGTCCTCGCCCCAACTCGAACACGGCGGCAGCGACGCGCGACGCCAGGCCGTGCGGCCTCGCCCGATCGACCAGGCGAAAAGGACGCATCCAGTTGAAGACCGACCCGCGTTTGGCGTCGATGCCGGCCGTTCGCATCTGTGCCAGCAAGGCATCGCCGGAGACGCCGGGATCGGCGGCAAGCTGCTCGAAACGCTTACGCAGCTTTGGCTGGCCGGCCAGCAGCTTGTCGATCCGCGTGGGATAACGCACTGAAGGCGGATCGGGCATCGAAGCGCCGTCGTTCATGTTTCGACCTTCCCCACCCTTTTCTGGCGCGCTTAGGTTCCGTTTAGTTCAGTTTCGATTCATACGTTTCGGGGCTGACGTAGCCGAGTGAGCTGTGTCTGCGTTTGCGATTGTACCACACTTCGATCCATTCAAAGATCGCGTCGATGGCCTCCTGTTTGGTTGCGAAATTGCGTTGATACACCAGTTCGGTTTTGAGACTGGCCCAGACGCTTTCCATCGCAGCGTTGTCCCCGCAGTTGCCGACCCGGCTCACACCGCAAGGCGGCGACGCGAAAAGCTTGAGTGAAGTGCCCCCTGGCATCGCGCGCCGCGAAGACCGTCCGGCGGGACGATGACCTCCGGCGCGGCTCGATTACGGGCTAAATGCGAAGCGTCTTTGAATGA
>JBBRFH010000108.1:0-11037 GCA_038224615.1 Tepidisphaerales bacterium
CCCATGCCGCAACCGAGGTCGAGAACGGCCGGCGGCGGACGGGTGGCGGCGGGCGGAAGTCGATCGCCGTATTCATCCTTCGCCGTCGGCTGTTGCCAGCCACCCGACGCCAGCCACATGCCGATGCCGGTCGCCGAGTCCCACAGTTCCGCCCAGTAAGGCAGACCGAGTTCGTCGCTCTGGATGCGCTCCCCGGTGCGCTGCTCGTGATCGTCGATACGGCGGCAGATCGCGTTGAGAACACTCTCGGGATCCGCGACGCGCGTGAACTGCACGCGCAGCGGGCCGACCGGCAGCATCTCGTCGATGAGTTCAAAGCGCGCAGCCAGCCGGGCATGCAGACGGCGAATCGTGCGTTGGCGGCGGGGTACGTCCACGGGGGACGCTTACATAGCACTGCCGACGCCTTTCCGCTATACCTACTCGCATCATGAAGCGCTTCGTGGCGACGCTGACTCTCGGTTTGACCGCAGCCATCCTGCTCCCCAATCTCGCGGGCTGCAGCGACAACAAGCTGGAGACGGGCTACGCCTACACGCCGCTTGGCGATTCCAACAGCAAGCGCCGGGGCTATTATGCCGATCCGTTCTCGCCCGAAGCCCGCGCCGCGCAGGCCGAACGTCCTGCCGGGAATGACGCGCGCCGCCCGGTCCCCGGCCAATAACGCCGATCCTCACGCTGCGCCGCAGGCGCGCCCCATCTTCACTGCGGGCAACTCCCGACATTGCCCAGACCCCTTGTGCGCCACGTCGGCCTACAATTCGACGGAATCGAATTGTGACCCCCATCGACGCTGACGACTTCGTAGCCAAGCTTGAGCCGGCCCTGCAAGCGCAGGACTGGGATTCCCTTATGTCTACGCTTAAGTGCAACTGGACCGCCGACCAGGTGCTGTCGCTGCTGTCCAGCGATCATCAGGACGCGCGCAAGATCGCGGCGCTGGCGGTCGGGCTGATCGGGCAATCGTGCTGCCTGCCGGAGCTTTCCAGAAAACTGCAGGATGCCGATCGCGTCGTCGTCGAAATGGCCGAGCACGCCATGTGGCAAATCTGGTTTCGCGGCGGCACCTGCGACGAGGCCAACAAGCACTGCGCCCGCGGCGCCGAGGCGTTGAACTGCGAGGATATCGACCGCGCAATCACCCACCTGGAGAAAGCGATCCGCCTCAGCCCTGATTTCGCCGAGGCGTATAACCAGCGGGCCATCGCGCACTACCTCGCAGAGCGTTACGAGGAGTCGATCAAGGACTGCCTGAGGGTCATCGAACTGATGCCCCTGCACTTCGGCGCGCTCGGCGGCCTGGGTCACGCGTATGTCGCGATCGGGGAGATCGCCAAGGCGCTGCACTTCTACGAGCGGGCTTTGCAGGTCAATCCCCATCTCGAGTGCATCGCCGAACTCGTGCAGGAATTACGCGGTGAGATGGGTCAAGACGCTTGCAGCCGATAGAATGCCGGTGGTGCTCGACGCGTCGAACCATCCCCCGCACTCGCTTACGGCGCTGCTCACGCGGTTGCGCTTTCGCTTGATCGGCGCGCGGTTGATCGATGCGTCGGTGCCTGGCGTGGTCGCCGCCGTGCTTGGCGTTTCACTGAACCTGATCGGCGGCTCGGCGATTCCTCCGCTGTTGCTGTTCGTGATGATCGTGGTGGTCATCACCGCGCTGCCGTTGGCGCGATTGCCCTCGCTGGTTGCCACCGCAGCGCGACTGGACGACATCCTCCGCCTGAACGACCTGCTTTGCTCCGCGTTGCTCACGCGTGACCGCGACGACGAATGGTGCCGGCTCATCCGTTGCCAGGCCGAGCACGCGCTGCAGTCGCGCGCAGCGCCGCGGTTCATGCGCTTCGGCTTGCGCGTTCACGCCGCCTGCTGGCTGCTCGCGTGTGCCCTGCTGGTCGCCGCTTCGATCGGGCGATCGCTCCAATCACCGGCAAGCGATGCACAAGCGCCGGCGATCGACCAACGCGCGGGCTTGACGAACGGATCCGCGGTGCGCACGTCGCTGGGCGACCCCAGCGGCGTCCGGGCGCGCGAAGCGCAATCAGAAATGCGCGGGGCGGATCATAACGCACCCCAGGCGAACGGTGCCGGCACCACGCCGTCACGCGCCAGCGCCGGCGCGGACGCACGCGGGGCGGGAAGAGCCGACAGTGATGCGCACGGGAACGACGCCGCGCCGCGCGATCTGGCAAATCATGGCCGGTCAGGATCACCGGGCGCTGCCGACAGGCTCGCCAGCGGCTCGGGCCGCGCCGCGAACACCCGGGGCACGCCAGGAACGTCCAATGGCGGCGCATCAGTCACCTCCGCACCACCCGCCCCGGTCGCGCCCTGGCAAACAGACGCCTGGTCGCAGCGCCGCGACGACGCCCGCGCGGCGGTAGATTCAGGGCGCATTCCGGACGCCTATCGCGCGCTGGTCCGCGACTACTTCGATCGCTAACGCCGGTTTGCCTGGTGAACTTCGCGAACATTTTCCCGAGCCTGGCGCTCCGTCGCGATAAGACGGAAAAGGTCGTTCAGTTCTTAGCCGCGAAGAAGCGATGAGCGCGAAGACCAACGCGAAGAAGAGAAGAAACCACAGATTTCACAGATTTCACAGATTGGCTTTTCGGAATGTTGAATTCGGGCTTTTGAATTCCCAATCTGTGTCATCTGTGAATCTGTGGTTCCCACTGCATTGCTTCGCGTTTTCCTTCGCGCTAGTCGCAACTTCGCGGCACGCATCGAGTTCTTAGCCGCGAAGAAGCGATGAGCGCAAAGACCAACGCGAAGAAGAGAAGAAACCACAGATTTCACAGATTGGCTTTTCGGAATGTTGAATTCTGGCTTTTGAATTCCCAATCTGTGTCATCTGTGCAATCTGTGGTTGCTCCTCTTCCGGGTGCTCTGAATTGAAAACAACTGGAACCGCAGATTACGCAGATTCGGCAGAGTAAATCAAGGACTGCGGAACTGACCCCCTCAAAATCTGCGTAATCTGCGTAATCTGCGGTTCATAAATTCGTGTGCTCATAGACCTACACCGCGCGAATCGATCAGCGGCCTGCGTCTTAGTGCGGCCGCACTGGGGGCGGGGACTTGGCATTTTTGCGCTGCCAGAATTTTGCCTGCTGCTGGCGCACCTTTTCCGGGACCGGGTGGGCGCGGATGTGGTCGGCGGTTTCGTGGAGGAGCGCGAAGAACGCGGTGAAGTCTTCGGAGAAGATGTTCATGCGCTTCTTGCGGATCTCGCCGGTGGTGTCGTCGCGCTGGCCTTCGGTGAGGACGAAATAGTGGTTGCCGTTGCTGGCGAGCTTCACCTGGGCGGCGTAGGTGCGCGGGCCGACGGATTTGAAGAAGCGTTGGAACGTGATGGGGTGATCGGGCTTTTTGTCGCGCGGATCGGCGTGTTGGTCGTTGCGCGGCTGGACTGAAGCGGGACGCTGCGGTGGCGCGGCATTGCGGGGGTAAGGGTTTGAACGGACGGCGTTGTCAGCGCGCGGGGATGCCTGTGAGCGCGGAGGAAGTTGCGGTGCGGTGCGAGGCGGTGCTGAGGGGGAGTGCTGGGGTGGGCGCGAAGGCGCAAGCGACGCGGCGGTAGGATTGCGCGGTGCGGACGGTTTGGTCGGGGTGGAGGTCGTAAGCGGGAGGCTCGTCCGGGCGAGCGAGGCGGGTGCTCCTTTGCGCTCGATGGGTGCCGGTGCGCGGTCTTGATGGGCTGGCAACCGAGCGGCGGCGCCTATGACGGTCTCGGGTCGGGCGAAGTGAGTTGGTGCGACGCCTGCGGTGCGGTGCGGAGGCAGGTGAGCGGAGGCATTCGGCCGGTAAGACGGGAAGGCGGTGATCATGGGGCACCTCAGAATAGACGACAATTGTGGCCCTGCGGGCCGTCATAGGTTCTGGTGGCGCGGCCTTTTCAGGAGCCTCGGTCGTGAGGACTCCCGATGACGCGGTGACAGGCGCGATCGGGTCGCGTTCGCGCGGGAAAAAAAATCAGCTATGCGTGTAGCTGCGCAGCACGCCGATGACGACGCCTTGCACGCGCAGCCGGTCGGCATCGACGATGCGCGGCTCCATGTTGCTATTGGCCGGCTGGAGGCGGATCTTGTTGGAGCCTTCGCGGTAGTAGCGTTTGAGGGTGGCCTCGCCGGTGTCGAGCAATGCGACGACCTGATCGCCGTTGCGTGCCGAGTCGCGGCGCTCGATGACGACGAAATCGCCGTCGCACAGATGGTCCTCGATCATGCTCTCGCCGCGCACGCGCAGGACGTAGACGCCTTGCTTGCTGGCGAACAGGGCTTCGAGATCGAGCTCCTCGCGGTTTTCGATCGCTTCGATCGGCGAGCCGGCGGCGATGTTGCCGAGCAGGGGAAGCTTGGTCGGGCGGTTCTCGTCGGGGAGCCGCTCTTCGGAGCAGATCTCCAGCGAACGGGCCTTGTGCTTGTCACGGCGGATGACGCGCTTGCGCTCGAGGGCGCCGACGTGTTCAAAAATCGTCACCTTGCTCGTGCCGAGCGTGTCGGCCAATTCCTGCATCGTGGGGGCGTACCCGTGCAGGTGGCGGTAGTTGCGGATGGCGACCAGGACGTCCAGTTGGCGGGGGGTCAGATTCATGACCGCTGCTCCTTCAATTTTTCGCAACACCAGGTTGCGGCTGACACTGACGGACCTGAGAGACGGTCGTTTGGTCAGTGTTAAGCGGACAGTAACCTAACGGTTTGGCGAATGTCAAAGGAAAAGTTTGGGTTTTTTTTGGTGGGTGAAAAAAATCTTTCAGCCGTGCTAAGCCGGGATCGACGTTCGGGTCGATAGAAGGGGTATGGACCTGGTGGCAGCGGCTGTCAATTTCAAGCAAGCGCAGATTGCATCGAAGGTGCAGTACGCGGTCGCCGGCAAGATTCTTGACCAGCAAAAGAGCAGCGGGGCGGCGGTGCTGAAGCTCATCGAAGCGGCGTCGATCGGTCCCGCCAAGGCCGGCGACCAGTTGATCGCGGCGGCGACGGGGCTGGGTGGGGAGATCGACACCTACGGGTGATCTGACTCCGCTCGGAACCGGGAGGTTGCCCCGGCGTGACAGGGATGCAAGCCCTCTGCAAATCAATCAATAGAAACGATCGGAGGCGACCCGGGTTTCGGGTCGCCTCCGGTGTTTTGTGCGGCGGCGTGTAAGCCGAGTTCTGTTCCCTGACTTGCGTCAGAGGACGACCATTTCTCTGGGCCTGACATCGCTGTCAGGCTCAAGCGACCTACCCGCAGGTGATGACGATCGGGGCCCGATCGTGGGTGCCAAAATCCGCAACTTCCGTCGCGGCGTTCAAGCACCTCCCTGCTTATTTGGTCTTGCAGCGGGCGGGGTTTGCCGTGCCGTGGTGGTTACCCACACACGCGGTGCGCTCTTACCGCACCGTTTCACCCTTACTGGGAGCAGTCGATGGTGGGGAGTCGGTCGTTGATCGCAGACGCTGGCATCCTGCGATCGACGATCGACTCCCCGCTATCGACTGCTCCTTAGCGGTTTATTTTCTGTGGCACTTTCCGTCGGATTACTCCGCCCTGGCGTTACCAGGCGCCATGCCCTGCGCTGTTCGGACTTTCCTCGCCGGAGTTGCCCCCGACGCGGTCGTCACTGCTGCCGCGTAGGGGAGTATAGCAGAGGGTGGGCCTTGGGGCTTGGGCCTTGGGCCTTAGTGTGGAAGATAGTATGGGCCTTGGGGATTAGGGCCTGATGCAGAAGACGGGATGGGCCGAAGGAGTTGGAGAAGGTTGCGCATTTCACCAAGGCCCAAGGCCCAAGCCCCAAGGCCCAGGTCTCAATCCCCAATCCCCAAGGCCCACCCATGTTTGACGCTGCCACGTCGTTCCTGCTACGTTGCATTGAAGGTGTCGGAGGCATGGTGAAGCAGCGAAGCGGTGCGACTTCTGCGCGGAAACAGACGGCCACCGGCGCGAAAGCGGCGGGATCGTCGGTGGCACCCGCGCCTACGCCGCTGGACCATCCTTCCACGACATTGCCGCCCGGCCCGCAGGAGTCGGATTTCGCGCCCGTCGCGCTCGGCCGAGCTTCGGACGAAGACCTGATGCGCCGCACGCAATTGGGCGATAAGCAGGCCTTCGCACTGGTTTACGAGCGCTACAGCCAGGCGGTGCTGTCCTTTCTCTATCGCATGCTGGGCAATGTTGAGGACGTTGAGGCGATCGGGCAGGAGGTGTTTCTCCGCGCGTTTCGATTCGCCGCGACGTACCGGTATCCGCAGAAGTTCAGCACATGGCTGTTCACGATCGCGCGGAACCTGGCGATCAACAACGCCCGCCGAAAGAAGCGTTCGCCGGTGCGGAATCTGACGGAGTTGAAGCTCGACAACGCCGACCAATCCGCCGACCCCGATTTCGTCGCCGGCCAGGCCACCAACGACGCCGAGCAGCGCGAGGAGATCGCCCGCGTCCTGCGCGCCATGGACGACCTGCCGCCGGATCAGAAGGAAGTGATCCTGCTCGGCATCTTCCAGGACATGAGCTACGCCGAGATGGAAGAGGTGACCGGCGCCAAGGCCGTCACCCTGCGTTCGCGCATGTTCCACGGCCTGAAAAAGCTCGGGCGAATGCTGCGCGCGGACGAGTAAAAGGCTGCCGCGAAGGTGCGATGAGCGCGAAGGCAAACGCGAAGAATTGAAGCCATGCAAGCGCCGATTGCGCCGATTCCACAGATTCAGAAAAGCCAATCTGTGAAATCTGTGGTTCCTGCGTTTTGTCTTCTTCGCGGTCACCTTCGCGCTCATCGCTGCTTCGCGGCAAGGTTTTTTTCTTCGGCCGATTCGCTGTGATGGATGGGCTTGAGTTCGACGTAGCGTTCGGGCATGACGAGGCGGGCGACGGTGCCGATCACGATCCCCGCCAGGAACACGCCGGCGATGCACAACAGCAACACGCCCGCCCATGTGGCATCGGCAGGGAGAAAGGTCGGGGCGAAGGGCATGGTTGAATGACCAATGTTCAATGCCCAATGACCAATGTCCAATCGAAAGGCCCATTGGTCATTGGTCATTTGTCATTGGTCATTCCGCCCTTTCATCCTTCAAACAGCTTAAGTCGCGGGATCTTGGCTTTGATCTCGGCGGGGGCGAGGGAGTGCAGGACGTAGTCGGCGTTGCTGAACCGATCGGCGGGCACGATGCTGGCGATGCCGACGCAGACGAAGCCCAGCGGCTTGAGCCGGTCGATCACCCGCGGGGCGTCTTCAAATACCAGGCAGTTCCGGGGATTGAGTCGGCGGTGATACTTGCGGGCCAGCAGTTCCACGCCGCGCAGGTAGCACTCGGGATCGGGCTTGCCGACGGTGACGTCCTCGGCCGACACGATCACGCGGAAGCAGTCGCGCAGCGCCACGCCTTCCAGCATCAGCTCGATCTCGCTGCCCAGCGCGCCTGAGCAGACGGCCAGCGGGTAGTTGCGCCACAGGCCGCGGACGGTTTCTTCGACGCCCGGGAGCGCCGCGTACTTCTTTTGATGGATCAGCGCCTCGGCCGCCTTGTGCTTCTGGGCGACCAGGCGGAGGACGTCCTTAGGCTCGATCTTGCGGTTGTTCAGCTCGAACAGCTTGCGCAGCCCGCCACGGTCGTCGTAGCCGAGCAGGTGCTCGTAGTAGGTCTCATCGCTAAGCTCGAGCCCTTCCTGCCGGGCGACGGCTTGGAACGCCTGGACGTGCAGCGGCTCGGAGTGTACCAGCACCCCGTCAAAGTCGAAGAGGATCGCGTCCGGCCAATCGGGCATGGGGGGCAAACAATACAAGCGCTTGGGGATGGGGGCAACGAAACGCGAAAGGCATCCACGAATCGACACGAATCGACACGAATGCGAGGAGGTCTGGGGAAGACATCAATGCGAGCCGCGAAGAGGCGATGAGCGCGAAGGTGAACGCGAAGAAGACAGAATACGGGAACCCTGCCTTGCGCAAATTGGGTTCCTCTGAATCTGTGGAATCTGTGTCATCTGTGGTTCCAAGTCTTCGATTCTTAGCGTTCACCTTCGCGCTCGTCGCAGCTTCGCGGCCCGCGTTTCCCATTCGTTTCAATTCGTGCCGATTCGGGGTTGCCTTTGGGTCCTGTAAGTCTGACGTCTCATAAGATCGACGGAAGTCAACGTGCGAGAGGGCTTGTGTTGTTATATTGGGTAGTTTGGGATGAATAAATAGCTTTGCATGGCGCGGATTTGTGGCGCAAATTCTGCGAATCGCGCCGAAGCTGCGGGCGTTTGGGTGGTAACCCTCTGTTTATCAACGGCTTGTGGAAATGTGGAGAGGGTGTGTACGGGTTCAAGAGTTGGCTCGGGTTCCGACGATAGGTCTGTTGTTGAGATCACGGAGGACGGGTTACTTGGAGCAGGTGACCCAGCAGTGCGCGGCCGATGGATTTGGCCGCAATGAGCAAGGGTGAATGGTCATACGTGTCGTCGTTCCCGACGCGGACCTTCGCCCATCAGCCGGAGTGCAAGACAATGAGCACAATCAATCCAGTCGGCGGTTCCAATCCCCTGTATCGTCCCACCAACGTCAAAGGCCCCGCCAAACCCGCGGCCACCGAGGCGTACTCGGCCAACAACGTCGACAAGCTCGAGCTGTCGAACGTCGATCACCTGATGGCCCAACTCAAGACCAACGACGTCCGCTGGGACAAGGTCAACGAGATCAAAGCCCAGATCGCCAACGGCACCTACGACACCGACGACAAACTCACGTCGGCGGCGGACAAGATGCTGGACGACGTCCGCTAACGATCCCGAAGATTCGTGGTTTCTCTTCTGCTATCTGGCGACGGCGAAGAAGAGATCCACGAATTTTCACGAATCGCACGAATAAGAAGCGTCAGCCACCGATGGGGCACGGATGGACACAGATGAGAAATCTGTGCTGATCTGTGCCCCGTCTGTGGCTTTTTTGATTTCTTCATTCGTCAGATTCGTGGATCTCTTCTGCTATCCGACAATCGCGCGGACCGTTGTCGCGGCGAAGGTGACTTGCTCGGTTGTCAGCTCGGGGTAGATGGGCAGTGCGAGCACTTCGCGGGTGGCGCGCTCGGTTTCGGGGAAATCACCTTCCTTGTGGCCTAGGTTCGCGAAGCACTGCTGCATGTGCAGGCCGAGCGGGTAGTAGATCGCCGAGCCGATTTCCTGCTCCGCGAGCTTCTTCTTCACTGCATCGTGGTCGGCGACACGGATGACGTACTGGTTGTAGATGCTGAAGTTGCCTTCCTCGATAAACGGCACCTGCGCGTTGGAGCCGGCGAGGGCGTCGTTGTAGATCGCGGCGTTGCGGCGGCGGGCGGCGTGCCAGCCGTCCAGATAGTTGAGCTTCACTTCCAGCACCGCCGCCTGGATCGCCGCCAGCCGGAACATTCCGCCGACCATCTCGTGGTAATACGTGTGCCCGCTGCCGTGTACGCGCAGCTTGCGGATTTTTTCCGCCAGCGCGTCGTCATTGGTGCAGACAGCGCCGGCGTCGCCGACGGCGCCGAGATTTTTCGTCGGATAGAAGCTCAGGCAGCCCAACCGCGCTTGCGAACACGCCGGCATGTCGAACCGCTTGCTGCCGATCGCCTGGGCAGCGTCCTCGATCACCGACAGCCCGTGTTTGCAGGCGATCTCGTTGATCGCCTCGATCCGGCACATCTGCCCGAACAGGTCGACGGGAATGATCGCCTTGGTCTTCTTGGTGATGGCCGCCTCGATTTTGGCGACGTCGATGTTGAAGGTGCGCGGCTCGATGTCGACGAACACCGGCTTGGCGCCCACGCGGGCGATGCAGCCGGCGGTTGCGAAGAACGTGAACGCCGGGCAGATCACTTCATCGCCCGGGCCGATCTCCAGCGCCATCAGCGCGACCAGCAGCGCATCGGTGCCGGAGGAGACACCGATCGCGTGATTCGTCTGGCAATACGCCGCCAGCTTTTTCTCGAACGATTCGACGTGCGGGCCGAGGATCAGCGACTGGGCGTCGCACACCTTGTCGATGGCGGCGCGGATGTCGGTCTTGAGCGTGCCGGCGTACTGCTGGCGAAGGTCGAGGAGGGGAACTTGCATCAAGCCAGAATAGCAGTGCGCCCGAGTGGGAGCGAGCCGCGCGCCGCGTCATTTCGCCTTGGGGTACTTGCCGTTCGTGCGATCTCAACTCGGAACGGCGGCTCGCCCAAGCGAGCGACATGCTGGCCCGGCACCTAAAAAAACTGTCCCCGCGCGGCAGATAATTCTTGCATCACGCCTTCGTTCTGCGAAAATGCCCGACTCAAAGCCACCGGGCCTGCAATGGCGGTTCGGGTCGAACGTTCGACCCTTATCCGTAGCGGCCACCCGCGGTGGCTTTTTTTCCCCACCGCGGTTTGTTTCCCCTTAGCATCGCTGCAGCTTTGGTGCAGCAGAAGAGGTATTCCGATGGCAGAATTCACCCACACCACGTTCAAGGCCGTTGCCGCTCACGAGGGCAAGGACCAGTACAAGAAGGATCTGGTCAAGCACATCGACATCAAGTCGATGAGCGGCATCGTTCCGCTGGTCGATTCGATGCAGCACATGGCGTTTTCCGGCCGCGACCTGGCCCGCGCCGCGGACATCTTCGACCGCGCGCTTAATGACAAACAGGTCGGCATCATCCTCACCCTCGCCGGCTCGCTGATCTCGGCGGGGCTTAAGAAGGTGATCGCCGACATGATTAAGAACAACATGGTCGACGCCATCGTCAGCACCGGCGCGAACATGGTCGACCAGGACTTCTTCGAGGCCCTTGGCTATCGCCACTACATCGCCGAGGACAAGTACAAGTCCGGCATGTTCGACGGCGAGCTCCGCGAGCACGGCATCGACCGCATCTACGACACCTTCATCGACGAGGACGAACTCCGCGTCTGTGACGAGACGACGAAAGTCATCTTCGATGAACTCGAGCCGCGCCCGCACAGCAGCCGCGAAATCTTCAAGGCCATGGGCGAGTACCTCGAAAAGCACGGCGGGCCCAAGTGCGATGAATCAATCATCTACGAAGCGTACAAGCGCGACGTGCCGATCTTC
>JBBRFH010000109.1:0-11000 GCA_038224615.1 Tepidisphaerales bacterium
TCTCCCGGGGGGGGGGGGGGGGGGGGGGGGGGGGGGGGGTTCGGGGGGGGGGGGGAAGGCGCGGCAGATCGAACGTGTCGAAGTGCCAGTGGAACATCGGCGTGTTGTCGACAAGCCCAAAGACAATCGGCTCGGTGCCGCCGGGGAACGGGAAACTCACCGGGCCCCAGCCGATTTCCGGCAGCGGCTCGATCGGCTCGACCGGCCTGGGCGGTTGACCGGGGCCGGCGGGCGGGCCCAACTTCACGTTCGGGTACACCTTGGCGCCGCCGGCGTGGGCGAGGAGTTGCGCGCCGAGGCAGATGCCCAGCACCGGGCGATCCATTTCGATGTGTCGCTTGAGCAGATCGACCTCCTGCTGCAGGTAGGGATACCCGGCCTGCCCGATGTCGGCGACGCCCATCGGCCCGCCCAGCACGATAAGCACGCGGATCTCATCGAGATCGGTCGGCACCTCGTCGCCGCGATAGAGGTGGCGGACTTCGGTCTGGATGCCGAAATCGCGGAAGACCGGAATGATGCGCCCCGGGCCTTCGTGCGCCACATGCTGGAGGATGATCGCCTTACTCATAAGTGGATGGATGATCGGGACGCGAGGCGGGTGGGTCAAGCAATCGCGTGGGCGATGCGGTTTCCGCTCGCGGTCCGCGGCACGGAATGACGAACCACAGATTGCACAGATTTCACAGATTTAATACGCGTCTGGATCGGCGTCAGCGGTGCCGGCTGACGGGCTGCTATGCGATCTCGGGGACGCTCAGCGAGGTCGGTTCATATGCGACGCGCTCGCGCGCGTCGAGGATTAGCTGCTTGGCGCGTCCAAGGGCGTAGCAGATGGCGAACGTCGCGGCGTACAGCGCGCCGACGCGCCACGCGTATTGCGACCAGCTTGAATTGCGGTGCCACTGATGCGTGAAGTGGATGCCGCAGAAGCCATAGAGCAGCGACAGGTGAACGAAGAACGCCGGCAGCGCGTTGCGCGAGAAGTATTCCAGCACCGCCGTTACCGGTGCCAGCGCCCGTCCGACGATCGGCCATGCCCATTCGAGGCCGCAGAGGACGAGCCCGATCACGCCGAGTTTCCAGAGACGCTCGAACAGGTTGGGCAGGGGCATGACGTAGTCCCATGTGCCGACCGATTGCCACCAGTCGATCGCAACGCGCGTCTCGCCGAGCGTGTAGCCGACGAGAGTCGTCAGCGCCAGGCCACAGACGACGAGCTGCCGCCCGCCGCGAGCGCGGGCGGCGGCGATGCCGAGTAGCGCGCCCAGCAACAGGTATGCCGCGAACGGGAAGGGCGTGAACATCGATCCGGTCGACGAGTTGAGCCATCCGGTGACGACCGCGTTGCCCCGATACGCCATCGCCGCGGGCGTCAGCGCCAGCGACGCCACCAGCACCCCGCCGAGCAGTGTCGTCGCCAGCCACACGCGCGGACGGCAGAGATTCATCACCGCCCACACTGTCAGCAGTCCGACGCAGATGCATACCAGAATGTCGAACTTGAGAATCGCGATGAGCAGGTATTTCAGCGTGCCGGGATTCAGCAGCGATGCCGGGTCGGCGAAGTTGATTGAAGACGAGATGCGGAAGAAGACGGAGATCGACCAGACCTGCGCGATGCGGACGAGCGTCCTGCGCGACCGCGCCGCCCGCGCGACCGGATCGGTCGCACGGGCGATCCCGCGCGTTCCCACCAGCCCCGCAGCGAATCCGGCCGCGAACAGGAACGACACCGAGACCATCCCGTTCCATCCCTGAATCCACAGCCAGAAGGGCGTGTATTCCAGTTCCGGCTTAATGAAAAACAGCGCGTGGCACTCGATCATGAACAGCACGGACAACCCGCGCAGCCAGTCAATGGCGCGAAATCGCTCCGCGCGAAGGACGGCCCCCTTGTTCATTGTTGCCAGCATGGATTGGAACGGAATTTACCAAAAAACCAGTCAAAAGTGAACGACACTCTCGGTGACGAGGATTGCGATGCTAACCTCGCTGATGCCGCTGAATCGGCGGCGCCGCATCACGGGTGGAGAGGACCATTACACGTCCAGTTCTTCCGCCTCTTCCGCACGTTCCATGATGAACCGGAAGCGGGCCGACGCGTCTTTGCCCATCAGCTCGTTGATGACGCGGTCGGTCGCCAGGGCGTCGGAGATTTCGACGCGGAGAAGGCGGCGGGTCTTTGGATTGAGCGTCGTCTCCCACAACACCTTCGGCATCATCTCGCCGAGGCCCTTGAAGCGGGTGATCTCGGCCTTGGCGTTGCCTTTGATGTAGGTCTTGAGGATGCGTTCCTTGTCGGCGTCGTCGGCGGCCCAGTGGGTTTCCTTACCGATGTCGATGCGGTAGAGCGGGGGCATCGCGATGAACACCCGGCCGGCGTCGATCAACTGCCGCATGTGGCGGAAGATGAACGTCAGCAGCAGCGTCGTGATATGATGGCCGTCGCTATCGGCATCGGCCAGCAGCACCAGACGCTGGTAACGGAGCTTGTTCGGATCGCAGTCAAGCCCCGCGCCGCAGCCGAGCGCGATAACGAGGTCGGCGATCTCCTTGTTCTCCAGCACCTTCGCCAGCGACTGGCCTTCGGTGTTGAGCACCTTGCCACGCAGCGGAAGGATCGCCTGTTTGTTGCGATCGCGGCCTTGCTTGGCGCTGCCACCGGCGCTATCGCCTTCGACGATGAACAGTTCGGTCTCTGCCTTGTTATTGCTCGAACAGTCGGCCAGCTTGCCGGGCAGCGCCAGCCGTCCACTCGTCGCGGTCTTGCGACTCACTGCGGCGCTCGCGGCACGCGACGCCTCACGCGCGCGGGCGGCGATGATGATGCGGTTGACGATCGTCTCGGCGACCGAGCGATTGTTGTTCAGCCATTGCTCCAGCGCCGGCCGCACCGCCGAGTCCACCTGCGATTGCACCTCGGGGTTATTGAGGCGGTCCTTGGTCTGGCCTTGAAACTGCGGCTCTTCAAGGAAGATGCTCAGCACGCCGATGACGCCCTCGCGGATGTCCTCGGCCTGCAGCGTCACGCCGCGCGGCGTGAGCTCGTGCGTTTCGATGTAGTTGCGGATCGCCTTCAGCACGCCGGCGCGCAGGCCGTTCTCGTGCGTGCCGCCGCTGGTCGTGGGAATGCCGTTGACGTAGCTCTTGAGGAACTCCTCGGTGTGCTCGGTCCACGAGAAGCACATCTCGATGCGGATTCCGTTCGTCTTCTCCAGCATGAACGGCTGCTCGTGGACGGGCTTGGCGTTCTTTTCGTCGAGGATTTTCTTCAGGAACGCGAGGATGCCTTCCTCGTGGTGGAACGTTTCCTTCTTGCCGCCTACTTCGTCGATCCAGACGACCTTCAGACCCTTGTGGATGTAACTGGCAACCTCAAGGCGTTCACGGATGGTCTCGGGATTGAACTCGATGCGCGGGAAAATTTGCGGATCGGGATGGAAGAAGATCGTCGTGCCGCTGCCGCGGGCAGCGCCGAGCTTCTTGAGCTTGGTCAGCGGCTTGCCTTGGCCGAACTCCATCTGCCATTCAGCCCCGTCGCGGCGGACGGTGGCGACGAGCTTCTTCGACAGCGCGTTGACGACCGAAGCCCCCACGCCGTGCAATCCGCCCGAAGTCTTGTAGTTGCCCGCGGCGCTGTTATCGAATTTGCCACCCGCGTGCAGGGTGCAGAGGATGATCTCGATCGCCGGCTTCTTGTGCTTCGGATGCGTATCGACCGGAATCCCGCGGCCGTTGTCGCTGACGGTGACGCTCGTGCCTTCTTTGTGCAGGGTCACGTCGATCTGGTCGGCGTGGCCGTTCATCGCCTCGTCGACGGAGTTGTCGAAGATTTCCCAGACCAGGTGATGCAACCCCGCCGCCCCGGTGCCGCCGATGTACATGCCCGGGCGCTTGCGCACGGGATCGAGGCCTTCGAGGACGGTAATGCTGCTCGCGTTATAGGAGGAGGTGGCGCTCATGCTTCCTTGCTCTGCGGATTCAATTCATCCCTGAAAAAGCTGCAATGCCGCAGCGGGCGTCAGCCGGCCGTTGGGCGTACGATCAAAATCGGCGTCGAGACTGACGAGCTTCAGCCCGTAAGCCTCGGCGGCGATGTATTGGTATGCGTCATCCACGTCAAGCTGATACTTGGCGATCGCCTCGGCCACATCGCCCAATCGCGTCGCCGTAACAGTGACGACCTCCACGGTCACGCCGAAGCCGCTTCGAGCGATGAAGCCAGGAAGTTGCGCCAGCATCTCGTGGCGTCTGGCGATGTTCATCAGCGAGTGCAAAGCGTAATCCGTAATCGAGACCGCCGATGGCGGGACATGACGCAACAACTCTGCAACCTCTTGGTAGCGATCCCGCCGCCTTGCGATCTGCATCCAGCAATTTGTGTCAAGGAGGAACCGCATCGATCACTTGTCGTACTTGGCGCTGGCGTCATCCCACGCCTCGCCGATCAGTTCCTTGTTGGACTTGTCGCCGCCCATTCCTTCGAGCATGCCGATCATGCCGTCCACATCATTCCGGTTCAAACGCTTCTCGCCAGTGCCATCTGGGCGCAGCAAACCCCGCCGCGCGAGCAGAAATTCCGCGAAGTCCTCAACTTCCTTCACCTGTGCCGGCGAAAGCCTGCCTGCGATTTCGTTCAGTCGATGCATGACGGTCTCCGATCTAAAAAAATCATAGCACAAGTTCACTCGCCCGGTCCGAGCGGGTCCGGAGCACCAAGCCGCACATCCCGTCGCAGCAAATCCACGGCCCGTCGCGCACGGGGTCGCGGTCTTCCAGTACCTGGATCGGCCAAACGCCTGACCGAAGCCCA
Organism: Tepidisphaerales bacterium; assembly: GCA_038224615.1. Lineage (GTDB taxonomy): Bacteria > Planctomycetota > Phycisphaerae > Tepidisphaerales > Tepidisphaeraceae > JBBRFH01. The sequence goes on from JBBRFH010000109.1 coordinate 4,817, forward strand.
AAAAGCATACCCGAACGGGAACCGAATTTCATACCCGCCGGCACCGAATCATCCGGGGGTTTCGGCTGGAATTGGCACGAGCTGCTATATTCCCCTGGCCGACGATCGGCCGACGATTCCCACCACACTGGATTGCTATGAAAAAGACGACCGCCAGCAAAACGGAAACGAGCAACAAGAACGAACTCTCGCGCGAACGCACCGCCGAGCTTCTCGACACATTGGAAGCCCGCTTCGAGAAGAATATGAAGCGGCACAAGGGCATCGACTGGGCCAAGGTTCAGGCCAAGCTGGAAGCGAGTCCCGCCAAGCTCTGGTCGCTCAACCAAATGGAAACCACCGGCGGCGAGCCGGACGTCGTCGGGCACGACAAGAAATCCGGCGAGTATATCTTCTACGATTGTGCTGCGGAGAGTCCCGCCGGCCGGCGAAGTCTTTGCTGCGCCCGCGAGCACAGGGCGTCAACTGGGTTCGGTCAATCGACTGTTGGCGCTTGTCATCCACCCGGAAACGACAGGTTCACAGCGGCTGCGGCGCGGGGACGGGTTCGTGGAGGACTTCGACGATTTGGCCGCGCGAGACGAATTCGTGCCCGCGGCCGCCGCGGCCGACGATTTTGTAGCGGCCGGTGTTGAGGCGCTGCTCGCCGCCCATGCTGGTTTTCACCGTGAGCGTCTCGCGATCGCCGGTGGCGATGATGGCGGCGAGAAGCTTGTCTTCCTTGTCGAGCTTGATGAGCAGCACGCCCTTGCCCGGGCCGCCGAGGAAGTTGATCTCGTGCAGCTTGCAGACCATGACGCGGCGATTCTGACTGGCGGCGATGACGATCTCACTGCCGTCGACGACCGCCGCGAAAACCACCTCTGCGCCCTCGGACGGACGCGCATAGCGACGGCCGGCCTTGGTGGAGACTTCGCGGTAGGTGTCAAGCCCGAAGCGCAGTGAGTAGCCGTCGCTGGTGACGGCCAGGCCATGCGTCGGCGGGGCTTGCTCGGGCTTCTTCTCGTTGATGGCGGTCTTCTTGAGCGGCAGGACGCGGTCGTCCATCGAGTAGGCGACGACGACCTTCTCGCCGTCCTTGAGCTTGAACAGCTTCTGGATCGGCTCGCCGTAACCCGTCGTCGCGGGGATGTCGATGATGCGGGCGGTGTACGCAGTGCCGTAATTGCTGAAGAACGCAACCGTCGCGCGGGTGCTGCCCGAGACGAGCGAGAGGATGCGATCGCCTTCACGGAGCCGCGTGGTCTCGGGGTTGATTTCCTTCTGTCGTTTCACCCAGCCGTCGGCGGTGACGAGGATGTGGTTGTCCTCAGCGACGATGAAGTCCTCAACCGAATACTCAACTTCGTCCTGGCCGAAACCATCGGCTTCAATCAGCGTGCGGCGCTTGTTCTTCGCGTCCTTACCGTAGGTTTTGGCGATCTCTTCGATCTCCGCGCGGACGATGCCCCAGCGGCCCTTGGCTTCTTCCTCGTCGAGCAGGCGGCGAATATCCTTCGATCGCTTGCGTCGCTCGGCGAGTTCGTCAGTGATGAGGTTGATCTCGAGCCGCGCCAGGCGATAGAGCTTGAGTTCGAGGATGTCATCGACCTGCTGCGGATCAAGCCCGTCTTCCTTCGGCTTGCGCGGGCCGTGCGGATCGACGCCGTACTTCTTGAGTATCTTGGCGGCGGCGTCGGACTTGCCCTCGCTGGCGCGAATGATCTTGATCAGGTCATCGAGAATATCGAACGCGAACGCGAAGCCTTCGAGCGTGTGGATGCGCTTCTGAAGCTGCTCGAGTTCATGTGCCAGGCGCTTGGTGACGACTTCAAGGCGGAAGTGCAGAAAGTACCACAGCACGTCCTTAAGCCCCAGCCGCTCGGGCCGGCCGACTTCGGGGTTGTCGGTGGGGACCAGGCAGGTGAGATTCACGTTGAAGTTTGTCTGCAGCAGCGTGTTGCGGAACAGGTACGCCATCACCTTGTCGATCTCTGCGTCCTTCTTCAGTTGCAGTTCGATGCGGACGTCATCGGTGCTGATGTCCTTGACGTCGAGCAGCAGCGGCATCTTCCGGTTGATGACGATCTGCGCGATCGCCTCGATCAGCTCGGCCTTGTTGACGCCGTAAGGGATGCTGGTGATGTAGATGACCTGCGCGGCGCGGGTGGCGGCGGCCTTTTCCCATGTGGCGCGCATGCGGATGGCGCCCTGGCCGGTCTTGTACAGTTCGCGGAGTTCGTCGCGCGTATTGAGCACCTGCCCGCCGGTGGGGAAGTCCGGGCCGCGGACGGCGTCGTTGGCGACGAGCTGGTATTCTTTGATCTCCGGATCGTCCAGCACCTTCAGCAGCGCGTTGCACAACTCGCCGAGATTGTGCGGCGGGATATTCGTCGCCATGCCGACGGCGATGCCGGTCGAACCGTTCAGAAGCAGATTGGGAATCCGGGCGGGCAGGACGATCGGCTCCTGCTTCGTGCCGTCGTAATTGGGACGGAAGGGAACAGTGCCCTGGCCGATCTCCTGGATGGTTTCGGCGGCGATGGGCGTGAGGCGACACTCGGTGTACCGCATGGCGGCGGCGGGGTCGCCGTCCATGGAGCCGAAGTTGCCGCTGCCATCGACCAGCGGCGCCCGCATCGCAAACGACTGGGCCATGCGAACGAGCGCCTCGTAGATCGAGCTGTCGCCGTGCGGGTGATAATCGCCCATGACCGCACCGACGACGTTGGCGCACTTGCGGTGCTTGGCGTCCGGGCGCGGACCGTTGAGCCACATCGAGTAGATGATTCGGCGGTGGACCGGCTTCAGCCCGTCGCGCACGTCGGGCAGGGCACGGCTGGTGATGACGGACAGGGCGTAGTTGAGGTAGCGGGTCTGCGCCAGTTCGTGCAGAAACGCGCCGTCCTCACCACCGGGCCCGGAGCCGGTGCCGCCGCTACCCGACCCGCCACCGCCTTTACCGCCTGAGTTGAGATTAGCGGGGGCAAAGAGGCCGTCGTCGGTGGCGCTGGTCATCGTGGGTTCTGCCGATGCGGGTGCTGTCTTGTCCAAACTGCCTGCCATCCGTGGCGTCTCCTGCTGCCTAAAGGGGTGCGTAATGTAGCGATATCTGTCTGTCGTCCAACCCCGGGAGTTTCGATTAGCTCGAACTGCCGGGGGATCGGTTAGCCGCGAAGAAGCGATGAGCGCGAACGCAAACACGAAGAAGACCAGAGAAGAAGACGGTCGAACCGCAGATTACGCAGATTTAGAGAACGCCCATCTGTGAAATCCGTGCAATCTGTGGTTCCAACCGCATTCCTTAGCGGTTTACCTTGACGCTCATCGCAGCTTCGCGGCTCATCCCTCGGCCCGAACGTTGACCAAAGCCCGACTGTACGCAACTTGTTAGGGGTGTCAAGCGAAGGATTTGCCGAGTCGCGACTGGTTCATATGATCTGCCCGGCCGATGATGAATCTGTCGACGTCATGGAGGAGACCCCGGCTCCAACCTCGCCTACGCCCGGATCGTCGGTTGCCACCGACGACGGCGGCGCTCGTATTGACCATTCGCACGCGGAAATCGTTGTCACGACGGAACTTCTGAACAGCCCGCCGCGCAAGCTCGCGGAGTTGATCGAAGAAGCCCCGCGCCGCCAGGGCGCGCATGTGCTGGAGCAACTGGAGGTCGATCAGGCGTCGGCGGTCGCTGAATACCTGGACCCGAAGACGGCGGCACAGATTTTCAAAGAGGTCGACACCGGTACCGCCGCCGCAGTCATGCTGGTGATGAACCGTGCCGAGGCGGCGATGGTCCTGGCGGAGATGGACCCCGACGACCGCGTCGACATCCTGGGCCTGGTCGACACGGAAGCCCACGACGAGTTGCTGGCCGAACTTGACGTTGCCCAGGCCGCCGAAACCCGCAAGCTCGAGGCCTACGCCACCGACACCGCCGGTGGCATCATGACCACCCAGGTGACGGCGCTCTACGAGTACCTCACCGTCGAAGATGCCATCAGCCTGCTCCGCAAGCTCAGCGAAGAGCTGGAGCAGATGTTCTACGTCTACGTGATCGACCGCATCGGCCGGCTGCTGGGCGTGCTGTCGATGCGTGACCTGATCCTGGCCCGCCCGTCGCGCCGGCTGCGCGACATCATGATCAAAAACGTCCGCCGGGTTCCGGCGTCGATGGACCAGGAGGAAGTTGCCCGCATCATGCGCGAGAGCGGCTACCTGGCGATGCCCGTGGTCGACGAGCGCGATCTGCTCATCGGCCTGATCACGGTCGACGACGTCATCGAGGTCGTGCAGGAAGAAGCGACCGAAGACGTTCTGAAGATGTTCGGTGCCGGTGCCGAGGAGCGGTTGGCCAGCCCGTGGTTCTTCAGCTTCAAAAGCCGACTGTGGTGGCTGTTGATCAATCTGGGCACCGCGTTCCTGGCCGGCTCGGTTGTGGGCCTGTTCAAGGACACCATAGAGCAGATCGCGGTACTCGCGATCTACATGCCGATTATCGCCGGCATGGGCGGCAACGCGTCGGCGCAGGCCATGGCCGTCGCCGTGCGCGGCCTGGCGACAGGAACGGTCGATCGCCGCCTGCTGCGGCGGGTCATCTTCAAGGAACTGCTCGTCGGACTGCTGACCGGCCTGATCTGCGGCGCGGTGACGGCGATCATCGCTTACTTCTGGCAGGGCAATATCTACCTCGGCATGCTGGTGTTTGTCGCGTTGACGTTCAATCACACGCTCGCATGCAGCACCGGGGCGGCGATCCCGTTCATCATGAAGCGCATGGGATTCGATCCCGCGCAAAGCTCCACGATCTTCGCCACTACGGTGACCGATGTCTGTGGCTTCTTTGCACTGCTCGGACTGGCTAAGATGTTCTTCGTGTACCTGCATTGACGTGGCGTGGGCATCATGCCCACGCTCTTCTCTAGGGATGCGTGGGCAGGATGCCCTCGCCACGAGCATTGACTGAATCCTTCTTCGACTTTCGCGCTCGCATTAACAAGCGCACCACGCAGCCCGAGCCGACGGAGGCAAAGCTGGAGCGCGCGATCAGCGTCGCCGACCTGACTGCGCGCATCGATGGCGCGATCAAGGCCGGCGTGCCCGGCGCGGTGCTCGTGCGGGGCGAGATCAGCAATCTCAACATCCACCGCTCGTCCGGCCACATCTATTTCACGCTCAAGGATCCGACCAGTTGCATCGACTGCGTGATGTTCCGCTCCGACGCCGCCCGCCTGCAGTCGCCGCCGATCGACGGGATGGAAGCCCTGATTACCGGCGGCGTGCGCGTCTTCGCCCAGCGCGGGCGATACCAACTCTACTGCACCAACATCGCGGCACTCGGCCGAGGGGCGCTGGAGATCCGGTTCCAGCAATTGAAGGACAAGCTGGAGCGCGAAGGACTCTTCGACCCGGATCGCAAACGGGCCTTGCCGCTTTACCCGCAGCGCATCGCGCTGATCAGCTCGCGCGAGGCGGCGGGGCTGGCGGACATGCTCAAAGTCTTCAAGCGGACCCCGTGGATTGATGTGAAGCTGGTCCATGTGCCGGTGCAGGGGACCGGCGCTTCGGTTCACATCACCCGCGCCATCCAGGATATGACTCGCACCATCGCCGATGTCGTGATCGTCGCGCGGGGCGGCGGGTCGCTGGAGGATTTGTGGGAGTTCAATGAGGAGATCGTCGCCCGCGCGATCGTCGCGTGCGCGATCCCGGTGATGACCGGCATCGGGCACGAAGTCGACGTGTCGATTGCGGATCTGGTGGCCGACTACCACGCGCACACGCCGACCGAGGCCGCGCAGGTTGCGATCGCGCACTGGAAGCAGGCCGACGACCTTATCGATACGGCGGCGATTCGGTTGCGCCGATCGCTGCAGTCGCAACTGCAGGACGCCCGGCAGCGGCTGACGACCATCGAACGGCACGAGGTCTTCCGACGTCCAAAGGATCGCATCGAGCGTTTCCGCCAACTGCTCGATGACAACGAGCGCCGGCTCCGAGCCGCGCTCGACCGATCGTCGGCCAATGCGCAACGCGCGATCTCACGACTTGAACACCGCTTGCACGCCCAGCACCCGCGCACGCGCATCGTGACCGAGCGGCAGCGCCTGCAACGACTCTCGATGACGCTCACGCACCGCGCGGACATGCGTCTGGTCCGCATCCACGGCCAACTCGACGCCTTCGACCGGCAACTGCATGCGCT
>JBBRFH010000110.1:0-10962 GCA_038224615.1 Tepidisphaerales bacterium
TCACCAGGACCTTGCCCGAGATCCGGTAGATGGATTGACCGGGGGGCAGCTTCGATGGCGCGCTGCCGAAGATGTCGGCCAGAGCGAGCTGCGCGGCAAGCCCGCCACCGCCACGATCTGCTCATCGCTCAGCGTGTAGCCGAGCGTGATGATGCGGTCCTTGAACGCCGCCCGGCCGCTGTGCTTGCCCATCACCAGTTCGTTGCTGGGCACGCCGACGGATGCGGGGTCCATGATCTCGAACGTCTCGCGGTGCTTCAGCACGCCGTCCTGGTGGATGCCGCTCTCGTGCGCGAACGCGTTGCGCCCGACAATCGCCTTGTTCCGCTGCACGCTCAATCCCGTCAGCATGCTGACCATCCGGCTGGCGGCGTAGATCTTGGTGGTGTCGATGCGGGTGCCGATCTGGTAATGATCCTTCCGCACCCGCAGCGCCATGACGACTTCCTCCAGCGCCGCGTTGCCCGCGCGCTCACCGATGCCGTTGATCGTACACTCGACCTGTCGCGCGCCGCCTTCCACCGCAGACAGGCTGTTGGCGACGGCCATGCCCAGGTCGTTGTGACAATGGCTGGAGAGGATGACGTTTTTCTCGCGAATGATCGGCAGCTTGGCGATCAGGTGGCTGAAGATTCTGCCGTAATCCATCGGCGTGGAGTAGCCGACGGTGTCGGGCAGATTCACCGTTGTCGCGCCCGCTTCGACCGCCGCGTGTACCAGCTCTTCCAGGAACGCCATGCCCGTGCGCGATGCGTCCATCGGCGAGAACTCCACATCGTCGGTGTAGCTGCGCGCCAGTTGAACCATGTCCTGAGTCCGCTTCAATACGGTCGCTTTGTCTGACCGCAATTGATGCTGAATCTGCACATCCGACGACGAGATGAAGGTGTGGATGCGTCCCTTCTTCGCCGGCTTGATCGCAGCACCGGCGCGGTCGATGTCGATCTTCACGCACCGCGCCAGCCCGCACACCGTCGACTTGCTGACGATCTGCGCAATTTGTTTCACCGACTCAAAGTCGCCATCGGATGAGATCGGAAAGCCGGCCTCGATGATGTCGACGCCCATCGCTTCAAGGAGCTTGGCGATCTCGACTTTTTCGGGCAGCGTGAGCGTAGCGCCCGGGGATTGCTCGCCGTCGCGTAACGTCGTGTCGAAGATCTTCACCGTTTCCATCAGCCGACTCCTTAAGCCCGGAGGAGACAGGAGACAGAAGTCAGGAGATAGGAGGACAGAAAAATGCCCGTGCTCCGGCGATGCGATATCTCCTGTCTCCTGTCTCCTGTCTCCTTCTCAAACAAAAATACCCTGCGATCGGCGGGCGATCGCAGGGCAGGTTATGCGTCAAAACAGACTCCGCAAACCCTACGATCGCACCGGCTGCTCTCTGAGGAGCAGAAGGGAAAGCGAAAGGGTAAAGTCCAGCGAAATCATCAGGCTGGCAATGATGCCATTGCTCCACCTGTGTGTCAACCGCGCGCTTCGGGGGGTTGACCATCTGTCGTTTCGCGGTGCCAATCAGTCTCGTAAGGGCCGCAGGCGTCCTGCGGACCCTATGGAGTGCGACAATTCAGCAGGCCCAGCCGGATAGCAATCCCGCCGTTGGGTGTGCGGGGTCGAGGCAGGGCGGAATTGCATCCCGTCCTGCGAAACTTTCTGAAAACCTCACTGTGCAAGGGGAAAGCAAACCCCCTCCCACGCCATGTGACCCGGTTGAAGACTCCAAGCCGTTTCCCGCAGTGCGTCTGGCACTCCGGCGGCGAGACAGTCGCTGAAACATTCGGGTCTGATCAAACTCTTAACGTGACTGCGGGTCATGCTCCTGGGTTCTCTGAGCCGCACCGCCTAAATGGCTGTTTCAGCACTGGAGAAAGAGAGCCGCAGATGACGCAGATGACGCAGATTTCCAATGCCATTCATCTGCGTAATCTGCGTAATCTGCGGTTTAAAAATCTGCTGTAAGGGAGTTGCCAAAGCGGGCGGGCCGACTACAACCGCAGGCATGGGTACGGACGCTGCACAACGCTTACGGATCGCGGTCGTCGGGCTTGGGCCGATTGGTCTTGAAGTCGCCAGGCATGTCGTCGGCGATCCCATGCTCAGCCTTTCGGGGCTCGTCGATATCGATCCGAAGAAGCAGGGCAAGCGCCTCGAAGACTTCATCGAAGGCGTTCGCGACTCCGACGTCACGATCATGGATGACGTCGAGGCGTTATCCGACACCGACGTCGTCATCCTCTGTACCGCGTCTTACTTCGATCGCATCGCGCCGACGCTGCGGATGCTGATGCGGAAGAAGGCGAACGTTGTCAGCAGTTGCGAGGAGATGGCCTGGCCGTGGCTAAACAATCCGCATCTGGCGGACGTGATCAACAACGAGGCGATTGCCGCAGGGGTGACGCTTGTCGGCACGGGCGTGAATCCCGGCTTCGTCATGGACGTGTTGCCGGTGGCGCTGTCGTCGATGACGCTCAACGTGACGAAAGTGCGCGTGGTTCGCGTCGTTGACGCCCTTACCCGGCGATTGCCCCTGCAACGAAAAATCGGGTCGGGGATGACCGTCGAGCACTTCAACAAACTCGCCAAGCAGAACCAGATCGGCCACATGGGCATCGGCGAGAGTGTCACCATGCTGGCGCAGGGATTGGGCCGGCATCCAATGCGGAGCGAAGTGAAAATCTCGTTGCGGCCGGTGATCGCCGAGCGCACGATCGAATCTGCGATGGGCACGGTGGAACCCGGCGAGGTGTGCGGCATGCACAACGTCGGCAAATGGAGCGACGAGACACTGGAGATCGAGCTCGATCTGACGATGGCGCTAGCGGCGCGCGAGCCGCGCGATGAGATCACCATCAGCGGCGACCGCACCATCACCACGATCATCCCCGGCTCCACCCCAGGCGACACCGCGACGGTGGCGTCGCTCGTCAATGTCGCCCGCATCGTGCATCGGGCGGGTCCGGGACTCAAGACAATGCTTGATCTGCCGGTCGTCGGATCGCGATGAGCTTTTGCGTGCCGCGGGTTGAAAACCCGTGCCACGCGACGAAGATCGATCCCCATGTCGACATCCCCTGGCTCCTCGCCGCGTACACCCGATGCCCTGCTTCCGCTTTGGTCCGAGGGTGTGCCCGACAAGCGCGGCAACACGAAGGAAGACAATCCCTGGCTGGAGTTGTATCGCCCGAAGAACCCGACCGGCGCCTGCGTTCTGATCTGCCCCGGCGGCGGCTATTCGACGCGCGCCCCGCATGAGGCCGAGCCGATCGCCTGGTGGTTGAACGAGTTCGGCGTGACCGGGATTGTCGTCCACTATCGCGTCGCTCCGTATAAGCACCCGCAACCGCTAAATGACGTGTCGCAGGCGATGCGGATCGCGAAAGCCAACGCCAAGGATTGGAACATCGACCCGCACAAAATCGGTGTCCTCGGCTTCTCCGCAGGAGGGCACCTGGCATCGACGATTTCCGTCCATTACGACGCTGACACCCGCCCGGCGTTCTCGATCCTGCTCTACCCGGTCATCACGCTAGGCAATAAGTCCGCCCACACCGGCTCGCGCGCCAACCTTCTGCCCGATCCGACCGATCCGAAGTGGATCGACCTGCTCAGCAACGAAAAGCACGTCAACGAAAAGACCCCGCCGGCGTTCATTTTCCACACTGTCAATGACCCGGTCGTGAATGTCGAGAACGTGTTTCTCTACACCGCCGCGATGCACAAGCACGGCGTGCCGTTCGAGATGCACTGCTACGAGGACGGCCGCCACGGCGTGGGCCTCGCGCAGGACAACCCGGCGCTGAAGACCTGGCCGACGCTGTGTGAGAACTGGCTGAGATCACGCGGCTACGCCCGCTGATCGCCGGGCGGCGCGACGGCGATCGCTATGAGCAACGCCACGACGACGACGACGACGAGGGGGGCGACGTTGAAATCCCGAACGCCTTCGATCCGCCCGAATTAGCGGATGATTGCTCCGGGTGGAGCGGTGGGGAGCCGCGCGGACAAAACGTCGCGGCTGCCGTCTTCTAATTTTCCTGCCGACGTTTTGCGGTTTCGGCGGTACTAAAGGGGGAGATGGTGCGTTCTTAGATCAACATCGCCTGCACGAACGGCGTCGTCTGCGTCGATTGGAGTTCATATGGAGCTGCGCTTGCTACAAAATGTTACAACGGCTGGATGGGTGATTTGCGCGGGGCTGCTGTCGCTGGCGATCGTAAGTGCTGCGCCGGCCGACGATTTCAAGAACCCCAAGGCGAACATCCCCCCGATGGCCAAGCCGCAACGGCGCAACGCCGGCGAAGGCGTGCCCCCCTTGCCTCTGCCGGCAACGCCGTTGCGACGCTCAGAGAAGAAGCGTGAGCCCTCGCCGCCGGCGCTGGTCGGGACGGTGACGTTTTCACCCGCATCTCTGAAGGGATCGGGGCTGGACTGGCAGACGACGATCGTCGACATCGAAAAATGGGTCCAGCAGACCAACAACCAGCTCGGGCAGAAGTACCGCTTCGTCCAGACTGATTTCAGCAAATTCAGCTACGATCCCGCCGAGCTGCCGATACTGTACTTCACCGGGTGGCAGGCATTGCCGCAGTTCGACGACGGCACGATCCAGAAGATGCGGCAGTACCTGACCGACGGCGGGACGTGGGTCGTCCACTCCAATTGCGGTCGGCCGGAGTTCAACGAAAGCTTCCGGCGCGAGATCAAGCGGATGTTTCCTGACCGCGAGATGGCCGCCATCCCGACCGATCACCCGATCTTCTCCGCGTTCCACCAGATCAACGAGATGAAGGTGCGGAAGGGCACCGAGCCGTTTAAGACGATCCCGCCGTACCTCGAGGTGCTGAACATCGGGACGCGGGCCGCGGTCATCTTCTCGCCGATCGACATGAGCTGCGGCTGGAACGTCGCCGACAAGCCGATTGAAGGCGGCGTGCTGTACGACCAGCAGGACGCGCTCAAGCTCGGCGCCAATATCACGACGTATTGCCTCGCTGAGTTCCAGTACGGCCGATTCTTCGCGCACGAGAAGATTTACCACCAGGCCGACCAGTCGCAGCGCGACCAACTCGTCCTCGGCCAGATCGTCCACAATGGCGACTGGGACCCGACTCCGCACGGCATCCCCAACCTGCTCAAGACGATCGACCAGAGCACGACGTTGAACGTGCAGTTCAAACGGATCGCGGTCGATCCCGCCAAGGACGACATCTTCCGCTTCCCGCTGCTGATCATGATCGGCCAGCGCGATTTCCAGTTCAGCGACGAGGCCGCCAAGCGCCTTCGCCAATACCTCGACAACGGCGGCGTGCTGTTCGTCGACGATGCCGTCGGCACGAGCGAGTTCGACAAGGCCTTCCGACGCGAGATCAAGAAGGTTTATGCCGACAAGGATCTCAAGCCGCTGCCGCCCGAGCACCCGATGTTCAACTTCGTCAGCGACGCGCGGCGCGTGCGACTGGCCCCGCAAGCCCAGACCATGTTCCCCGGCCTGAACACACCCGCCCTCGAAGCCATCGAAGTCGACGGCCTGCTGCCAGTCGTCTACTCACGGCTATCTCTAAGCGCGGGTTGGGAAAAGCTGCCGCGAGCCTACAACGTGGGGTATGCGGATGATGATGCGGTGAAGGTGGGGGTGAATGCGTTGATGTATCTGGTGACGCATTGACGTTCCAATGAGGCCGTGTAGGGTGCGATTCATCGCGCCTTCCCCGTGAAGACGGTGCGATAAATCGCACCCTACGAAAATCCATGAGCACAGCGACGCCACCCCACAACGACCAGTTCATCCAGCAACTCGGCCAGATCAAGCAGAAGCTGCTGGTGGAGATACACAAGACGATCATTGGTCAGGACCATGTGATCGAACTGCTGCTATGCGCGATGTTTGCGCGCGGGCACTGCCTGATCGTCGGCGTGCCGGGTCTGGCTAAGACCTTGCTCATTTCGACGCTGGCGAAGGTACTCAAGCTGAACTTCAACCGCATCCAGTTCACGCCTGACCTGATGCCGGCAGACATCACCGGCACGGATATTCTTGAGGATGCGGGCGACGGGAAGCGCGCGTTCCGGTTCGTGAAAGGGCCGGTGTTTGCGAACATCATCCTTGCCGACGAGATCAACCGCACGCCGCCCAAGACGCAGTCGGCGCTATTGCAGGCGATGCAGGAATATCAGGTGACGGCCGGCGGGCGGACGTACCCGCTCGAGCCGCCGTTCTTCGTGCTGGCGACACAGAATCCGGTCGAGCAGGAGGGCACCTATCCGCTGCCCGAAGCGCAGCTCGATCGGTTCATGTTCATGGTGAACATCGGCTACCCGAGCAAGAAGGAAGAGCGCGAGATCGTCCGCCGCACGACGATGGAGATCAACGACGAGCCGCAGCCGGTGCTAAGCGCGCAGGATATTCTCACGATCCAGAAAACGCTGCGCAAGCTGCCCGTGAGCGATCACGTCGTCGATTACGCCGTCTCGCTCGCCCGCGCCACGCGCCCGAAAGAGCCGGGGGCCGCCGATTTCGTCGGCGACATGCTGACCTGGGGCGCGGGTCCACGTGCGGCGCAATATCTGGTGCTCGGCGCCAAGGCGCGCGCACTGCTCTCCGGCCGCCTCAACGTCAGTTGCGACGACGTCCGCTGGGTCGCCAAGCCGGTGCTGCGGCATCGCCTGTTCACCAACTTCAACGCCGACGCCGAGGGAATCGGGGCCGACCAGATCGTCGACAAACTCCTCGATCAGGTGCAGGAATCGAACTATGCCCGCGAGAGCGACCGCGAAAGCGACGTCATCGTCACGCGCTGATCCGAGGCGCGCTTGAACGTTTGACGCAGCAGATGTTCGCTTGCCGCAATGGAATTGCCTACGAATCCTGTATAAGATCGCGGGTTGTGGCTACGAACGCGATTGCCAACCCGGACGTCTTCTGTACTGTGGGCATCTTGCCCACAGCCATTCCTGCGTAGCAGTACGTGGGCAAGAAGCCCACACTACGAAGAAGACGTTTTGTCGCCCACTAATCTGAAAGTACGTTCGTGAAGCACGCCTCGAATTCGTCCTCTTCCCCATCCCCCGAGCTGATCCTCTCGCACGGCCTCACTTTCGCCGAGCTGTACACGCGCGACGGACTGGTGCGGCTCGATGCGGCGTTCCTTCAGCAACTGGAAACCCGCTCGCCCGACCTGCACGCGCAACTGCAGAGCGCCCGCGCCGCACCGGCGTCGCTGGCGGCCAAGCCCGAGTCGGATCTGATCGTCGCTGTCGCGCCGCACCTCGAGGATTTCCTCGCCGACCTCTTCAACATCGGCGATCAACTCCACGCCTTGCAAGCCAAGCATCACGCGCTGGCGCCGCTGGCGACCGTCAAGCGTAAGTTCGTCCAGCCGAAGTCCAACCGCGCCACGCCCCAGCAGGCGGCCGCCATCAACGGCAACGCGGTGGCGACCGAGCTTGAGGCGTTCTTCCAGGCGCAACTCACTGAGATGAGTTTCGCCGAGCACGTTGCGCAGTGGCTCGACGACGAGAAGGCCTACCCGCAGCAGCTCGTGCTGGCGACGCAATACGCGCAGTGGGCCGTCCATTCGCCGGAGGGAAAAAAGAAGCATGCCGACGGCGTGCTCTTCCGGCTGCCGCAAAAGCTGGACATGACGCACCTCGTCCACATCGACGAGGTGACGGTGAACGGGCTCGCCCAGTTCACGTTCGATTCCAAGCGATGGCGCAACCGCGAAGGTTTCCATCTGACCGACGTCGGCACAGACCTGCGCGGCGCGCTCGACCAGGCCAGCTACTGCGTCAAGTGCCACCACCAGGGCAAGGACAGTTGCTCGCACGGGTTGAAGGAGAAGACCGGCGAGGTGAAGAAGACCGTCTTCAACGTCCCGCTCGACGGCTGCCCGCTCGAGGAGAAAATCTCCGAGATGCACGAGGTGAAACAGGCCGGCAATCCGATCGGGGCGCTGGCGGTCATCATTGTCGACAACCCGATGTGCGCCGGCACCGGGCACCGCATCTGCAACGACTGCATGAAGTCGTGCATCTATCAGAAGCAGGAACCCGTCGACATCCCGCAGGCCGAGACGCGCACCCTCAAGGACGTGCTCGAATTGCCCTGGGGGTTTGAGATCTACAGCCTGCTGACTCGCTGGAACCCGCTCAATTTCACCCGGCCGCTGCCGGTCGCGCAGACGGGCAAGAAGGTGCTGATCGTCGGCCTCGGGCCGGCGGGCTTTACCCTCGCGCATTTCCTGATGAACGACGGGCATTCCGTCGTCGCCGTCGACGGGCTGAAGATCGAGCCGCTCGCGCCCGACATCGCCGGCATCGACGCGTTCGGCAAGCGACAGAAAATGCGGCCGCTGTTCAATGTCTCCGAAATCTACGAACGTCTTGACGACCGCGTGATGGCCGGCTTCGGGGGCGTCGCGGAGTATGGGATCACCGTCCGCTGGAACAAGAACTTCCTCAAGGTCATCCGCCTCCTGCTCGAACGCCGCAATGAGTTCGCGATGTTCGGCGGCGTGCGCTTCGGCGGGACAATGACCGTCGATTCAGCCTTTGCGATGGGCTTCGACCACATCGCGCTGTGCATGGGTGCCGGCCGGCCCACCGTCATTCCGATGAAGAACGGGCTGGTGCGCGGCGTGCGGCAGGCGTCGGACTTCCTCATGGCGCTGCAGCTTACCGGCGCCGCCAAGAAGGAATCGATCGCCAATCTCCAGGTCCGCATGCCCATCGTCGTCATCGGCGGCGGGCTTACCGCGATCGACACCGCCACCGAGTCGCTCGCCTACTACCCCGTGCAGGTCGAAAAGTTCCTGCAGCGCTACGAAGAACTCGTCGCCAACTACGGCCAGCCGCACGTCGTTGCGAAGTGGATCGCCGAGGAAAACGAGATCTCGAACGAATTCATCACCCACGCTCGCGCCATCCGCGCCGAGCGCGCCGTCGCCGCAAAGGAAGGCCGGCCGGCACGGATTATCGACCTGCTCAACCAGTGGGGCGGCAGCACTGTCGCGTACCGGCGGCGCATGATCGATTCGCCGAGCTATACGCTCAACCACGAAGAGATTCACAAGGCGATGGAAGAGGGCATCCGCTTCGCCGAGTGCGTCGGCCCGCAGGAAGTGGAAGTCGATCAGTACGGCGCCGCCAGCGCGCTCAAGCTCGAAAAGTTCGCCGTCGATGAGCACGGCAAGTTCAATCACACCGGCGAAACCGTCACGCTGCCGGCGAAGTCGATTCTGGTTGCCGCAGGCACGCAGCCGAACACGGTGCTCGCGCGCGAAGACCTTCACAACGTACACCTTGACGGCCGCTATTTTCAAGCCATGGACGAGGCCGGCGAGCCGGTCAAGCCGGAGAAATCGTCGAAGCCCGCGAAGACCTACGTGCTGATGTCGCTCCGGCCCGACGGCAAGGCGATCAGTTTCTTCGGCGATCTGCACCCGTCGTTCGCCGGCAACGTCGTCAAGGCGATGGGCGGGGCCAAGCAGGGCTACCCCGTCGTCTCGCGCACGCTCGCCCGCATGGAGGCGACAAGCCCCGCGCCCGCGGAGCTGGTCGCGACCGTCACCGACGGCCTGCGCGCCGTCATCCACGACGTCGTGCGGCTCACGCCCACGATCGTCGAAGTCATCGTCCGCGCCCCGCTCGCCGCCCGCGCGTTCAAGCCCGGCCAGTTCTATCGCCTGCAGAACTACGAAACCACCGCCGCCCGCAGCGATACCACCACCCTCGGCATGGAAGGCCTCGCCCTCACCGGCGCATCGGTCGATTTTAAGAACGGCTTGCTCTCGACGATCGTCCTGGAGATGGGTGGCTCGTCCGATTTGTGCGCGCTACTTAAGCCCGGCGAGCCTGTCATCCTCATGGGCCCGACCGGCGAACCGACCGAAACTCCGTCGCATGAAACCGTCATCCTCGCCGGCGGGGGGCTTGGCAACGCCGTGCTCTTCTCCATCGGCCAGGAGATGCGCGCCGCCGGCTCACGCGTCATCTACTTCGCCGGCTACAAGAAGGTCATCGATCGCTACAAGATCGACGAGATCGAGAAGGCCGCCGACGTCATCACCTGGTGCTGCGACGAGCACCCCGGCTTCACGCCCGGCCGAGTGCAGGACCGCGCCTTCGTCGGCAACATCGTCGAAGCCATGGCCGCCTACGCCCGCGGCGATCTCGGCGACGTGCCCATCCCGCTCAGCGAGGCCGACCGCTTCATCGTCATCGGCTCCGACGGCATGATGAAAGGCGTGCAGGAAGCCCGCCACACGGTGCTTCGCCCGTACCTCAAGCCGCACCACCGCGCCATCGGCAGCATCAATTCGCCCATGCAGTGCATGATGAAAGAGATCTGCGCCCAGTGCCTGCAGATGCACAAGGACCCGGTCACCGGCGAAGAAACGGTCGTCTTCTCCTGCGCCAACCAGGACCAGCCGCTCGACCACGTCCGCTTCGACAACCTCCGCTCGCGGCTCAGCCAGAACAGCGTCCATGAGAAGCTGACCAAGATGTGGATCGACCACACCCTCCGCCAACTCCACCTCCGCCCGCCATCGAGCGACGTGCGATTGGCGCAAGACATGCAGATGCCGACGCTGGCCGGCGCGACGCCGACAAACCCGCTGCGCTAACGCATGGGTCAACGATGATTCCGACGGTGCCACAAGGTCAGCGGTACTCCGCAGACCTGTGCGACGATCGCCGAACGGCACAGGTCTGGCGATTACGCCCGACCTTATGGCACCCGCCACGCCGGCGGCCGCACCGTATGAACCCGTAGGGCGGGATGGCAATCCCGCCGTTCTCGGAAGCGGCGGGATTGCCATCCCGCCGAACACATCTGCTGCGACGCCTGTTTAGTGGTGTAGGGTGGGATGAATCCCACCCTACATGACTGGTCGGGCGGACGAGCGGGACAGG
Source organism: Tepidisphaerales bacterium (assembly GCA_038224615.1). GTDB lineage: Bacteria > Planctomycetota > Phycisphaerae > Tepidisphaerales > Tepidisphaeraceae > JBBRFH01. The sequence goes on from JBBRFH010000110.1 coordinate 10,918, forward strand.
TCCGAATTATCCAGACGCAGCCGGCCCATCGGCCGGTGGCAAGGT
>JBBRFH010000111.1:0-10860 GCA_038224615.1 Tepidisphaerales bacterium
GTCATTGCCGGCGTCGCCGTAGAGCGTGCTGCCGAAGCCGAGTTCATCGTCGACGGTGCCGCTGAGCGTGTCGTTGCCCGCGCCGCCGCGAATGATGAAGCCGCGGGCGTTGGTGACTTTGTCGTTGCCCGAGCCGAGGACCAGCTCGTTGTTGTAGAAGAGGCTGAAGAAGAGCGTGTCGGTCTCACCGGCCTCGCCTCCGCGGTAGGCGTCGATGTTGGTGTCGAAGGTGAAGCTGAGCGGTTTGGTTCGCGAGGAGTATTCGTAGGTGCCGCCTTCCATGCGGTCGTTGCCTGCGCCCCCATCGAGGATTCCGCCGCTGAGCGTGTCGTTGCCGGCACCGCCGAAGATGGTGTCGAGGTCGAAGAAGACGACGCCGGCGTCGATGACGTTGGCGGCACTGCTGCCGACGAGGAAGTCGGGCTCCTCGCCGCCGGTGATGTTTTCGACGTCGCTGCGGACATCGTCGTTCTCGCCGGGCCCGCCATCGTTGGCGACGTTGTCGAGCGAGACCATCAGCGACTGCTGCCGCTGAGCGTATGAGATCGAGTCGTTGCCCGCGCCGCCGATGAACGTGTCCGCGCCGTCGCTGACCTGATCGGCCGCAGCGCCTTCGGCGAAGGTGTCATCGCCGGCGCCCCCGTCGTAGCGGTCGGCACCGTCGGAGCCGTTGAAGAAGGTGTCGTTGCCGTCGTTGCCGAAAAGCTGGTCGTTGCCCGATCCGCCGTAGAAGCTGTCGGCCTTGTTGTTGCCGATCAGCGTGTCGTTGCCCGAGTCGCCCAGCAGCATCGCGGGCAGGCCGGTCTTGATCGCGATGTTGTCGTTGCCGCTATAGCCGTTAGCCCAGACCCGCTTGACCTTGGACGTCGACCACTTCTCGGTAACGCCGTCGCGTTTGGCGAGGATGAACGCGCCGCTGAGTTCGACGCTGATGACGTTGTTGCCCGAGGTCCCGTTGACGCTGAGTGTCCCGCCGGCGTTGAGGGAGGAGAACGCAAGCATGCGGCGCGCATCCAACGCGTCCATGACCGCCCGATCCACCACAGGCCCAGCGGCATTGCGGAGTGTTGTATGGTGACGAGACATCGAGAAGAATCCTTCCGCACGGCAGAGGCGGGCCCTCAGGACCCGTCGCACAAAGCGCACAATTGTGCTCGAAATTCCCTCGAAAAATCAAGGGCGAGAGACGGTTTGGAGGACGGGGTAATCTGCGCGGATGGCGCGGATTCGCGTCGCGAGGTGGCGGCGAGGTGAACGGAAGGAAAACTATGCCCGCAAAGCTGAGCTTCGATCGCGGTCCCCAGCACACGGCTGACCCGGCGATAGCGATCCTACATCCCCCATCGGCCGGCCCAACGCCGACCTTTGAGCAAGTCAGTGTAAGACTTACACTGCACCCATGTTGACCAAGCAGCAGACATTGGACCTGATGACTGACAGCGGCGTTGTTGCGGTGATCCGCGCCCCATCGGCGGAGATACTCGTGCCCCTCACCGAGGCGCTGATCGCCGGCGGGGTGTTGAGCATCGAGGTGACGATGAGCACCCCCAAGGCCATCCACGGCATCGAACTGCTCGCCGATAAGTTCGGCGACCGGGCGATCGTGGGCGTCGGCACCGTGATCGACCCCGGCACCGCCGCCGATGCCATCCGCGCCGGCGCGGCGTTCGTCGTTTCGCCGATTACCGACAGCTCGATCATCGACACGGTTATTCGGCACGGGAAAGTGATGATTCCCGGCGCGTTCACGCCGACGGAGATCGTCAACGCCTGGACGATGGGCGGCGACGTGATCAAGGTCTTCCCGAGCACGGCGCTCGGGCCGCAATATTTCAAGGACATTTTGGCACCGCTGCCGCAGCTTCGGCTGACACCGACGGGCGGGGTGGACGCCAAAAACGCCGGCGCCTGGATCAAGGCCGGGGCGGTCTGCGTGGGTGCGGGGTCGGCGCTGGTCAGCAAAGAGGCGATGAGCGCCAAGGACTGGCCGGCGATTACCGCCAGCGCCAAGGCCTTTACGGATGCAATTAAAGCGGCCCGGGGGTAGAGTGCTGGTCGTGGCGTGGGTGCTTACCCCGCGTCTGCAATCAAATGCCATGGGTTGGAAACTCATGCCACAATTGACCCGCAGCCGCGCATGGAGGCGCAGGGAATGGATACGGTCATCATCGGCGCGGGCGGGCACGGCAAGGTCGTGCTCGACGTGTTGCAGTGCGAAGGAAAGCATCGCGTCGTCGGCTTCCTGGACGCCGACGCGCAACTCCACGGCACAACCGTCGCCGGCATCCCGGTCATCGGGGGGATCAACCAACTTCTGCGGCTGAAACAGCAGAAGGTCCGCGGCGCGATCATCGCCATTGGCGACAACCGCGTCCGCCAGCAGTATGCCCGCGAGGCGGTCGAAGCGGGGCTGGATTTGCTCACCGCGATCCATCCTTCTGCGACAGTGGCACGATCGGCGACGGTCGGGAATAATGTTCTGATCGCGGCAAAGGCGGTGGTTTGTCCCGATGCAAGAATCGGCAATTCGGTGATCATCAACACGGCGGCGGTGGTGGATCACGAGTGCGTGATTGAGGACGCAGTCCACGTCGCGCCGGGGGCAATGTTGGCTGGACGGGTCAGGATCGAGGAATCGGCGTTCATTGGCATGGGTGCTTGTATCATCCAATGCCTGACCGTCGGGGCGAGGACAGTGGTCGGGGCTGGCGCGGTCGTGCGGGCTGATCTACCCGCCGACGTCGTCGCAGTGGGGGTGCCGGCACGAATCATCAAGCAGAACGCGTGAAAACCTTACACGGACTTCACGCGTAGTGAGATAATAGAGGATATGCCAGTCGGAGGGTTCGATATGGTGGGAAGCGACAACCGAGAAGCGGAAGTGATTGCGCAGATCGAACGGCTTGATCTCGACGTACGCCTGACGCGCAAGAGGATTGAGCATGCCCGCACCGAGGCCGACAAGCGAGTGCTCAATCAGCAGATGAGCGACATGATCGCGCGGATGGATCACCTGCGCCGCGCGCTCTGGCCGATGGCACAACTGTAGCCAAGTAGAGAGTCGAGCGATCCCTGAAGCGATGTGCGCCCCATGAAGCCGCTGGCATTGGCTGGCGCGTGCTGTGGGCGCAATAAAAAACGCTGGCCAAGGCCGGCGGCTTCATAGTTCCATTCATTCGCTTCGCGCAGGGCTGTGCAATCGCTGAACGTTCACACCTCGTCCATTGTGTCTTCGAGCAGCGGCGTGATCGACGTCGGCAGTGCGCCGGGAACAGTGAGCATCTGCGTCACTTGCTCAACGATCTGCGCTGGTTCGCTCAGGCGTCCATAACCGACACTGCGGCAAGCAAGCCAGCCGGCATCGGGGCCAATGAAGCGGTAGCCAAGGTTGGCGAGCTTGGCGTAGTTGTCCTGGGCGATCGGGTTCTCCCACATGCGGCTGTTCATCGCCGGCGCGAACACCACCGGACAGGCGGCCGCGCAGATCATGAGGCTGACCAGATCGTCAGTCAGTCCACACGCCACCTTGGCGATCATGTTGGTCGTCGCCGGCGCGACCAGCATCAGGTCGGATCGCTCGGTCAGCTTGATGTGCTGTGGGTCGGACGATTCGAGCAGTTCAAACGTGTCAGTGTGAACGGGCCGGCCGGAGAGCGCCTGGAACGTCAGCGGGGTGACGAATTTCGTTGCCCCCTGGGTCATGATGACCGTGACGCCGGCGCCGAGTTGGACCAACTTGGAGACAACGTCCGCAACCTTATAGCACGCAATGCCCCCGCAGACGGCGACGAGTATCTCGCGACCCTTGAGGGCCGGGGGGTGCGTCGCGTCTTGAGCGGGGGCGTCGGCTTCCATTTTGGAAGGGCTCGGCTTAGCGCGGACTAGACGAGTTTGTCCGGGGGGAGCAAGCCCGAGGCTTCGTAGTCGATGGTGATCTTGTCCTGGAGGACTTCCTGAATGGCGACTTCGAGATCGCTCATCGTGTCCTTGCGGTCGACCAGCGGACGGGCACCGTCCATCAGTTCGATGACGCGCTTCTGCAGCAGGGCAGTCAGCTTGAACCGGCCGCCGACCTTGTTGACGATCTCGTCGCTCTTGAGTGCTTCGATCATGTTCTTTGCATTCCTCGGGGTGAGGGGAAACCGGAAATAGTAGTCGAAAACGCAACCCCCGGCAAGTTCTGCCGCAGGTTGGAGTACGATGGCGTTCACGGACGAAATGGACAAACCCGATGATAGCAGAAGTGACCCCGCCGCCGCCCCCGATTTCCCTGCTGCCCGCCGGCCAGCCCCAGCTTGCGGCCGAGCACCTGCAGCAACTTCAGGTCGCCCGCTTTACCATGCGGAAGATCCGCCGGGCCGTCGCCATGGCGTGGTTCGATGGTGTAACGATCGGCGTTTTTGGCCTCCTGACGCTGATTTTTGGCCTGACCGACCCCACCAGCCTGCTTCTCGGGGGAGGGATGATGGCCGTGGCGATCGTCGAACTGACCGCCGCCAGCCGCCTGAAACGCCTTGATGCGACGGCGGCCCGGACGCTGGCGTGGAATCAAGTGGCGCTTGGGTCAATGCTGCTGATTTATGCGATCTGGCAACTTTTCCACATCGATACCGCCGCCACCTACGCCGAACTGACCAAGACCGACCCGGAGTTGCGCCAGATGCTCGAACCGGTCGAGGGCCTGACGACGTTGGTCATGCAGTGCGTGTACGGCGCGCTGATCGTGGTCGCCATCTTCGGCCAAGGCGGCATGGCGCTCTACTATCATTTCCGCCGACGATCGGTGGAGTCGTACACGAAACAAACCCCGGAGTGGATTCTCACGATGCAGCGGGCGGGCGTGTCGGTCTAGCGCACCAGCGCTCCATCGGTCACACCCCTTCCGATGGGGAGAGGTCGGATCAAGGCCCGGCGTCTCCGCTCAAACCGCCGTCGGGACGGCGGCGTTGCCGCCGCTCTGGGCGCGTTGGCGGAGCGACTCGAGTTTGTCGCGGGCTTCCTTGGCCATCTGCGTGTTCGGGAAATCACGGACGATCAGGTCGCCGATGCGGTAGGCCTCGCTCCACTGGCTCTGATGGACGGCGGCGGTGAACTGATCCTTGAGCTGGTTGAGCTTGTCCTTAAACAGGTTCCGCACGCTCTCCTGCATGCCCAGGCCTTCGTCCGACGAGAGGTAGAAGTCGAGCTTGCGCACGGTCGCGATGGCGGCGTCGATGTCCTTACGCGAGATCTGGTCGTTGTACTCATCCAGAAGGCGCTGCTTGTACGCCTGGCGACGCTGCTCGATCTCATTCTGGAGCTTGCGGACTTCCTCGTTGGTCGGGAACTGCTGCTCGAGCCGCTCCGCCTCGCGCTGGGCGGCGGCCCACTGCTGGTTGGAGGTATGGCGGTCGATGATGACGACGCCCGCCTGAACCTGACGGCGGATGTGGTCGGCGAATCGCTGGTTAATGTCCTCACGGATGCGCTCGGCTTCCTGCTTGTAGCCGAATTTGGTGTCCATCTCGTCGACGAGCACCAACGCCGCTTCCCAGTCGCGCTTGGCAATATCTTCGGTGATCGCACGGCGGAGGGCTTCGCGGTCCTTCTCGCGGTAGGCGACCGTCTTGGCGCGGTCACTCAATAGCTGCTGCTCACTGATCTCGTTCAGCATCACCGAGAACTGCTCCAGGCGCTCGTAGACCGGTGTCATGGAGCCGTCCAGGACGTGTTTTACTCCGCCGGTCGCGCCGAGTTGGTGGGCTATGGGCCATGTAATAAGCACCCCGATCACGCCCGCCGCGCCGACGGCGGCCATGTTCCAGCCATGTCCCTTGGCACCCATGTAAACGCCCACCGCGATAGCGCCGAACGCGATCACGAGCGAAACCAAGTACATCCATGTCAGTGAACGGGCCCCGTGGGCCGCGGATTTGTTTTGTTGCTCAAGCATGATCCACCTCGAAAGACGTGGCCGGACATCTCATCGCGCCGCCGACGCGCCAGTTGAGACGGCGCTTCCACAACGATTATAGGGTGTGTCCAGCAAAGGACGTAGGGAAAATCCGCTGTGGCGCCGATGCGACCAAATGCACTCATCTGCGTTGCCCGCCGGATGTGTCGCGAATCAGGCCGCTTTCCGCGCGGGTGCCTCGTCGGGCATCGGGTACGCTGGTTCAACGGTTTCGGGGGAAGTCGCTTGTGGGGCGACGGGGGCGGCGAGCGTGCGGACGTCGATGCGGCGCTGCCGCTCGTGACTGAACAGCGCCAGCAGCGAGAGCGCACCGATCACCGCGAAGCCGAGCCAAAGCAGGTCCATCGTAGAGATGTTATCGGCTAAGCCGCGCGCGGCAGTTGAGCAAGTGCTTGGGATTGCGATTCGGTCCATCGCTCCCCACAATGGCAAGTCTTCATGAAGTCTCGTGCCGGCCGCATTGCCCGATTCGTTTTGCGCTGGTCGATCGCCGTTCTCGGCATCGCCTGGGTTGTCGCCAATCTTCACCTGCGCGACCGCGTACTGGTATTGGACGACCACAATGTGCCAGTCGAGCGAACACTGCTCGCGTCGGCCACCGAATCGTCGCCGCTGTATACGGTCGATATCGACGGGGTCAGTCACGAAGTCCCGCGCGACCGCGTCATAAACGGGCCAGATCGCAAGACAGTCGCTGTCCCCGGGACCGGAACGCCCGCGCGCCAGGCCAGGCTGCTCGGCATGCGCCTGATGGGCGACCCAGCCGACCCGAATATCGAGCCGGCGGTTCTCGAGTTGCTCGTCGATGACAACGGTGCCGGCCGATTCATCAAGCCCGCCGAAGTGATCGGCGGATTCGACCTGCAGGTGCCGCAACCGCGCGTCGAAGAGGGCATCCTCACGATGCTCCACCGCGCCAATCGGATCCTGATCATCGGTGCCTTTGCGGTGATGCCGCTCACCTATTTCTCCACGACGGTCCGCTGGCACCGGTTGTTGCGCGTGCTGGGAATCGTGATGACCCTGCGCCGGGTGCTGGTGCTGAACATGGTCGGCGCGTTCTACAACACGTTCATGCCCGGCTCGACCGGCGGGGACGTACTCAAGGCCTACTACGCTGCCAAACACGCGCCCTCGCGCCGGACGGCGGCGGTGATGTCGGTCATCATCGACCGCGTCCTGGGCCTCCTGACGCTGATCATCCTCGGCGGGGCGATGGCGGCGGTGCAGTACGCGATCGCCGAGGACCGCACGTCGCCCGTCGCCCGATCGTGCCTGCATGTGGCGATTGTCGCGGTCTTTCTGTTGTCGGCGACCGTGATCGGGCTGTGGCTCATGTACACACCGTGGCTTCGCCGCTCGCTCGGCATCAGCGCGCTGCTCAACCGCACCGGCGGGCTCGCCGAGAAGCTACGGAAGATCCTCGAGGTCATGCAGATCTACCGCCGCGAGCCCGGGCTGATGCTGTGGGCGATTCTCATCACCTTCCCGGTCCACCTCACCGTCGTCGTCTCAGCGCTGCTGGCGGGCAAGGCGTTCGGTCTGCCGATCGGGGCCGGTTACTACTTCATCGTCGTGCCGGTGATTGTCCTCGCCGGCGCAGTCCCGATCAGCCCGCAGGGCGTCGGTGTGATGGAAGCGTTCGCGTTTTACCTCACGCGGCCTGCGGGCACGACGCTGAACCAGGCGCTGGCGCTCACGATGTCAATCCGCCTCGTGCAGATCTTCTGGAACCTGCTCGGCGGCATCTTTGTACTGCGCGGGGGCTACCACGCGCCGGACGAACGCGAAAAGGCAGAACTGGAAGCCCCGGCGTCCGCCTCGATCTGCGCATCGCCTGATGTCGCGCCCGACACCGCACCAGCGACCTGACGCTCATCGCGCACGCGCCGATCCTCCGCGGTATCATTGCCGTCCGTGCTCAAGTGCGTCGACCGCATCCTGCTCCGCGTCCCAAACGTCACGGCGGCGGCAAAGTTTTATACCGAGACGCTGGGCCTGCGCGTCGATCGTGCCCAGCCGGCCGCCGTCGCACTGCGCTTCCAGGAAGGTGACACCGAACTGATCCTTCACGACGACCGCCAGCGCCCGGACGTCGAGATCGTCTTCGGGGTCAAGGACGTCGAGCAGATGTACGCCGACCGCGACCGCCTCGGCCTCACGTTTCTCGCGCCGCCGGTTCGCGTCGGCAATGGGCACCGCGCCACCATGCGCGATCCGTTCGGCCACGTCCTGGTGATTGTCGACCGTGGCGAAGCAGTGCATGGGATGTCGGCTGGGTCAAGCGGGAAGCTTTTCGACGGTGCGCCGGACGAGGACCCGGTCGTCGATCGCGACAAGCTGATCGAGGTCTACCAGGCCATCGGCCGCACTGCCGACGACCTGCCGTACACGCCGCATTTCGAGCAGTTATATTCGCTCTACACGCGCGGCATCGACGTGCCCAAGCCGTCGCACAACGAGGTCTGGCGGCAACTGCTCACGTTGCGCAAGTGCGCCAAGCTCCGCAAGCTCGGCCCGGCGACGAGCAAGCCGCCGAAGATCGAGCCCGAGGACAAGCAGCACCTCAAGGATCTGCTCGGCGTCGACATCGGTCGGCGCGACCGGCTGCCTTATACCGAGCGGTTCGACGAAATCGTGCTCGAGTTCAACAAGCGCTTCGCCCGAGCCTGGAGCCCCCACGTCGTCTGGAGGCTGGTCGCGACGCTGGCGAAATGAGACGGGCGATGTCTGTGGCGTGATAAGTGTGGCGTGAGAAGATGTCTGCTTTCATCACGCCACACTCATCACGCCACACTGATCTTTATCACTGATCTCTATCTCTCAAAGCCCTTGCGCAAATCCTAATGTGGCACGGGCACCCCGCCCGTCTTGCCCAACGAAGAAGAAACACGGGCGAGGCGCCCGTGCCACGCGGGCGCTAATACGCGTTTTTCAACTTGTACAACTCCACGCATTGTTTCAGCAGCGGCTCGACGTCATCGAGCGGCAGCATTGTGGCCGGGTCGCTCTTGGCGTCGCGGGGGTTGGGGTGGCACTCGATAAACAGCCCATCGACGCAGCCGGTCGCGATCGCGGCGCGGGCGAGCAGGGGGGAATACTGCGGGCTGCCGCCACTGTGCGTGCCCTGCCCGGCGGGTTGCTGGGTGCTGTGGGTGACGTCGAAAATCACCGGCACGTTGAAGCTCTTCATCACCGCGAGCCCGGTGAAATCGTTGACCAACCGGTTATAGCCGAAGAACGTGCCGCGCTCGGTGAGCATGACGTTGTCGTTGCCGGCGGCGCGGATTTTGTCGACAGCGTTGCCCATTTCCTGCGGTGCCATGAACTGGCCTTTCTTGACGTTAATCGCCCGGCCGGTGTGGGCGCAAGCGAGCAGCAGATCGGTTTGCCGCGCCATGAAGGCCGGCACCTGCAGGATGTCGAGCACCTCGGCGGCCGGCGCGGCCTGGGCGGGCTCGTGGATGTCGCTCAGCACGGGCAGGCCGAATTTCTCCTTCACGTCCTTGAGCACGATCAATCCATCGTGCAGGCCCGGTCCGCGAAAGCTCGATCCGCTGGAGCGGTTGGCTTTGTCGAAGCTGGCCTTGAAGACGTACTGGATGCCGAGCCGCTCGGCGATCTTGCTCACGCGGTCGGCGATCGCGAGGCAGAGATCGTGTGATTCGATGACGCACGGCCCGGCGATGAGCAGTAGCTTGTTGGGCAAGCGCTTAAATGGTGGTCTGGAGTTCGGCATCATGGGACGATAAACGTCACCTGCTGGTCGAGCAAGCGGATGTCGGCCGGCGTGTGACCGGCGGCGTCGCCATCGACCTGCATCGGCAGCGGGCGGTCGCTGGTGATCCGCACATGCTTGCCGTTCGTGTAGATCGCGCCCGGCAGTCGTCCGTGCTGCCCGATCGTGGTCATCGCCGCCGTCAGCGCGACCCAGGAGCGCGAGCCGCACGGAATAATGCACACGTCCAGCAGCCCGTCGCGCGAGTCGGCGAGCGTCAGCACGGGGAAGCCCGTTCCGTACTCGGCGACGTTGCCGACAAAGACCAGCGCCGGCTGCGAGCGGAGGACCGGCGTTTCGTCGATCTCCACCGTCACGGGAATGAAATCCGCATCCCGCAGCGCCGCCAGTGCCGGCGCGACGTACGACATCAGCGTGATCGGGCCGGTGCGGACTTCCGCCAGCGCGTGGACGACCGCGGCGTCGAACCCGCAACTAGCCATCAGCAGGAAGAGCCTCCCGTTGGCCTCGCCGACATCGATCCGCGTGGTGCGGCGGCGTTCGACCAGGTCGGCGACATACGGCGCGAGCGCCTCGTCGCGCGGGTACGAGAGTTGCAGGTGCCGCTGCATGAGATTGGCGGTCCCCAGGCCGATAAACAGGATCGGCGGGATGTTGTCGTATCCCAGCAGGTGGCCGAGCCGCTCGACGACGCTGCGCAGCGTGCCGTCGCCGCCGATGACGATGACGCTGTGCAGTTTCGTTGCATCGTCAGACATGACGTCGAATTGCGCGGCATGCTCGACGCACGCCTCGACGTCGAGCCCGCGCTCCACGATCGCCGGCAGGATCGACGTCAGCAGTGCTATCCCGCGGCCACGACCGGAGAGGGGATTGGCGAAGATGAGTACGCGACGCATGGTTGAAGTCCGGATAACTGACATCAGTGTAGTCTCAAATTGACAGCGCAGCCTTCGATCCGCAACATCACGGCAACACGTCAGGACGATTCAAAATGAAACGGACAGCAGTCTCACCATTTCCGGTCCTCGTTCGAGCCGTTTTCGTCGCAGTGGGTCTGGCTGGCGTATCGCTGCTGGCCGGTTGCCCGGGTGCGGGACGTGTGCCGAATTCGACGCATCCATCGCTGGGGGCGCAGCTCAAGCAGCAGGACGATCAGCTCGTCGGC
>JBBRFH010000112.1:0-10809 GCA_038224615.1 Tepidisphaerales bacterium
TTTATCGGCTATTGCGTCCTGTATACGGTCCTGGGCGTCATGTGTGTGCTGCTGTTGCGGCACATCACGCGCGACAAGCCCGAGGATGATTCGACCGAAGCGAAACAGAACCTGACCTATGCCTGAGATCACCCCGCAAATTCTCGCTTACTGGGCCGCCGCCGTGGCGCTGCTGGGGCTGATGGCGTATGCATCGCTCGCGGGCGCGGATTTCGGCGGCGGCGTGTGGGACCTGCTGGCGACCGGGCCCCGCAAGCGTCAGCAGCGCGAGGCGATCGCCCACGCAATGGGCCCCGTGTGGGAGGCCAACCACGTCTGGCTGATTTTCGTGCTCGTGGTGCTCTTCACCTGCTTTCCGCGCGGATACTCGGTGCTGATGAACGTGCTGTTCCTTCCGCTGCACCTGGTGCTGGCGGGGATCATGCTGCGCGGGGCGGCGTTCGTGTTCAGGCACTACGGGCCGTCGGCAACGACCGAGCGATCGGCCGAGGGCGCGGCGCGGGCGGAGGCGCACCACAACGTCTGGGGCGCTGTGTTCGGCGCCGCCAGCGTCGTGTCGCCGCTGCTGCTGGGCATGAGCTTCGGATTGGTGACCACCGGCCAGGTGCAAATCGCGCCCAACGGCCGCGCGTCGATCGGCTCGTCGTGGATGGGAGCGTACCCGATCGGGTGCGCGCTGCTGGCGCTGTCGACGTGCGCATACCTTGCATCCGTCTACCTCGTCGTCGAGACCGAAGGCGAACTGCAGCAGGATTTTCGCCGACGCGCGATCGTTTCAGGAACGTTGACCGCGGCGATCGCGGTCGGGGTGTTATGGGCTGCCGAAGCGGATGCCCCGTGGCTGAGCGGCGAACTGCGCTCGCCGCGCGCCTTTCCGGTCCTGTTGGTGGGCGGGATCGCGTTCGCTTTGAGCGGCGTCGCGACGATCCGCGGGTGGACCCGCGCCGCCCGCGTCTTCGCCGTTGCCCAGACGGTGCTGATGCTGCTCGGCTGGGGCCTGGCTCACCGCGATTATCTGATCTATCCGCAGGTCCCGCTCACATGGGCGATGGCACCCCCGTCCACCCTGGTCTTCATGCTGATCGCGAGCCCCTGTGGCGCGGTGCTGTTGGTGCCGTCGATGTGGCTGATGTTCCGTGTCTTCAAATCGCCGCGCTAGACGCCGCTGCGGCATGCAGACGTCTACCTGCGGAACAGAATTTCGCGCGCGCCGATGAGTGAGACGATGCCATGCTGCAGACTGTCGATGCGCACCCGCGCGTCGTTTGGCGCGCTGCGGAAGCCGCCGAGGATCGACAGCGGTTGCGGGTAGTACATCGCCTGCGGAATCAGAAACTGCTGGCGGAACTGAAACCGCGTGGCCGGTTCGATACTGCGGCGGACGCGGTCGATCTCGGGCGAGGCGGGACGCGTCGCGGAGAAAAATCGGAACGCCGAGCACAGCCCTTCGACGCGGGTGGCAGTCTCGTTGGCGTTGGGCGGGCGGGTGTAGGCGCCGGCCCAGCCGGGGTGCTCGATGCTCGGCTCGATCTGCGTGCGGGTGACGGTCGCGACCATCCGCTGCGCGTGCCGCGTCCACTGCTGATCCTTGCGGCCACGGCTGACGACGTGCTCGATCGCGTAGAGCATCCAGTGATCGACGTATTTCATGTCGTCGGTGACGCCGGGGTCGCGCGTGGTAACCATGTAATCGACACCCTCGGCGGCGGAATTGAGCCACGGGCCGGTGGGGTCGAGGTCGTGCAACTCGGCCAGGCCCCACATCGCCTCGCCGGGCGCGTAGAGGGAACTCGTCTGAATGATCAACCCGTCGCTGTAGCGCTGCTCGTGGATGGTGTAGTTGCCGTGCGGGCCCTGCGTCTGAACGACCCAGTTCGCCAGCCGTTTGACGGCGGGGACGAATTGCGCGTCGCCGGTGGCTTTGGTGTAGCGAGCGATCGCGTTGACGCCTAATCCATTGCCGCCCAGCCTGACGAGATCATTTTCGACGATGACATCCGCGTCCTTGAGCGCGCTCGCGGGCTTGACCGCCGCCAGCATGTAGCCGATCGACCTGACCAGCGCGTCGCGCATGCCCTGGTCGCGCTTGCCATCGGCTTCGTAGGCGTAGACCAGCGCCAGAATCGCCCCGGCGTGGCGAACGATGTTGTACTGCTCTTCGGGGGGAACCGCGCCCGGCGCTGTCACCGGCGTCGAGGGTCGGCCGGTCGGGTTGGCGAGGTAAACGAATTTGCCGTCTTTGCCGACGGCTCGTTTCAGGTAGTCCCCCGCCAGGGCGATCGCCAGGTCAAAGTCCGCCTGCGTCGCCGAGCCGGGTTCGATCCAGTCATCGTGTCGGGTGGTGCGGACTTGCGTTCCGTCGGTATAGAAGCTGTCGCACGTGAAAAAATGCACCGGCCGCGAGCCGTCGGCGTTTGCCGCGGCACCCTCTGGGATGTCGTGCGGGTCGAAGCGCAACTGCTCGGTGACGAGTTCGGCGGCCTTCAACTGCTCCCACGTCAGCACGACGCGCGACTGCCGGGTCAGCGCGACGCCTTCTCCGTTGGCAATGCCGATGGTGTCGCCGGTCCAGCGGGATTGGGCGTTGCGGACAGTGCGAACGATGTCGAGTTTGAGCCAGCGCGATTGTTCGGGCGCGACCTTGGGCCCGCTGAGGGTGGCTTGTTCGATGGCGTCGATCACCCCGCGTCCGGCACCGACGCGAACGACGGCACCCTTGTCGCCGCCGGTGTAGGAGACCACGACGATACGCGGCTGCGTGTCACTGGCGAGATGGGCGGGCAGCTCGTAGTTGAGCGGACCGCCCGGATCGCGCAGTCGTGCGGCGGCGAACTGTACCAGCACCTCGCCGTCACGGTCTTTCAAATCGAGCGGCGTCTTTATGTCGTCGAACCAGGTCGGGCCAGGGGCAGCCATCGCGTGTGGGACGAGGGCAACGACGACAAGGCCGATCAGCAATCGAACGAGCTTACTCCGCATGCCGGTAGCGTATCGCAGCGTGCCGTGTTCCGAAATAAGCCAGGCCGCCGCGGGATGCGTTGCGACGCTCCATTGCTTGAATTTGCCCGCGTCGCACCGACAATGCCGCGTCGAAGACGCCGCCGATGCCAGGGAAGAAAGACTCCATGAAGAAACTGCTCGTCGCCAATCGCTCCGAAATCGCCATCCGCATCATGCGTGCCTCGACCGAACTGGGTTTGGAGACGGTCGCCGTCTACACCTACGAGGATCGGTTCGCGTTGCACCGCTTCAAGGCCGACGAGTCGTACCAGATTGGTCCGGATGAAGGCGGCGAGCCAGTCAAAGGCTATCTGAACATCCGAGCGATCATCGAGGTCGCCAAAAAGTGCGGCGTGGACGCGATCCACCCCGGGTATGGCTTCCTTTCCGAAAACGCAGCCCTCGCCAGGGCGTGCGTCGAGAACGGCATCGAGTTTGTCGGCCCGACCGCCGACCAGCTCGAGATGTTCGGCGACAAGACCGCCGCCAAGCATCTGGCCGACAAGGCGAAGGTCCCCACCGTCCCCGGCACCGAGCACGGGATGAAGGACTTCAAGACCGTCGAAAAAGCCGCCAAGGGCATCGGCTATCCGATCATCATTAAGGCCAGCTTCGGAGGCGGCGGACGCGGGATGCGCGTCGTCGAGAAGCCCGAGGAGCTGCAATCGAAGCTCGAGGAAGCCCAGCGCGAAGCCGGCGCCGCCTTTGGTCGGTCCGAAGTCTTTGTCGAACGCTACATCAAGCGCGCCAAGCACATCGAAGTGCAGATCATCGGCGACAAGCATGGCAACCTCGTCCACCTCTGGGAACGTGATTGCTCGGTGCAGCGACGCCATCAGAAGGTGGTCGAAGTCGCGCCCAGCTTCAACCTGCCGCAACAGCTCCGCGAGGACATCTGCAACGCCGCCGTCCGCCTGATGAAATCTGCCAGCTACGTCGCGGCCGGCACGGTGGAGTTTCTCGTCGACGTCGATCGCAACGAGTTCTTCTTCATCGAAGTGAACCCGCGCGTCCAGGTCGAGCACACCGTCACCGAGGAAGTCACCGGCGTCGATATCGTCAAGACGCAGATTCTCGTCGCGCAGGGGTACAAGCTGCACGAAGCGCCGATCAGCATTCCGCAGCAGGCGGACATCCAGACCACCGGCTGGTCGATCCAGAGCCGCATCACCACCGAAGATCCCGAGAACAAGTTCATCCCCGACTACGGCCGGCTGACGGCGTACCGCTCGCCGGGCGGGTTCGGCATTCGCCTCGACGGCGGTGGCGCGTTCAGCGGCGCGGTCATCACGCCCTACTTCGATTCGCTGCTGGTCAAGCTCAGTTGCTGGGGCAACTCGCCGGCGGCGGCGATCGAGCGGGTGGACCGGGCGCTGCGCGAGTTCCGCGTGCGCGGCGTGAAGACGAACATCCCGTTCCTCGAAAACCTGATCAACCACCCGACCTTCGCCGCCGGCGACGCCACGACGACGTTCATCGACACTCACCCCGAGCTGTTCAAGTTCAAGCCGCGCCGCGACCGTGCGACCCGGATTCTCAGCTACATCGGCGATGTCATCATCAACAGCCGCGCCGACGTGAAGGGCAAGACCGACCCGAAGCGCGTGCTCCCCAGGCCCACCGCACCCCGCTTCGAGAAAGTCGGTGCCGCGCCCCCCGCCGGCACGCGCACCAGGCTTCTCGAAGTCGGCCCGGAAAAGTTCAGCGAATGGGTGCTGAAGCAAAAGTCCCTGCTCATCACCGACACGACGATGCGCGACGCGCACCAGTCGCTGCTGGCCACCCGCGTCCGCACCGCCGACATGCTGGCGATCGCGGAATTCGTGGCTTGGAAAACGCCCAACCTCTTCAGTCTCGAGTGCTGGGGCGGCGCGACGTTCGACACCGCGATGCGCTTCTGCCAGGAAGACCCGTGGGATCGCCTGACGCAGCTCCGCGAGCGCGTGCCCAACATCCTGCTGCAGATGCTGTTTCGCGGCAGCAACGCGGTCGGCTACACGAACTACCCCGACAACGTCGTGAAGGAATTCGTCATCCTCGCCGCCCGGCGCGGGATGGACGTGTTCCGCATCTTCGACTCGCTCAACGTGCCGGAGAACATGGCCGTCGCGATGGAGGCGGTGCGGAGCGACACGAAGTCGATCTGCGAAGCGTCCATCTGCTACACCGGCGACATTCTCAACCCCGCCCGTACGAAGTACTCGCTGAAGTACTACATCGACCTTGCGAAGCAACTCGTCAAGATGGGCGCGCACATGCTGGCGATCAAGGACATGGCCGGCCTGTGCAAGCCGTACGCGGCGCACGCGCTGGTGAAGGCGTTGAAGAACGAGATCGCCGTCCCCATCCATTTCCACACGCACGACACCAGCGGCATCAACGCCGGCTCGATCCTCCGCGCCGCTGATGCCGGCGTGGACGTCGCCGACGGGGCGCTGTCGGCGCTGAGCGGACTCACCAGCCAGCCCAATCTCAACTCGATCGTCGCCGCGCTGCAACACACGCCGCGCGATACCAAGCTCGATCTCGAGGCGCTCGACGACGCGAGCAACTACTGGGAGAAGGTCCGCCAGCTCTACTACCCGTTCGAGGAAGACATCAAGAACCCGACCGCCGAGGTCTATCTGCACGAGATGCCCGGCGGGCAGTACACGAACCTCAAGCAGCAGGCGAAGTCGCTGGGACTGGAGAACCAGTGGAAGGAAATCGCCTACATGTACGCCGAGGTGAACAAGCTATTCGGCGACATCGTGAAGGTGACTCCGAGCAGCAAGGTCGTCGGCGATATGGCGCTGTTCATGGTCACCAACCAGCTTACGCCGATGGACGTGCTGAACCCCGCCAAGAAGTTGAGCTTCCCGAAGAGCGTCGTCGAGATGATGCAGGGCGCGATCGGCAATCCCGAGGGCGGCTGGCCGAAGGTGTTGCAGAAAATCATCCTCGATTCGGCCGGCGTGAAACCGTACAAGGGGCGGCTGTCGGCGTCGCTGCCCAAGGTCGATTTCAAGAAGACCGCCAGGGAACTGTCCGCCAAGTACAAACGCGAGATGTCTGAGGAAGAGGTGATGAGCCACCTGATGTACCCGCAGGTGTTCGCCGACTTCGACAAGCACCGCGAGACCTACAGCGACACATCGGTGATCCCGACCGCTGCGTTCTTCTACGGGCTTCAGAGCGGCCAGGAAGTGGCGATCGAGATCGAGGCGGGCAAGACGCTCATCGTGAAGTTCCTCACCGTCGGCGATGCGCATCCCGATGGCACCCGCACGGTCTTCTTTGAGTTGAACGGCCAGCCGCGTGAGGTGCGCGTCACCGACAACTCACTGCAGGGCAATCTGCACAAGCAGCCCAAGGCCGACCCCGACGACGCCGCCCACGTTGGCGCGCCGATGCCGGGCAAAATCAGCACGATCAGCGTGAAGAACGGCCAGCAGGTGAAGGAAGGCGAGCGACTGCTGAGCATCGAAGCGATGAAGATGGAAACCGCCGTCTACGCCCCGCGTGCGGCGACCGTGGGATCCGTAGAAGTAAAACTCGGCATGACGATCGCCGCCGGCGATCTGCTGGTCGTGCTTGAATGACGTTGCAGGGACGAGGCTTTCGTCGCCCCTGCGTATCCCCGGCAGCCGTGTCTGAGATTCAGTGAACCCGAACACGTTCCCGCTCGCGCAACTGAAGCCACAGCTCAAGCCGTTTCGTCTGTACTTCTACCCGCGTCTTCGCAGCACCAATGACCACGCCGCGCACCTGCGTCGTCAGCGGAAGCTCTACGCGCCGGCGATCGTGCTGACGCCGCACCAGATGAGCGGCCGGGGGCGCGGGGGCAATGCGTGGTGGTCAGGAGAAGGGTCGCTGACGGCGACGTTCTGCGTTCCGACCGACGAGAAGGTCCCGCCGCACCAGGTGCCGCTGATTACCGGGCTGGCGATTCAAACGGCGCTGGCGGACACTTTGGGGGATAAAGCGCCCGGGCTGAAGCTCAAGTGGCCCAACGATCTGTGGCATGACGACCTGAAACTCGCCGGGATCTTGTGTGAACGAATCGAAAACGTCGATTTGGTCGGCTTGGGTCTAAACGTCAACGTCCGCACCGCCGACATACCTTTCAGCCTCAGGCATCGTGTGACAAGCCTGCAGGCGATCGCCGGGCAGCCGATTGCGCTGCCGGCGATGCTGGTCGCAATTGCCAGGCAGATTGAGCGACTGTTGCTGAAGCGTGATTTCAGCGGTTTCGGCTCGATCGTCCAGCAGATCAACCGCGTTCACGCGCTCAACGGACGACGCGTGCGCGTCACCGAACCCGGTGAATCGGTCATTGAGGGCCTCTGTGAGGGCCTCCACACCGACGGCCGACTGCTGGTAAGGACAAACCCCGACGCGAACGGACTGCGTCGTGTTGTCGCGGGGCATGTGGAGTTGATGTCGTGAAATCAGCTTCACGCGACGCTGGTGACGGGGACAGGCTATTGTTGGGTGAAAGTCCGATGTCTAACTCTCGGTTTATTGTCTCGATCGCAATGCTGTCGCTTTTGTCCGCGGTGGTGGGCTGCGCCCATATTCCGCCCGGCGAGTTGACGGCCATCAGGCCCGTCGCCGACGCCGGGCACCCGCGCGTGGGCAATGCGTACCTGTTTCGCGGGTTTATCGGCGTCTTTTCGACGGGCATGAACTCGCTCGGCGAGGAGCTGAACCAGCAAGGCGTCACTGCCCACGTCTACCAGTCCGATCAGTGGTCGAGCGTGGCAGACACGATCGAAACGGCGTACCGGAACAAGAACAGCAGCCGCGAGCCGATCGTGCTCGTCGGCCACAGCTATGGCGCCGACAACATCGTGCGCATCGCTCAGAAACTCAAAGACAAGAACGTCGACATCGACCTGCTGGTGACGCTCGACCCGGTCACGCCGCCCAAGGTGCCCGCCAACGTGAAGCAGGTGGTGAACCTGTACCAGTCCAACGGCGCGTTGGACGCCATGCCGTGGCTGCGCGGCATCCCGCTCGAGGCCGAGCCCCCGGAGACGCCAGCCGCTCATAACAACGTGAAGCTCGCCAACGTGAACATCCGCAAGGACCGCACGGACCTGCTCGATGACGGGTTGAACCACTTCAATATCGAAAAGAAGGAAAAAATTCACGGCGAGGTGATCAAGCAGATCAAACAGGTTTGCCTCACCCGCCCCGAATGGCTCGCCCGGCGCACCCCGGCCACCTTGCCCCCGACGGTCGTCGCCCGCACCGCCATGGCCACCCCCGCCACACCCGCCACCCAGCCGGCCGATCTGCACGCGCAGGCGGAGTAGGAAATGCGGGCCGCGAAAATGCGATGAGCGCGAAGGTAAACGCGAAGAAAACAAAGACACGGAACTGGACTCGCCAGTTCCGTGTCTTTCGTTTTCAGACATTCTTCGCGTTCAGCTTTGCGCTCATCGCACCTTCGCGGCACAATTCAACCCGTCACACCCCCGGTGCCCCAGCTAGTTGCAGGCGGAGGACGAACAAAGCGGCGCTGAGTTGGAGGTCGCTGTCGAGCAGTTCGCCGGTGGTCTTGAGTTGCTTCTCGTCGCCGGCCTTGAGGTCGCGCAGGATGTCAAGCTCGGTACGGGCGTCGATGATCTTGCGCATCTGGTCGGGCGTGAGCTCGACGAGCAGGTCTGGATCGACGCCCCACTCGGTCGCGTTTTCCTCGCGGTGGATGCACTTGCCGTTGGGCAGGTAGTAGTGGCTGGTCGTCAGCTTGAGGAACGCCGACTGCTTGTCGAGCGGGAAGAGCATCTGCACGCTGCCCTTGCCGAAGGTGCGCTCCCCGATGATTGTGGCTCGCTTCTGGTCGCGCAGGGCGCCGGAGACGATCTCGCTGGCCGACGCGCTGTACTGATTGACGAGCACGACCATGGGAATCCGCACGTCGTCATCGCTCTCGTGGGCGTCGATGCGCGACTCCGGGCCGGCGTTGTCGCGGAGGGACTGGGTGCTGACGATTTTCCCGCTGGTTAAAAACTTGTCCGCGATTTCCGTCGCCGCCGTCAGCAGGCCGCCGGGGTTGGAGCGAAGGTCGAGCACGAACGCCCTGGCACCCTGCTGCTGCACCTCACCGATGGCGCGGTTCAGCTCGTTCGACGATTCCTTGGTGAAGTTCGTCAGCCGCATGTAGGCGATGCGGTTGTCGTCGTCGATCAGGTAGTCCCACCCGCCCTTCGGCTGGTGTACCCAGCCCTTGATGCTCGCCACCTTGATCGTCTGCCGGGTAAGGGTGTACTCCTTGACCGTTTCATCCGGGCTCTTGATTTGGATCGTCACCTGCGTGCCGGTCGGACCGGTGATCTGGCGCTTGGCCTGCAGGGTGGTAATCCCCTTGGCGGTCTTGCCGTTGATATGGGTGATGAAGTCCCCGGCGCGGATGCCGGCCTTGAGCGCGGGGCTGTCTTCCAGCGGTGTGACGACCTTGATTTGTCCGTCGAGTTCCTGGATCGAGATGCCCACGCCGGAAAACTCGCCTTGCGTGCTGGTGCGGAACTCCTCCATGTCGCTCGGCCAGATCATGCTGCTGAACGGGTCGAGCGTGGCGAAGGCGCCGTCGGCAAACTCATTGACCAGCACTTCCTCGGGCAGGTTCAGTGTCTGCAGATTGGCGGCCTGCACATTGGTCAGCACGCGCGTGTACATGTCACGATTGACGGGCTTATTCTCGATGCGTTGAATCTGCTCGGCCACCACTTCGAGGAACGCCTGGGTCTTTCGCGCGTCGCCCAGTGAATCAAAGGCCTTCTCCAGGCCCGGCGTGGTCGCGACGATGCGCATCGCGTTCAGGCCGCCCTTGAGCAACTGGCTGTAGTTGACGTCCTTGTAGTAGTTGGTTTGTGCGTCGCCGAGGGCCTCGGTGAGCATGCTCATGCGAATGCCGTTGAGTTCCTGCTTCCAGTCGCTCTTGAGATTGGCGCCGATCTGGTCCTCGTTCTCGTTCTTGTTCTCGGCCGTCGGTTGGGTCGCGGGTTGGGTGGAAGGCTGCGTGGTGGCGACGAGGTACTTGCGCGCCTCCTTGCGGTACGCCACTTCCTTCTTCAGCACGTCGGCGAACGATTCGGGCGCGTAGCGCGTCAGCAGTCGCACGCGGCGGACCATGTCCTCCATCGCGTGCGTCCACTTTGAGTCGGCCGGTTCGAGGACGCTGAGATTGCTGTAGATGCGCCGCGCCTTGAGCCATTCGCCGGCGACGGCGGAGGTGTTGGCGGCGGTCACCGAGGCATCGCGCAACTGCTTGACCCAGCCATCCTTAACGAACGCCTTCTTGTCCGCCGAAAGCGTGTAGCAGTCGGCCAGGCCGTCCATCGCCAGGTCGGTATAGCCGCCGTCCTGCAGGATGCGGGTGTCGCGGACGGCGGTGTCGTAACTCTTTTGCCGTTCGGTGCGAAAACGATCCTGCTTGGCGCTGAAATCCTTGATCCATGTGCCGATCTTGGCCTGGTCAAGCTCGATCGTCCCCCCGGCCGAGGCGTATTGGAGGCGCAGGCGCTGGGGAATGTTGTCCCAGGTCTGATCGCGGATCGAATCCAGCAGCGCCGACGGCGCGGTCGTCGGACCGGCCGCCATTAGCGAGGAACCGAAGAAAGCGGCCGACAATCCGAGCGACGCGAACAGTTTTCTCATGGGGTGTGCATCCTGTGCAGGGGTACGAAACATCCGTGCGTCCAGTGCGGTTGGTCAGAACCGACGCAGCATGGTAACTTTAGGGGCTTTCGATTCCAAACGGATTCCGAATGCAGACGATCCTCGAACAACTCCGCCAGCAGTTCCGGTCGGCCATTGCCGACG
>JBBRFH010000113.1:0-10741 GCA_038224615.1 Tepidisphaerales bacterium
GTAGTGCAGGAGCAGTTCGTGCTTGTCCAGCGCCAGCCGCAGCCGGCTCTCCATCTCGAGTCGCTCCATCGCGTCTGCGTTCATCTGCGGGGTGAAATACTCGAACTGGTTGGCGCCGCGCATCTTCGCGCGGTGCATGGCGGTGTGCGAGTTGAGCAGGAGTTGCTGGGCGTCGACGCCGTCGAGCGGGGTGATGGAGATGCCGACGCTGGCGCTGGGGACCAGGGAGATCCCATCGACCTCGAGCGGTTGGTTGATCACCTTAAGCAGCCGCTGCGCGACGTGGGCACCGCCGAACGGCTCGGTCAGCGTCGGCGCGATCAGGCCGAACTCGTCGTCACTCAGTCGCGCCAGGAAGTCGGATCGGCGGACCGCGTGATGTAGACGGGCGGCGATCTTCTGCAGCACCCGGTCGCCGATGGTTCGGCCGTGCTGGGTGTTGATGGCGGAGAAGCCGTCGAGGTCGATCGTCAGCACGCCCAGCCGGGCGCTGCTCCGCAAGGCACCGCCGATCTCGTCGGTGAGTCGGGCTGTGAACAGGGCGCGGTTCGGAAGGTGGGTCAGTCCGTCGTGGAGAGATGCCGCAGATTGCCCCTCGGCCGAGTCGAGCGTTTCGAGCACGACGCCGAGCGTCTGTGCAACGCCGCGCATGAGCATCAGCACGGCGTCGGTGACGGACGTCTGAGGCCGGTGCGAAAGCAGCAAGAGGGCAAGATTCGTTCCACTGCCCGTTGGCACCGGGCAGATCGTGAGGGGGCCGACATCGACGATCGGGCCGAGCGCGTGAAGCGGTTCGGGCAGCGCATCAGCCGACGCGACCGAGACGACGGCGCCGACGGCGACGTCGTCGATGACCCGCGAACGCAGCGTGAGCGGCCGTTCCGCATCGGCGGAGGTGTCGATCAGGCAGGTGTGCCGGCCGCGCCGGACCAGCAGACGCGCCGACGCACAATCCGGCCAGAACTGGCCGATCGTGCTGAGCAGCGGGGCGGTCGCTCGTTTGAGCGTCGTGTACATCCAGTGACTTCGCCTTCTCGCATCACCCACAGGAAGCGTGCCGGGCCGACGCGCGCACAGGAACGACCCTTGCCTGTGTGCTGTCCGCTCGGACCGCGATCCATCGATCGCATCTGCCGAGACGTCCCGAGCCGGTGATGCCCCATTTACATCGGGATTTCGGGGTGTTCGCATCAATACGCCGTGCCCCTTATTGGGGACCGGGTGCGATTTCGAGCAGATAATCGAAGGAGTAGATGCCCGACCCGTGATTATCGGACCAGTGCAGCCGCAAGGCGTAGTTACCGACCATCTCCGCCGACACTACCGAGAGCGGTTGTGTATAATTGCCGGGCAGGATATTCAGGCGGGCCTTGGGCGCGGGTGTTTCGCGCACTTTCTTGCACAGCGCGCAGGGGCAGTGCGACCGCAGGTATCCGATCGGATAGGTCACCACGCGCCCGTCGGGCCAGGTGATCTGCAGGTGTTCGTCCCGCTTCAGGGACAGCTTGGTAGGGACCAGTTCTGGCATCGGCATGTAAGTCTAGCAGGAAACACGCCGCAACCCGACCCGCGCCAGGGCCGCCAACCGTGAGCAATGCCCCAGCGCAGCGCTAAGTCCGGGTTAGGGACTTGACAGGATTCGCCTACCGCTTGGATCATGTTGAGCGTCTGAAGGACGAGATGATGACAAAAAGCCTTGAAACGATGGCGCGCGTGACGCCCGGCAACGGGAGCCAACAGGTGACGAAGAAGAAAATTCTCGTCGTCGACGACGAGAAGGACATCGTCGAGATGGTGTCGTACAACCTCGTGCGCCACGGGTACGCCGCGCTCGCCGCCCACAACGGGCATGACGCCATCGCCACCGCCGAACGTGAACTGCCGGACCTGATCATCCTTGACCTGATGATGCCGGGCCTCGACGGCACGGAGGTCACGCGCCGGCTCAAGGCGGACCCGAAAACCGCCGGCATCCCTGTGCTCATGCTGACGGCGCGCAGCGAGGAGACCGACGTCGTGGTGGGCCTGTCGATCGGCGCCGACGACTACGTCACCAAGCCCTTCAGCATGAAAATCCTGCTGGCCCGCCTGGGCACGATCCTCCGCCGCAAGGAGGCCGCCGCCGCCGCCAATGCCGCTGCCGAGGAAGGCAACTTTCTCCGCGCGGGTCCGCTGACGATCGACACCGAAAAGCACGAGGCGCTCGTCGACGGCGAATCGATCAAGCTCACGCTGACGGAGTTCAAACTCCTGACCGCGCTGGTTACCGCGCGCGGCCGGGTGCTGACGCGCGACCAACTCATGGACAAGGCGATGGGCGCCGACGTCTTCGTCACCGATCGCGCCATCGACGTCCACGTCACCGCGATCCGCAAAAAGCTCGGCGAGGCCAACTGGCTGATCCACACCGTCCGCGGCGTCGGCTATCGGCTTCAGGAAACCAACGACGGCGGGGAGTGACGCCATCGCCTGAATTGGAGGTAGGCTCGATTCGTCGCGGAGGGTAGAATCGCTGACGTGAGCAGCGTTCCGGTTGATCTCCCTCGCTTGACGCTTGACGAGTATTTTCGCCGCGAGGCCGGGTCCGAGGTCAAGCACGATTACCTCAACGGGTATGCGGTCGCAATGGCGGGCGGCTCGCCGCGCCATAGCCTGGTGACTGCCAACGTCAGCCGAGCCATCGGCAACGCGCTTACCGGCAAGCCCTGCAACGTCTTCGATTCCAATCTCCTCATCGGCATCCCCAACTCGCCTTATACGCATTATCCCGACGTCAGCGTGATCTGCGGTCCGCTGGAATTCGATCCACGCGATCCGGGAAAGAACACGGTGACGAATCCGGTCGTGATCGTCGAAGTCCTGTCGCCGGGCACGATCGCGTCAGACCGTGGCGATAAGTTCGATCGCGATCGTCAACTGGAATCGCTTCGTGAGTACATGCTGGTCTTTCAGGACCGGGCCGAGATACAGACCTTCTTTCGTCGTGACGATGGCACCTGGCTTCTGCGCGTCGTGACGGGTGAGGCGTCGACGGTCTGGCTGAACGCCCTCGACGTCGAGCTGAACACCGCCGATATTTATCGCGGCGTCACATTTGATCCGCCCGCGGCGGCTTGAGAGTGTTTCAGTCCGGCCGACCCGTCTATACTCGCCGTATGGTCACGTTTGAATCGCATGCCACAGAGATCCTCATTTACGTCTGCCTTGCCGTCGCGGCGGGGTTGCTGTTGGTGATCGGGTACAGGGTCGGGGCTTGGATGGCGTCGGGACGTTTTCAGCGGCAACTCGATCAGAACCAGAAGGACCTGTTCACCACCCAGACAGGATTTAAGAAACTCTACGAGGGCGAGATCGCACAACTCAAGCAGCAGGTCGCGACGGTGACGGCCGACAACGACACGCTGAACAAGCGCGTCGAAGACTACCGCAAGAAGGCCGCGGGCTTCGGCGGATTGTTCGGATCGGGCGGGAAGAAGTCCGACGCCATGTATGCCCTGCTTCTCGAGAACGAAGCGCTCGAAGAGGCATTGCACAAGCAGAACCAGAAACTCACCGTCGAGCGCACCGATGCCGTCCAGGAAAGCCTCCGCAATATCGGCTATCGCCGCATCCTGATGAGCCAGCTCCTCAACGACAACCGCATCAAGGACTACGTGCGCGAGATCCTCGAAGACGAGGGGCGTCTCCCCGCCCCCACCCACGACGAGCCCGCCAAGCTGCCGGGGTAATCCGGTTTCGGACCCACGCATCCTTTGCGACTCGTCGATAGAATCCCACCCATGAATCGTCACTGGCGACCCTCTCACCTGATCGCGCCGACTGCGGCCGTGATCGTTGCGGTCGCGCTGCTCAGTGGATGGATCTGTTACCGCGTCGGCGTCGGCGTCGCCAGAGGCGAACTGCGGCCGCACATGCTGCTGATCGAACTGGCGGCGACGGTAACCATTATCCTCCTCGCGCTGTTCTGGCTGGCACACCGGCTGCGCCGCCAGTGGATTGAGCCTGTCCAGCAGGTGGCGTCGACGGTGGAACGACTCGCCGGCGGTGCGTGGGACGCGCGTTCCCCGCTTCCTGCCGCGTCGGCTGCGGGGCAGTTGTTCGCCAACCAGCTCAACTACTTTGCTGAGCAGGTGCAGACCGAGTTGCTGTTGCTTCAGCAACAGCGGACGTATCTGACCACGCTCGTCGAGTCGCTTCCCGACCCGATTCTCCTCACCGATCCGCAGCAACGCGTGATCCTCATCAACGAGCCGGCCGCCCGGTTTCTGTCGATGACGCCCCGGCAGGCCATGGGGCAGAAGCTGATTTCCATCCTCGGCGAAGCGTCGCTGGTGGACGTCTACGAATCGCTCGGCGCCGACGCCGCCGGCCAGCCCCAGACGCTCGTCCGTGAAATCCGCGCCGTACGCGACGCACAGAAGCATGTCTATCAGTCGGTCGTCGCCCGCACCGGCACCGGCGGCGTGCTGCTGGTGTTGCGCGACGTCAGCCGGCTCGCGGCGACCGTGCAGATGAAGACCGACTTCGTCGCCAATGCCAGCCACGAGCTGCGCACGCCCATCGCCGCCATCAAGATCGCCTTCGAGACGCTCTGCGAAGTCTACACCGATGACCCCGATCAGTCCGCCCGCTGCATCGAGATCATCGGCGGACACATGCAGCGGCTCGAGGCCATGCTGCAGGACCTGCTCGACCTGTCGCGCGTCGAGAACGTCGAGCTCAAGCCCGAGTACGCCGAGGTCCGCGGCACCGACCTGCTGGCTTCCACGCGCAGCGCGATGGGGTCGCTGGCGCGTAACAAGAAGCTCGATTTCGCGCTCGATGGGGACGCGGCATTGGTCTTCCAGTCCGACCGCAAGCTGCTCGATCTGATCATGAAAAACCTGGTCGAGAACTCGATCAAGTACACCCCCGAGGGTGGCCGGGTCATGGTCAACCTGCGGCGTGAGGAACGCGACGGGCAATCGCAGTTGGTGCTGAGCGTTACCGACACCGGCATCGGCATCCCGCCGCAGCACCTGGACCGGGTCTTCGAGCGTTTCTACCAGGTCGACTCCGCCCGCAGCGGTTCGGCGGGTCGCGGGACCGGGCTGGGCCTGGCGATCGTCAAGCACGCCGCCGCCGCGCTCGGTGCCCAGGTCGCCATCGACAGCACGGTTGGCCGCGGGACGACCGTGACGTGTACGTTCCCCGAAGCCGACTCCGCGTTCGCCCCCGTCGACGCGCCGTAACGCACACCCGCCCGCTCTCGTTGGAGCCGAACACGCCCAGGATCGCGTCGTGTCGCCGGCGCACACCTGATACATTTTGCTACATTTGGGCCCCGCTCGATTGGCATAAGTCATTAACGATAAATAACTTAAGTCGATATCGAGCGATGTATCACCCCCTGTAGCACCTGCTACATCTGCTACATTTCCCCACCATCCCGGCCGCAATGGTGGGGATTTCCACGCCTGCGCGATCGCGACTTCATTCACATGCCCATTATTCACATGCCAAAGAGCTGCACCGGGCGCTCTTGCCGCGCCGCGCCAAACCCACTCCAATTCATACCACCGCCGCTCGCAAAAGTCGGCGGTAAAATCGGCCGGGCTGGGTCAACTTTCATGCTGGTTGCCGCCGCTGTTTGGAGCGCAAGCGTGGCGACGCACCGGCGGTGCGTCACACCTCGTCGCGGAACCCCAGCGCAAAGAGCAAGGCACGTTCGACGGCGTCCAGTTTTGCAGCGCCGACTCGGTCAGGCGGTCACCGATGCGGTGCTTGGGGACGGTTTGCAGGTGATCGAGGTTGATGGCGCAGCGCTTCGGCATGCCGTCCGTCTCGTCGAGCGGCACTTCCGTCGGCAGATTTCGGATCGTGCTCGTGATCGGCGCAACCGTGATATCGTTCAATTGCCGGATCGCGGTGTCGCGCGACAACAATAGCACCGGGCGGCGTTTGTCCGGCGAAGCGAATTCGTAGTAGCGGATCTCACCACGTTTCATCGCTATCCGGCAAAAGTGGGTCGGCGGCGTTCAGGTCGAACTCGCCGGGCTTGACCGGCTGGCGCGCGTAGCCTTCCTGGTGCTGGGCCTCGAGCATGCGAGTTTTCTGACGGCTGATGGCCCGCGCGAGCACGTGGCGGGCGAAGTCCTCGGGCGCGACGCCGAGATGCGTTGTCACACAACGCAGGTCGTCGTAGGCATCATCGCTCAGAGGCGTCGCGAACGTCTTCATATCACGGATTATGCCAAATCGTCGGGGCTTCGCATACAGGCATTTCGGACACTCGTGGTGCGATGAATCGCACCCTATAATGCGGGCCTTGTCCGTAGCCGCTCCAATCGTCGATCTCCGCGTGACGCCACAGGGGCATGCGCTGGTGGATGTGGCGGATGGGGCGCCGGCGGCGCTGGCGCGGGTTGCGGAGGAGTTCGCACAATCCACTGCCAATGGGCTGTTGTTTCTCGTCGGCGAGGCGCTGAAGGTTGACGTGCCGGTGGGGCTTTCGTTCGCGCGGGATTTCGCACGGCGTTATATCACGCGGTTGTGTCAGACGGCGGGCGCGGAGGTCCAGGCGATCGACCCGCCCGGGCCGGAGGATCTGGCGTTTGTCGCGATGGCAGCGCCGCCGATCGTCGGGGCGGAGTATCTGTCGGCCGACGTGCTTGGGGCGTGGTGGCGCGATGTCGATGCGCTGGCGCGCGGGCGCATCGCGCATGAGGCGGACGGGCTTAACGGGTTTCTCGAATCGTTGCATCCGTCGTGGCACGCGGTCGGGCGGGTGACGTTTCACCTTGCGGAGAACAAGCGCGACCCGGAACTGCCGTTCGCGTTCCTGGCGACGTACACCGTCGGCATCGCCGCCAATGGCAAGCCGCAGCATGTGCCGCTGTCGCGGGCGCTGCAGCAGTACTCGGATGCGAAGGACAAGCCGGCGCTGTTAAAGCTGCTTCAGCCGGTGAGCAACGCGACGGTTGCCAGCGCGTGGGCGAAGACGCTGGTCGAAAGCGGGCAGGTCTATCGGCCGCTGGCGTGGGAGCCGAAGCAGGCGTACCAATTTTTGTCGAACGTCCCGGCGCTCGAATCATCAGGGCTGACGGTGCGCGTGCCCGACTGGTGGCAGAAGCGCCAGGCGAGCCGGCCGATGGTCAGTGTGAAGGTCGGCAGCAAGCCGAAGAACACCCTCGGCATCGACGCGCTGCTGGACTTCAACGTCCAGGTCACGCTCGGCGATCATTCGCTCACCCAGGAAGAACTCGATCAGCTTCTCAATGCCACCGACCACCTCATCCAGATCCGCGGACAGTGGGTGGAGATCGACAACGACCGGCTGGCGCAGGCGCTGCAACACTGGCGCAAGATCGAGCAGACGGCCGAGGACGGGATCAGCTTTGTCGAGGGCATGCGCCTGCTCTCGGGCATGCCGCGGCAGGTGGACGAAGCGAAGGACACGCCGATCGACCACGACTGGGTCGGCATCAAGCCCGGCGAATGGCTGGGCGAAACGCTGAAGCAGTTGCGCGAGCCGTCGGAGTCGCCGGCGCCTTCCACACTGCACGCGACGCTGCGGCCGTACCAGGCGAAGGGCGTCCAGTGGCTGCGGTTTATGACGCAACTGCAACTCGGGGCGTGCCTGGCGGACGACATGGGGCTGGGGAAGACGGTGCAGGTGATTGCGCTGCTGTTGCACCTTCGCGTCAGCCATGATCCGGCCCGTCCCGTTCCGGGGGACCAGAGGGCGTCGTTGCTTGTTGTTCCCGCTTCGCTGATTCCGAATTGGCGGGCGGAGTTGGCGCGGTTCGCGCCGTCGCTCAGCGCATTCGTGGCGCATTCGTCCGAAGCCGACGTGAACGATCCGAAACTTGCGGATCAGTTCGATCGGCACGACCTGGTCATCACGACCTACACGATGCTGGCGCGGCTCGATGCGCTGCGCGAGCATCAATGGCGCCTCGTGGTGCTTGACGAGGCGCAGGCGATCAAGAACGCCGGCGCCCGGCAGTCCAAGGCCGCCAAGCAGATCAAGGCCGACATGCGGGTTGCGCTCTCGGGCACGCCGATCGAGAACCGCTTGTCCGATCTCTGGTCGTTGTTCGACTTCCTCAATCCCGGCCTGCTCGGGTCGGCCAAGGCGTTTGCGGGGTATGCGAAGAAAGCGAACGAGAACGATTCGCGCGACCGCTACGTCGCGCTGCGCCGGCTGGTGCAGCCGTACATCTTGAGAAGGATGAAGACCGACCGCTCGATCATCGCCGACCTGCCGGATAAGACCGAGATGAAATCGTTCTGCACACTGAGCAAGCAGCAGGCGAAGATTTATCAGCAGGCCGTCGACCGGATGACGCGCGAACTGGACGAAATGTCCGAGGGCATCCAACGCCGCGGGCTGGTGCTGGCGTACCTGATGCGGTTCAAGCAGATCTGCAATCACCCGGCACAGTTTCTCGGCGATGGCGATTTCGACGCGCAGCTCAGCGGCAAGTTCGGGCGGCTTGGGGAGATCTGTGAAGAACTCGCCGAGCGGCAGCAGCGGGTGCTGGTCTTCACGCAGTTCCGCGAGATGACCGACCCGATCGCGGCGTACCTGGCGACGGTGTTCAGGCGGCCGGGCCTCGTGCTGCACGGGAGCACCGCCATCAAGCAGCGCAAGACAATGGTCGAGCAGTTTCAGCGCGACGACGGCCCGCCGTTTTTTGTGCTGTCGATCAAGGCCGGTGGCACGGGCCTGAACCTGACCGCCGCCGCCAACGTCATCCATTTTGACCGCTGGTGGAACCCGGCGGTCGAGAACCAGGCGACCGACCGCGCCTTCCGCATCGGCCAGAAGCAGAACGTGCTCGTACACAAGTTCATCTGCAAGGGCACCGTCGAAGAACGCATCGACGCGCTGATCGAAGAAAAAGTCGGCCTGTCGACCGACATCCTGGGCGGCGAGCACGGGGCGGAAAAATTGTTGACGGAAATGAACGACCGCGATCTGCTAAACTTCGTGTCGCTGGATTTGCGACGCGCGACGGATGCGTAGAAGAGAAGGAACCACAGATGACACAGATTGCACAGATTGGTTTCCGGCTTCATCTGTGAAATCGGTGAAATCGGTGGTTCCCGTTTCGGGCATGACAAATGAGCTGGTTTTACAACCAACCTTATGTGAGCGTCGCCGCGAAGCGGGCCAAGGCGGCGCGCGAGGCGGAGAAGATGCGCAAGGCGGGGAAGCACGTTGCGCCGATCGTCATCGAAGGCCGCGAGATCGCGAAAACCTTCTGGGGCAAGGCGTGGTGCGATCACATCGAGCAGTTGAGTGATTTTGAATCGCGCCTCGCCAGGGGCAAGTCATACGCGCGCAACGGGTCGGTCGTTCATCTGGAGATCAAGCCGGGGCGCATCGAGGCGATCGTCGCCGGGACGAGGCCGTACAAGATTGCCATCGACATCGACCCGCTTCCGCCCAAGCGATGGGCGTCGATCAAGGCGCAGTGCGCCGGCCGGGTTGGCTCGCTGGTCGAACTGCTGCAGGGAAAGCTGTCGGCGGAGGTGATGCGGGTGCTGATTGATCCGCAGAAGGGGATGTTCCCCGACGCCGACGATTTCCGGCTCGACTGCAACTGCCCCGACTTCGCGCGCCTCTGCAAGCATCTTGCGGCGTGCCTGTACGGCGTCGGTTCGAGGCTGGATGAGTCGCCTGAACTGCTGTTCACCTTGCGCGGCGTCGATCACCTTGAACTGCTCGCTCAGGTCGGTGCGGCTGCGTCGAAAATGCTGCGCGACGGGGACCGGTCGGGTTCGCCCACCGTCGCCGACGCAGATCTGGCGCAGATCTTCGGCATCGAACTCTCGCTGCAAACCCCACTCGCCTCAGCCGTGACCACCAAGCCCCGCAGGCGCAAGTCGGGCGTCAAGAACACAAAGAGATCGAGATAAGCGAGATCGAGATAAGCGAGATCGAGATAAGCGGGATCAAGACAAGCGGGATCGAGATGAACCGACGTGTTCTGCAGATGCTTCGTTGCCTGGACCAAGCACGCTCACTGAAGTGAGCTTGACGATGGTGCCCGGCGCGGAGTGCGTTTTTCGCTTTCAACACACATCGGGTCGGCGCATTTTTCGGTGACTCTGTCGCGTATCCGTTCGGCTTACCCCGCATTGCGGTGGCGAATGATGTGACCGGACTGCACGTAGACGATGTCCTCGGCGATGTTGGTGCAGTGGTCGCCGATGCGCTCGATGTTTTTGGCGATCGTCATCGTGCTCAGGTCGCGGTTGACGCGGTGGCCGTCGCTTTCCAGCAGGGTGAGCGTCTCCTGGACGATCTGCTGGTACAGCGCGTCGAGCACGTCGTCGGCCCGCAGCACTTGCTTGGCCTGGTCGATGTCGCTGAGATTGAACGCGTTGATCGTGTCACGCAGCATCTTGACGACTGCGTTGCTCATCAGCCGCAGGTCGGTCGAGACAATGTAATCGCCCATCTTGGCCAAGAGCGGCACGCGCTGGGCGATGTTGACGGCGCAGTCGGCGATGCGCTCGAAGTCGCCGTTCACCTTGATGATCGTCGTGATCATCCGCAGGTCGCTGGCGGCCGGCTGGTAGAGAGCGAGCAGGTCAATCGCCTGCTTCTCGATGTGTACTTCCTCTTCGTCGATGCGGTTGTCGAAGCTGATTGTTTCGCGGGCGAGTTTCTCGTCGAGGTTAACGACGGATTCAACGCTTTTCTCGACGATGTCCTGCACCAGCGCCGTCATCCGCGCGACACGGCCGC
>JBBRFH010000114.1:0-10656 GCA_038224615.1 Tepidisphaerales bacterium
TCGCCCGCTGCGGCTGGACGTCGAACTGGAAGTGCGGCTCGGTGAGCCGCAGCATCTTTTCGTCCTGTTGCCGGAAGGTGATCTGCAGCAATTCACGCGGCACGCCGATCCGCTGGGCATACTCGCCTTCGATGATGTCGCGCAGCGAGCGGTACGGGTTGTCTGCCACTTGTGCGACAGGCGTCCGGTCGATTTTCGCCCTTTGTGTGGTCGCGGGCGGGGTGTCGGCGAACTTCACGGGAGACTTGTCAGACACTTCCTTGGCTGTCGCCCACTGCTCGAGGGCGGCACCCTGGTCGAAGCTGACGTCGGTGCGGCTGACAGTACACGACATCGGGCCGGCGAAGTTGACCGTCGCGATGTTCACGCCGGCGTCACGCAGGAGGCCTTTGATCTCGTTGATGCTGATGGTGCGAAATCCGTTGCCCGAGCCGAGGCGGGCAACGATGAGATCGCCGATCGGGTCGAGCACGTCTTTGTCGGCGTCGCTCCAGCGGGCGATGTTCCTGAGGCGGATCTCGTCTCCGACGACCGCTGACTCGCCGCGCATCTCGATCGACACGCCGCGCGAGAATCGCCCGCTGCCGGGCACAAATTTTTCCTCGGCACCGTGGGCGAGCTGATAGCTGCACAGGTGCGCGAGCATTGCGACGACGAACAGGAACAACACCATCCTGGTGGTTGCGATTTCCTTGCCGTTGCCGTTCGGGAAGTTCATGACGGAAACTCCTTTTTCCCTCAATTCATCCGCTTCCATTACATGCGACGCAGGTTGCCGATCGTCTGCAGCGCCTGGTCGGCGGTCTGGATCGACTGGCTGTTGAGTTCGAACGAGCGTTGAGTCTTGATCAATGTGACGAGTTCCTTGACCGGATCGACGTTGCTGGATTCGAGGAAGCTCTGCTGCAGCGTGCCCGAGCCGTTTTCACCGGGCGTGTTCTCGACAGCCTCGCCGGAGCTGTCGGTCTGCTGATACAGGCTGCCGCCGACGAGGTTGAGGCCGTTGGGGTTGACGAACTGGTAGAGCTTGATGTTGCCGACGGTCTCCTTGTTGACCGAGTCGGCGCGGGTCACTTGGACGACGCCGTTGGCGCTGATGTTCACTTCCTTGGTATCGCTCGGGAGGGTGATGGGCGGGTCGAGCCGGTAGCCGTCGCCGAGTCCCAGGACGATGTCGCCGTCCTTGTTGGTGAACAGGTTGCCGTTGCGGGTGTAGGCGAAGCCGTCGCCGACGTTGGTCTTCACTCGAAAGAATCCCTGCCCGCTGATTGAGACGTCGAGCTGTCGGCCGGTGCTTTCCAGCGAACCTTGCTCGAGGTCGAGCTGGGTGTTGCTGATCTTGACGCCCAGCCCGACGAAGATGCCGGCTGGCGAGAGTTCGCCGCTGGAGTTCTGCGCGCCCGGCTGCTTCTGCACCAGGTACATCAGATCTTCAAAGTTGGTGCGCATCCGCTTGAATGCGTTGGTTTCGGCGTTGGCGAGATTGTTCGCCACCACGTCGATGCGCGTCGAAAGAGCCCGGAGGCCGGTCGCTGCGGAGTTGAGTGCGGTGATAGCCATAGTAGAAAATGCTGAATGTTGAATTCTTAATTCTGAACTGCAGAAGAAGCACCTTCGGCGTGCCGGTTTCAGCATTCATCATTCAGAATTCAGCATTTCAAATCATCCGATCTTGCCGACTTCGCTGACGAGTTTGCCGAGCGTGGCGTCCTGGTACTTGATCATGTTGGCGTTGGTCTCCAGCAGACGCTGGGCCTCCATGAGACGGGTGAGCTCGATCGTCGGATCGACGTTGGCGCGCTCACTCATATTTCGCATCAACTTGCCCGAGGCGGGCACGAGCTGGGCGTCGCCGACGGGTTTGAGCAGGCTCTGGCCGACGGGCTTGAGCAACTGCGGGGTCGGCGAATCGAGCAGACCGATCTTCGCCAACGCCTCGTTGTTGTGCGTGATCGTGCCGTCTTCACCGATGCTCAATTCGTGCTGCTGGTAGCCGTTGATCTTGATCGGATTCTTGTCGGTGCCGAGCACTTTGTGGCCTTGCAGCGTGATGAGATTGCCTTCGCGATCAAGCATCATCGATCCGGCGCGGGTGAGGCGAAGCTCGCCTTTGTCCTGCACCGCGATGAAGCCGTCGCCGAGGACCGCGGTGTCGAAGTTGTTGCTTGACTGCTCGACCTCGCCTTGGCTGAAATCGACGTAGGTCGGCGCGAGCAGTTGTCCGCCGCCGATCTTGTCGAACAGTGGATTGGCCAGGCCCGCCGCCTGCATGACCTGTGATTCGACACGGCGTTGTTCCATCACCGCCATCGTTCGCTTGAAGCCGCCGGTCTCGGCGTTGGCGATGTTGTTGGCGATGACGTCCTGCTGGTGCGACGCCGTGGCGATCCCGGTCGCCGATAAATAAAGCCCGTAGATCACGCGGCCCCCTTCTGCCTGGGTGTGGTGGGTGAATCGAACAGGTGGTCCCAGCGCTGCTTCAGCTCTGCCAGCAGCGGCTCGTTGTGGGTCTGATCGATGGTTTGCGACAGGTGAACGTCCTGATCCATTGCCTGCCGCATGTGCTCGAGCGCCGCCAGCCTTGCGGCCAGGACGATCCGCTCTCCGAGGTTCAGCACAGTCTCATTCACGATTCGCACCTCCATGTGCGCACGACTTCTCATCGGAATGCAAAGCGAGGGGCGTGCCAGAGGTGAATGTGGGTGCCGTGGCGCAGAATCGCGGGTTTGACCAATCGGGTCGCGCAGCACTTGCGCTCTTCCGCGCGTGCGGTGCGCCGAGGACTTCGGCATTCCGGGCCGCAACCCTTGGATTCGCTGCCGCTGCGCCGTTACAACGGGCGGCATGTCGATTGAGGCAAAGCTTGGCGTGCTCGCGGTGATCGCCTACTTCATCGGGGCAATCCCGTTCGGCTTGATCGTGGGACGGATGAAAGGGATCGACCCGCGCACCAGCGGCAGCGGAAACATCGGCGCCACCAACCTCGGCCGACTACTGGGCGGTCGGTACTTTGCGCTGGTCTTCACCCTCGACCTGCTGAAGGGCCTGCTCCCCATGATCGCGGCGGCGTGGGTGGTGCGCCACCTCGATCCGACCCAAAAACCGTACGTCCTCTGGATGGCAGTCGGCCTGTCTGCCATTGTCGGACACCTTTTTCCTGTCTACATCAAGTTCAAAGGCGGCAAGGGCGTCGCCACGAGCGCGGGCGTGATCCTCGGCCTGTTCCCCTACTACACCATCCCCGGCACCGGCGCAATCGGTGTATTTCTGATCGTCTTCGCAATCACCCGCACGGTCAGCATCGGGTCGATTCTCGGCTCGGCGGTCTTTCCCGCGCTGTTCATTCTGGCAGGCTCCTACTTCCACTGGCCCGTCTTCGGTGAACTGCTGCCGCTGCTGATCTTCGCGATCCTGATGGCGACGCTGATCATCTTCAAACACCGCAAGAACATCGCCCGCATCCTGGCCGGGACCGAGCATTCGTTCAGGAAAAAGCCTTCGACGGACGAGACGCCGTCGTCAGCAGACAAGCCCTTGTCATCCTGAGGTACCCCGAAGGATCTACTGGCCGCGTGTAGGCGCGCTCACCCAACCGGAAGATCATCCCACGCCGGATTCATCTCCTCAATCAATGTGATCTTCTTCGTGCGCGTCCAGCCTTTGATTTTCTTTGCTGCAGCGATCGCATCGTCGATGCGCCCGAATCCCTGGTACCGGACGAGCCGGCTGCAGTTGTATCGCGACGTGAAGCCGGGAATCGTTTTCTGCCGGTGTTGCGTTGTGCGGCGCTGGAGATCGTTCGTCACGCCGACGTACAGCACGCGCGACTACGACGCCATGATGTACGTCCAATGCCGGTGCATGACGTCGCATTCTAATGCGGCTCGAAACCCATCGCGCGTTTACGGGGCCAGTAGATCCTTCGGAGTACCTCAGGATGACAACGAGATGGGCCGTCGTCGATCCTTACAGCCCCTTCACCGTCAGGAATCCTGTCGCTTCGTCAAGTGACGTGTAGGTGTACGCTCCGCCGAGCGTCGCGTAGTGGATTTCGCGGCCGCCGGAGCCGAGCACGGAGAGGGTCCACGCGCCGCCGATCACCTTGGTGGCGCTGAGGTACATCGCGTTATTGTTAGTGCCGTCGAAGAAGAAGACGCGCGGCTTGTTGCCGGTGACGTCCAGCTTACTGTAGAGGCCCTGGCGTTTCTTGCTGGCGATAACACTGCTCGACCAGAGCACGGCCTCGACGCCGCCGGTGTCGTAGGCGTAGCGGAGTTGGCCTTTGCCGGCGTCGTAGTAGGTTGCGACGCTGCGGTATCGGCTGTCGCCGACGACGCCGGAGTCGTAGAACTTCATCGAGATGTATCCACCCGCCGTCGTCATGGTTTTGTCGACGGTCTCGAATCGCCAGCCGGTCTGGTACTGGATGCCCCACTTCACGTCGGCGCTGGTGGTGTCCTCGTAAGCGATGGCGAACTTGCTGGCGGTCGGGCGGTTGGGATCGAGCTGGATGCTCGCGAATCGGCCGACATCGCCTTTGCTGTCGATGGTCTGGATCAACCAGCCGGCGGTGTCTGCCAGCGCCAGGCGAAGGTCGCCGTTGGTCTTGTTGTAGTAAGCGATCGCAGGCGTGTTGTTGCGGCTGAAGACCAGATTGGGATACCCGCCGGTGCTGCCCTTCACATCGACGACCTGCACGTCCCACGCGTTGGTGATCGGCGAGAGATAGGCGTAGCGCAGGTCGCCGTTGTTGGCATCCTGATAGGCGACGCCGGGACGGTTGTACTTGTCGATGGCGATCGACGGGTTGTAGCCCATGAAATCGCCGGAGTTGTCGATGGTTTCGACAGTGCTCCACACGCCGTTGGTATCGCGGACTGCGTACTTGAGCGAGTGATCATCGCGATCGTAGAAGACACTGTGCAACCGGCCGTTGCTGTCGTAGGCGACGTCGTTGAACGTGCCGCGCGTCTGGCCGACGCTGTTGGGCCGATCGAAGCGCGGGGGGCTGAAGGCGATGTCGGTGCCGTTGATCGTCAGCACCGCGCCTTGTCCGAACTTTGTCGGGACTGATTTCCACGCCGCAGTGGCGATCGCGCTGTTTGCAGTATTGCCGCTGTGCGATGTGATCACGTGGGCGAAGACGGCGAAGGTGGTGTTGAGCTGCTGCACATAGTAATGCGTCGCCGGATCGACGTGGTTCGGCGGCGTGTCGCTGGTGGTGAAGATATTGCTCGTCGCGGCGTACGCGGTCTGCCCGGGCTGCAACAGCGTCTGCACGCGCACATTGCCCAGGCCGTCGGTGTTCCTCGTGTAGATCAGGCCGCTTGCGAGGTTGCGGCTGGTGTTCTGGTTCTCGAGGGTGAAGCCGGTTTCGTAGTTCTGCCTGGTGGTCGACTCGGCGAAATCGACGACGACCATCGTGTCGTCGCCGTCGTACCAGATCGAGCGATACATGTTCGGCGCGCCGGCGAGGAACTGATACGCCTGGTGCCCCGCGCCGATCATGTACCCGCCAGCTACGTTGGTGATGTCGCTGACAAGGATTGACGCGTTGTCAGACAGATCGCCGTGGTTTAAGTCGGCGACGCCGATCGTGTTGTGGGCCTTGGTGCTGACGACCCAGGTGTGCTTGGCGTCGGTGTTGTAAATGTAGGCACCCGGGTCGGCGATGAGCGGGCGGCCGTAACCGAACAACTCGAAGCTCAGCTCGTCGTAATGCCCGTGCAGACCGCCCTTAGGCCCGGCCTTGAAGTTGATCTGGCGGGCGCCGGTGTCGGAGCCGGAGCGAAACACGTAATTGCCACTGTCTAACATGCTGAACGTGCTGCCGCGCGAACCCAGCGCGGGCGTGGTCGGATTTCCAAGGTACGGATTGATGGCGGCGGTGCCGAAGAGCCAGGCGTCGCGCGGGCGCGGCTTGGCCTCCGGCCATTTGGTCTGACCGAGGGTCAGGCCGGCCTTAAGGAAAATGGTCGAGGCGCTGATGCGGTACGTGTCGCCCAGCGCCGGCCGATTGCCGTTGGGCGACAATTGTTGCCACAGCGCGTCGACCGCGCCCTCGAGGGTATTCAGATAGGAATCCGCCCAGTTGACGTTATTGACCGCATCGAGTCGACGGGCTTCGAGCAGGTCGTCGATAACGTTGACAGCGTACCCCGGCGACTGCTCGCGGTGTACGCCGTCGGCGAAGAACTGCCCGTTGATCGAGGCGTAAACCACGTCCCGGCCGCGCGTTTCCCATGCGTCGCCGGTGTTGAGTTCGGGCAGTAGCTCGCCGAGGAACATCGTCGATCGGCCGATCGAGACGGTGCGGTTGTTGCTGAAGTCTGACAGGCTGGCAGAAACGCTGTTGAGCACGTCCCCCTGCTGCGTGAGCTTGTAGAGCATCAGCGAGTTAGCCTCTGGCGTCCACGAGCCGTTGCCGAGGACGCTGTAGTAGGCCATCAGCCAGTTTTCCACACGGATCGACACGTTGAACCCGTAGCTCGTCCACTGGTTTGTTTTGGCCGGCAGCGTGAAGGTGGGATTCTCGTACGACCAGTCGGACAGTTCGTACATCAGCTCATTGATGTACTTGCTGTTGCCCGTGTACTGGTAGCTCTGCGCGAGATCGACCCACCACTCGTGTCGGTTAAGCGCGCTGATAAACTCTGGATTGCTGCTCGGCGAACCGTCCGACCAGTTGATGTTGGCGGGCAGGACGATGGAATAGCTGTCGACGGCGCTTTGCTCCGGAAAAAGCCGGCTGTCGGTCACCCAGTCGGCCTTCTGGGTCTGGCCGGCGGTCGAGAGATTGCTGTCGACGTAACTCGCGATCGTTGCAGCGCTTCCCGGCTGGAAGAAAAATTTCGTCGACGTGCGCGAGCGCATGTACGACAGCAGATTGGTATCGAACGCCGAGACGTTGCTGGAGTTCAGGTTGGTTTGGAGTGTGCTGTAGGTCGCGCCGGGCAGGTTGGTCAGCCGCGCGAACAGCGCCTGTCGCTCGGTGATATCGAACGATTTTCCCAACGTGTTCGGCCTCGGATCGCTGGGGGTCAGCGCGTACAGCAGACGGTGTTCCAACGATTCGAGCGACAGAAATTCGGACATTCGACGGTACCTCGTTGTGCGTAGTCAAAGGACGCCACAGGGAGTTATCGGATGTCACGTCAAATCACATGGAAGTTTTCCCGGATTGGCGCTTGCTGGGAGCGCACGCGAACGCTGCTATACTGCGCCGCGAATGTCCGACCCCCAGAGAATCCTGGTTGTGCAGCCGTCGTGGGTGGGCGATGCCGTGATGGCGACCCCCGCGCTGCGCGCTATTCGCAAGAGATATCCCGCTGCCCAGATCAGCTACCTGATCAAGCGCTACGTGAAGGCGATGTACACCGGCATGCCGTGGGCGGACAAGCTCGTCACCTACCGCACGGGCAAGACGAAAAAGAAGGCCGGCAAAGAGCAGTTCATCGGGCTGGCGGCGCGGCTGCGAAAGGGGCGGTTCGACATGGCGATCCTGATGCCGGGGTCGTTCAAATCGGCGCTGGTCTGCAAGATGGCGGGGATCAAGCGGATCGTCGGCTACGACCGTGACGGACGCGGTTTCCTGCTCTCGGACAAGCTGCTGCCGCCCAAAAAGGACGGGCGGTATGTGCCGTCGCCGATCATCAAGTATTACCTGGGGCTGGCGTCGTACCTCGGGTCGGATGAACGCGACCTGACCATGCAGCTCTTCGTCACCCCCAGTGAGCGGCGCGAGGCGGAGGAAGTGATCGCGCGGGCGAAGATCCCCGAGAAGCGGCCGCTGATTTTGATGAACCCGGGCGCGCAGTACGGGTCGGCCAAGTGCTGGCTGCCGGAGTATTTTGCGGACGTGGCGGACGAATTGATCGAGAAACACGGCGCGACGGTGCTCATCAGCGGCGCGGCAAAGGAACGCAAGATCGTCGCGGAGATCCTCGAGCACATGCAGCACGCCGGCGCGGTCGACCTGTCGCGCGCGGGGATGTCGCTGGGCGCGCTGAAGGAGATCGTTCGCCGCTGCGACCTGATGATCACCAACGACACCGGCCCGCGTCATATTGCGGCGGCGTTCGACGTACCGGTCGTCACCATCTTCGGGCCCACTCATCCGGAGTGGACCGAGATCTACTTCAAAAAAGAGCGCACCTGCTCAGTGCCCGTCCACTGCGGCCCGTGCCAGTTGAAGAAGTGCCCGATCGACCACCGCTGCATGACGCGCGTCACCCCGGCGATGGTACTGGCGACGGCAGAATCGCTGCTGAACCCGATCGCATCGACGTCGATTCCGCTGACGACGCTGCCGGGCTGAAGCGGATCCACGAATCTTCACGAATAGCACGAATAAGAACGGAAATGCAGAAAACCGGAGGCTGCGTATGTTTTCATATTCGTGTGATTCGTGAAGATTCGTGGATCCGAATCACCCGATCGTCGCGATTTCGCGGAAGCGTTGTTTCAGGTCGTGGTAGAGATTTCGATAGATGGGGTAGTACTTGTCGTAGACGGCGGACGCGCGTTTGTTGGGCGCGACCTTGTGCGTCTGCGTGATGGTCGACTTGCAGGCTTCTTCGACCGATTTCCACACGCCGGTGCCGACGCCGGCGAGCAGCGCCACGCCGTAGGCCGGGCCTTCGGACGCATTGGTGAGCACGATCGGCGACTTGTAGATGTCGGCCTGCAGTTGCCGCCAGAATGGGCTGCGCGCCCCGCCGCCGGCAGCGCGGATGGTGCTGATGGGGATCTGCATCTGGTGCATGATCTCCAGCGCGTCGCGCATGCCGTAGGTGACGCCTTCGAGGATCGAGCGGATCATCATGGCGCGCGTCGTTCGGCTGGTAAGCCCGATCCAGGCACCGCGTGCGAGCGGGTCGGGGTGCGGGCAGCGTTCGCCGGTGAGGTAGGGCAGGAAGAACAGCCCCTCACTGCCGGCCGGCGCGGTGGCGGCTTGTTCGATCAGGAGTTCGTATGGGTCGCACTTGCGCTTTTTGGCGAGATCGACTTCGATCTGCGCCAGTTGATTGCGGAACCACTGGAAGCTCCCCCCCGCCGACAGCATGCAGCCGAAGACGCACCACTTGCCCGGAACGGCATGACACATCGTGTGGACACGGCCGAGCGGGTCGAGGGTCGGCTCGTCGGAATGCGCGAACATCACGCCCGAGGTGCCCAGCGTCGCCCACACGGTTCCCGCCGACACGATCCCGTTGCCGACCGCCCCCGCCGCATTGTCTGCCGCCCCGCCGACGACCGGCGTGCCTTCCTTCAAGCCCAGGAGCGATGCCGCTTCTCGGGTAAGTGTGCCGGTGACTTCAAACGATTCATACACCTTCGGCAGCAGCGCCTTGTCGAGCGACAGCTTTGAAAGCAGTTCGTCCGACCATTCGCGCTTGACGACGTTGAGCAGCAGCGTGCCGGACGCGTCGGAGACTTCCGTCGCGAATTCGCCGGTCATCCTGAAGCGGATGTAATCCTTGGGGAGCAGAACCTGGACGGTCTTGCCGAAGTTTTTCGGCTCATTTTTGCGTAGCCAGAGGATCTTGGGTGCGGTGAAGCCGGTCAGCGCCGGGTTGGCGACCATGGCGATCAGCTCGTTGCGCCCGCCCGCTTTGGCCTCGATTTCCGCGCACTCGGCGGCGGTACGCTGGTCGTTCCAGAGCAGAGCGCGACGGATAACGCTCCCCGTCTTGTCGACAAAAACGCTGCCGTGCATCTGTCCGGAAAGGCCGATGCCGGTGATGTCGGTAGCCTTGAGCCGGGCTTTTTTCAGGACGGACTTGGTGGCCGCCTTGACGGCGTTCCACCAGTCTTCGGGGTCCTGCTCGCTCCAGCCGGGTTTGGGCTGGTGGATCGGGTGCTCCGCCGTCGCCGTGGCGAGAACGGTGCCCTCCTCGTCGCAAACGAGCGTCTTGGTGCCGCTGGTGCCGATATCGATGCCGAGCAGGTACGCCATAGGTCCAGAGTCTCCCTGGCGCGGAAGTATAAGGAAATCGGCCTGTAAGTGAACTCGACGAGCCGTGCTTTGACAGAATGCCGCAAATTCGGCTAGGCTCGGCGATTTGCCCGCGAGTTCACCGACGTGCCCCTTATCCAACTGAACAATCTCGAAAAAGTCCTCGGCGACCAGCTCCTCTTCGACAAGCTGGCGCTTTCGGTCGAAGCCGGCGAACGCGTCGGCCTGATCGGCAACAACGGCGAGGGCAAGACCACGCTATTCCGCATGATTGTCGGGCAGATGAAGCCCGACGTCGGCGACGTGGCGGTCCCGCGCGGGACCAAGATCGGCTACCTCGAGCAGGACGCCACCTTCGATCCGACCAATACCGTCATCGACGAAGCCGAACTGGCGTTCGCCGAGCTGCACGCCGTGTCGCACAAGCTGCGCGAACTCGAACATAAGATGGCCGAAGTTGAGGGAGACGACCTCGACAAGGTGCTCAAGCAGTACGAAAAGCTGCAGCACGATTTCGACGAGCACGGCGGGTACGCATTCCGACACCGGCTCGAAGCGACACTCCTCGGCGTCGGCCTGCCGACCGATGTGTGGGAAACCAACGTCGAGAAGCTGTCGGGCGGACAACGCTCGCGACTGGCGCTGGCCAAAGTTCTCATCACCGAGCC
Source organism: Tepidisphaerales bacterium (assembly GCA_038224615.1). Lineage (GTDB taxonomy): Bacteria > Planctomycetota > Phycisphaerae > Tepidisphaerales > Tepidisphaeraceae > JBBRFH01. Next base: position 10,627 of record JBBRFH010000114.1, read on the forward strand.
CGACCTGCTGCTGCTGGACGAGCCGACCAA
>JBBRFH010000115.1:0-10565 GCA_038224615.1 Tepidisphaerales bacterium
TCGACTCTGCGTGGCACTGGATGCAGCCGGCTCGGGCGAACAGGGGGTGCGCATAGCGGTAGCGGTTGATGGAACTCACGAGATTGCCGCGATATTCCCGGTCGGTGTCCCTCTGGAAGGCGCGGATCGACCCATTCTCGAAACGGGTGACATCAGAATCATTGACGCGACCGACGCCGATGAGCCGCGGGTGTCGCGATTCGTATTCGCCGGTGGGCAGCGTGCTGGGTCGGCCAATCTCACGCAGGCTGGGGCGCGTCGCAGCGCTCACCTCGAACTCGACGTGTTCGAGAACGATTTGGTCGGCGAGGATGCGTGCGGCGCTCAAATTAGGTTGAGCAGTCAACTGCTCCATCCGCTGCCACGGCACGAACAACGCCGCGCAAATGACCAGCACCACCGCAAAGCCGAAGAGCAACTGGCACTTGGTTGCCAGCGAGATCTTGAGCTGTCGGATCAGTTTGGCCATTCGCGATGGATTCTAGTGAATGCGCCGATGGGCTGGTAATGGCGAGGCCGGAACCTTGCCGGCGCGCAACCTACCGGCCAACCGGAAGACAATGAGTTCCCCGGATCTCGAGATGCTTTGCAACGGGTGTCGCGCGAATCGCGCCAGATTGGAGCATCAGGCCTGTTCCGATGGGTGGACCCGTTGCGTAACCGTTCACCGTTCCGCCGTTCTCTTGCTTTTACGTCGCGGCGGCGCGTTTCGTGTCGGAGTCTATTCCAGCGGAATTTTCTCGTCGGTCTTCCTGGGCAGATCGATGACGATACGCGGCGGTCGATCTTCGTCTTCCTCGTCATCGCGCGGCTTGGGCTGCTCACGCTTCAGGGGGACCATGATAGGCTTCTCGTCGCCGCGCCTGAAGTTGGCGGCGGCTTCGCCGAGTTGCTCGCGCAGTTCGACGCTCGATAAGCCCCCGACGTACAGCACAGTGAGGACGAGCCCGCCGAGTTGCAGCAGCCCGATCATGATCCCACAGAACACCTGGCCCGCGGGACTGTTGTAGAGCATCAGACGGAGCGTGTAGAAGAGCGTGATTGCGCACAGCGCGAAAAACACACCCCAGAATTGGGTTCGGTTCTTCACCATCTCCGGCTTGGCCAGGCAGTAGAAGAAGAAGACCGCGAGAATGAGCGTGATGCCGTCGAACGTCTGCACGGGTACGACGTACGTCACGGCTTCGGCGAGGAGGTTCATGGCACTATTGTAGCCAATCCGCACGTAACGCGCGAACTCTCGCCGCAATGTCATCTGACTGCGAACGGCTCGAGCATCGGCTCAATAACAAAACCCGACCAAAGAATCATCGCCTCCGTCTGCTGTGGCCGATATGTTGGGAACTGTGAAAATCGGCATTCTCTCCGACACCCACGGCAAGTTTGCCACGGCGCTGCACGCTGTACAGCTCTTGCAGCAGCAGGGCGTCGACATGCTGATTCACTGCGGCGATGTCGGCGACGAGTCGGTGCTCGACACGCTTGCGGGCGGCGCGCCGGCGCATTTCGTCTTCGGCAACAACGACTTCGACCGCCGCGGGCTGCAGGCTTATGCGAAGCTGATCGGTGTGAACTGCCTGGGCAACTTCGGCGTGGTCGGGGCAGACGGCAAGAAAATCGCCGTCACGCACGGCGACGATCCGCAGCTTCTTGCCCGGCTGACGCGCGATGATTCCGGCATTGACTACCTGCTCACCGGTCACACCCACGTCCGCCACGACCAACGCCTCGGTTCGATCCGCTGGATCAACCCCGGGGCCCTCTACCGCGCTTCGATCAAGTCGGTTGCCGTCCTTGACGTGCCGACGGATCGACTCGATTTTCTCAGCCTCCCATGCGAGTGAACTTGGGACGCCGGAACGATTCCCGCTCCGTGGCCGACCGTGCTATAGTGACGTGAGGAACGCAGTCTCATGTCCGACGGTCCGCTCAACATTCGCAGTTTCAAGCCCAGCGATATCGCGGCGAGCCAGCATCTCTACCGGCAGGGACTGATCGGCGGAAAGATCGCCGAGAACGACACTGGCCTGGATATCGACGACATCGAATCGGCGTACATCAAGGTGCCGGGCAATCACTTCTGGGTGGCCGAAGTGGACGGTGCGGTGATCGGGATGGTCGGCGTGATGCACTCCGACGGAGTTGCCGACATCCGTCGCCTGCGTGTTCATGAGGACCATCGCCGACGCGGGGTCGGGTCGGCACTTGTTGAAACGGCGCTTTCGTTTTGCAACGACAACAACTACCTGAAGGTCGCGCTCGACACTTTCATGGAGCGCGAGCCGGCGATTCGCCTGTTCGAGAAGTTTCATTTCCTGGTGGGCACGACGCGCAGCTACGCCGGCAAGGAACTGCTGTACTTCTACCTCGATCTCTACAGCCGCGAGGACAAGGACGGAGAAGGATGAGCCAGACCGCACGGACGCCCGACAGCTACTACCTCAATTCGCTCGACGACTACGCGAGGCTGCTGCCGCAATTGCGATCGTTCGGGCCGCAGGTCAATGAGATCGGGCGGATTATGGTCGACTGCTGGAACGGTGGCGGCAAGCTGCTCATCGCCGGCAATGGTGGCAGCGCTGCGGATGCGATGCACTTTGCCGAGGAACTGGTCGTCCGCTATCACCGCGACCGCCGTGCCCTGGCGGCGATCGCGCTGCTCGATCAGACCGTGCTCACCTGCGCCGGCAACGACTACGGCTACGACGCCGTCTTCTCGCGGCAGATCGAAGCCCTTGGCAAACCCGGCGACGTCTTCGTCGGCTTCACCACCAGCGGCAACAGCGCCAACATCGTTCGCGCGTTTGAAGTCGCCCGTCAGCAAGGCGTAAAGACCGTCGGCTTCCTGGGCAAGGCCGGCGGCGCCTGCAAGGCGCTATGCGACGTCCCGCTGGTCGTCCAATGGACAGGCTCGGCCGCCCGCATTCAGGAAGCCCATCAGATCATCTACCACAGCCTGTGCGAATACGTCGACGCGTGGCTGCTGGGCGACATTCCTGGATGACTGTCTACACATGAAGCCGCCGACCTTGGCCGGCGGCTTCATGTGACCACATCGGGTGAATTAGCTGAGCACCTGATCAACGAGACGATCGCCGGGATCGTGTTTGGGCGTTCCGTCGCCACCGCCACCGCCGCCGGGCGGGAGGGACGGGGGATCGTCGTGTTCGCCGGTCGGGTCGTCGCCGTGGCCGTGGTGGTCTTCGGCGCCGTTGTGGTCGGAGTGGTCATCGGCACCGGCGAAGTCGGGGAAGTCGTCGTCGCCGTCGTCGCCGTTGAGGTCATCGCGGCCGCCGCCGCCGGTGATGGAGTCGTCGCCGAGTTCGCCGTGAATGCTGTCGTTGCCGGCCTCGCCGTCGATGCTGTCGTCATCGGGTCCGCCGGCCATTCGGTCGCGTCCAGCGCCGCCGCGAAGGTGATCGGCCCCGTCGCCGCCCGCGCAGCGGTCGTTGCCGTCATCGCCGGCGACGTCATCGTTGCCGCGCCCGCCGTCGAGCGAATCATCGCCGACGCCCCCGTCGATGACGTCATTGCTCCCGCCGCCCGCGACGGCATCATTGCCGGCTTCAGCGTAGATCACGTCGCGCCCGCCGGTGCCCCAGATGGTGTCATTGTCTGCGCCGCCGTAGATGCGGTCGTTTCCGTTGCCACTGTAGACGAGGTCATTGCCCTCGCCCGCGTACACCTTCATCGGGACGGCCACGCCGTCGACGACGAGACGGTCATCGCCTTTGCCAAGGCTGACGACGATCGACGTAACGTCGGCCGTGTTGAAAGTCTGGGTGGTATCGCGGCGCGTGTAGACATTGATGGTGCCGTTGTCGTTGCCACCTATTTTAACATTGTCGCGTGATGCCGTGCCGGTGATCGTCAGCACGCCGCTGTCGAGCGAGATCGAAAAGTGCCGGCGTGTCTGGAGCGATTCGATGACCGCCCGGGTGATCCGCTGATGGTTCCTCGTCTGCATTTTCCAGTCCTCCTCGAAGCGTGTGGTGTGGGGCTACTTTCGCTCAGGAACTTCGTCCTGATCGTACTTGATGAACAATCTTACGATGTCGCCGGACATATAGTCATAGAGAGAAACCCTTACGTCGTTGGCATTCTTGGGATCGGTGCCCTTGAGCGGATTGGTCTCGGTGGTGACCGGATAACCGGCCTGCGCGTCGGTGGGCCAAAGGATTGCGCCGTCCTTTGACTTGATCACCTTCACCTGCGCCGCCGCGCGACCCTCGAACGAACCGCCGATCATCACCGGGACGATGCCGCTCTGTTGCAGGTCGACGTACAGCACCTGCTCGGCGCCCACGAGTCGACCGATGCCTGCGATGGAGGTGGTGCGGAATTCCTTCGGCCGCAGGTTCTTCTGGTCGATCGCCTTCTCCATCCCCACGATCGGGATAAGGTCCTTCTTCTTGAACTTGTCCTCGATCGCGTGCGCCAGCAGGATCGCATCCTGCTCGGCCAGGTCGGGGTTCTGAAAGTTCTCGACCCAGATCAGTGTCGGCACCTTTTCGAGCGTGTACTTTGCAGGGATGTCGGGATTGCCAACGGTCTTGGCGGCGAGGGCGCCGATGATGTTGCACCCGCCCGCGAGCACCGCGACCGACAAGGCGGCGACGGCGACGCAGGAAAACATCGGGCGGAGGCGGAATCGCTGGACCATGGGGCTATTCCTTGGAGTCGTCGGGGTGCTGGATGAGGCGCGTCACGACCTCGCGGCTGACGACGTTTATCGAGCCCCGGTAGATGATGTTGTCGCTGGACCCCAGCACGCCTTCGCGCGTCGCCGATTCGGGATACTTCGCGCCGATGTGCGCTTCCTCATACCCGATGGTCCCCTTGCCATCCTTCACCTCGATGATCCGCATGGTCACATCGACTTGCCCGAGGAAAAGCTGGGTCGTGCCTTCGGCCCGCGTGGAGAAGCCGTTGACCTCGACGAACAGCAGTCGTGTAACGCCTTTGAAACGCGGGACAACGTCGGTGATCGGCATACTGTCGATCTCCGGGTGCGCCAGGCGGTACTTGATGTACGACGCGGCCGGCCAGGGGAAGGTGGTGCCTTCGAGATCCTTGACCTTCGCGGTCTGCGCTTCCTTGAGCTTGGTCTCCAGCGCACCGGCGAGATCGAGCTGCATGGTCGGCCATTGGATGGCGGTGTCGCGATCAACCCAGACCATCACGCCCATCGCCTGGTTCGCCAAGCCCTTATACGAGGCCTGGATGTCCGGCCTGGGCAGCTTGGACGCGACAGCGCCGACCAGGTTGCACCCGCCAACCAGTGGCAGCAGGGCGACTGCGAGCAAAGCCAGCGTCTTCGTCGTGCGATGCTTCATCATGGTGTGACCCTCATCGGTGCGAATCCGAGCGATGCCGAAGATACCATGAAAGCCCTCGGCGATGCGCCCGAGGGTGCATTTCCGTCCGTCCGGCACCGCTCAATACCCCATCGAAATCAGCGCGATCTTCCACATCCACGCCGCCAGCGCCAGGGGAATCCACGTCATCAGGTGGACCCCCGGCGGGATCATCCGCAGCAGGCGATAGGCGGGTTTGGCGGTGATCGCCACGTAGAGTCCGGCCCAGAACGTGAACGCGGTCCCGATGCACAGCACCATGCCAAACGGCTGGGCGACAAAGCTGGCCACGACGTGGCCGTGAACGAGGTAGGCGAAGCTTGTCGTCATGCCGCAGCCCGCACACGGAATCCCGGTAGTTTGCAGAAACGAGCATGGCAGCAGTCCCAGTTGCGTGTGCGTGCCGACACCATGCGCGTCGGGATTCAGCCAGGCCGCGACCAGGAGCACCCAAATCGCTCCCAACGCGATGCCCAGCGCGACAAGTCGCGTCGTCCACGGCGCGCGGGTCGCGCCCTCAGTGCGGACATAGATGGCGGGTGTGCTGGTGGTCACTGGGGATTCATCCGATCGTTGGGGCATGAGCTTACGCCTGCGGCAGGATCACGCAATCGCGTGTGTTGACAATCGTTTGCATCACTCCATAGTAGATCGAACAGTCTTTTGTCGCGGCGCGGTCCAATGTGAAAGCGTAGGAGGGCCGAACGGAAATGCGTGTTTTCATGCTCGGCTGGGAGTTTCCGCCCTTCATCAGTGGCGGTCTTGGGACGGCCTGCTACGGGCTGACCAAGGCGCTGAGCGCCATCGACACGGAAGTGATCTTCGTTCTCCCGCGCCCACTTCCCGCCGGCAGCAAGACCGATTTGCCTGAGCCCAGCCGCAATGGCAAGGGCAATGGCAACGGAAACGGTCGCGTGTCGGTCCGTTCGCCGGCGCCGGCACCGGAACCGACTCCTTCGACCGCCTCGATTGCGCCGCAAGCATTGGGCATCAAACTCGACGAGTTCGAGCACGTCACGTTCCGCGCCGTGCAGGCGGCCCTCAATCCGTACCAGACGGCGATCGAGTTCGAGGCAGAAGCCGAGACACGCCGCGTTGCCCATGAGCTGGCGCTGTCGTCGTCGCACGATTCGTCTGACGACCGTCCTTCCACCCGCAAGCCCGCCCCCGCCCCGGCGCCGCGACCTGCGCCGGCGGGTGGCAATGCGATTTATTCCGGCGACCTCTTCACCGAGGTCCAGCGGTACGCGAGCCTGGCGACCGAGATCGCCCGCAACGAGGAATTCGACGTCGTCCATGCCCATGACTGGCTCACCTATCCCGCCGGCATGGCCGTCGCGGCGCTCAAGGGCAAGCCGCTGGTGGTCCACGTCCACAGCACGGAGTTTGATCGCGCCGGCGCGCACATCGACCAGCGCATCTATGACATCGAGCGCCGCGGAATGCTTGCCGCGATGAAGGTCATCGCCGTCAGTCACCTCACCAAGAATCTGCTCATCCAGCGCTACGGCGTCGAGCCGGACAAGATCGAGGTGGTCTACAACGCAGTCGAACAGCATGTCGGTGCCCTCTACGACGTCGAAAAATACTCCATCAAGCGAGGCGAGAAGCTCGTGCTTTTCCTCGGACGCATCACCGCACAGAAGGGGCCTGAGTACTTCCTCGAAGCCGCCAAGAAGGTGCTGGAGGTGATGGACAACGTGAAGTTCGTCATGGCCGGCTCGGGGGACATGATCCGCCATGCGATCGAACTCGCCGCCGGCCTGGGCATCGGGCACAAGGTGCTGTTCACCGGCTTCCTGCGCGGGCCTGACGTCGAACGCGTCTTCAAACTGGCGGACCTCTATGTAATGCCCAGCGTCAGCGAGCCGTTCGGTATCGCGCCGCTCGAGGCGATGGCCAACGATGTGCCGGTCATCATCAGCAAACAGAGCGGCGTCAGCGAGATCCTCCAGCACGCGTTGAAAGTCGACTTCTGGGACACCAACGAGATGGCGAACAAGATCGTCGCCGTCCTGCGTCATCCGCCCCTGGCGCGCATGCTGCGCGAAGAGGGCGGCTTCGAGATCAGCAAGCTCAGTTGGACCGACTCCGCCGAGGCGTGCATCAAGGTTTACGAGGCCGCAATCGAAGCGATGCGGGACTGATCCGCGCCGTCCCTCGACCCGCCGCACGAACAGCCCGAGCGTGCGGTTTCCGAATCCGGACTGCCATTTAGGCAGGTGGGTTTGTTTGTTCAAATCACCTTTTTCGCACGCTTCAACGGCTCCGGTACACGTTTTCGTAGCGGATTCGGGTCGATTGAAGTCCGTCATGCGCGCACTGTGTCCCTCTATAAGTACAGGTCCGTTGCGCGATTCCAGACCGAATCGCGCAACGCACCCCTCGCCGTGACGCGCCATACGCGGATATTTTTCTGGATTCGCCTCGGCGCGCGTTGCGCATTTTCCGTGGAACGACTTGATGGGCGACGTGTGCGCCGGGGTCAACGCTATTCGGTCTGCCTGCGCCGTGATGCCGCTGGGGAGAATCCAATCACAGCCTTCGGAAATGGAACCCGCCGTCGACGTTGATGACTTCGCCGGTGCTGAAGGGGAGGTAGTCTTTGGCGATCGCGAGGACGGCGCGGGCGACGTCGTCGGGCGTGCCCCAGCGCTTGATGGGGGTGAGGTCCTTGTTGAAGATCAGGTCGTCGTACTTTTCCTTGACGCCGCCGGTCATGTCGGTGGCGATGACGCCGGGGCGGATCTCGTAGACGTTCACGCCGAACTCGGCCATTCGCGCCGCGAACACCTGCGTCATCATCGCCAGCCCCGCCTTGCTGATGGCGTAGTCGCCGCGATTGGTGTGGGCGGTGTAGGCGCTGATGCTGGTGATGTTGATGATCTTGGGACCGGGGCCTTGGGCCTTGGGGCTTGGGCCTTGCTGGGAAATCAGCGTTCGGCAAACGAGTTGGGTGAGGAAGTAGGGGCCTTTGAGGTTGATGTTGATGAGTCGGTCGAAGCTTTCTTCCGTCGCATCCAGCACATCGGCGCGGACGTTCGGAGCGACGCCAGCGTTGTTGACCAGGACGTCGATCCGGCCGAACGTTTTGAGCGTTTCGTCGACGAGCTTTTGGCGGTCCTGGGCGTTGGAAATGTCGGCCTGCACGATGTGTGCCTTGGCGCCGAGTTGCTCGATCTCCGTCTTCACTTCCTCCGCGGCACCGGCGGCGGAGTTGTAGTTGACGACGACGCTGAACCCTTCGCCCCCGAGCGCTGTAGCGATGCCCCGGCCGATGCCGCGCGATCCGCCGGTGACGATCGCGACCTGATTGTTCGTGCTCATGCGAGCGTTGTAGAACCCGACGGCAACCCGGTCAAACGGACGTTGCGGAGAAAGGTCCGGCCGCGCGCGCGGAAACACTTTTCGATGTCATCCTGAGCGCCGCGAAGGATCTACTCGCGGAGTGGAGGCCCGCTGAAGTTCAGGAAAGACGCACGATCTGGTTCTCCAACCTCTTTAGCCAACCCGGAGGCCCGGGCGTCGGCGAGAAGATCCTTCGCTGCGCTCAGATTGACCGATGTGTGGGCGCAGGCTTTCAGCAGTTCAGGAGATCATGAAGCCGCTCAAATCAGTAATGTCGCAAAAGTGAAGTCGTGCCGCTGATGAGCAGGTAGCCGCCCAGCCCAAAAACAGTGACGTAGACCGCCTGGGCGAAGAGCTTGTCGCTCATCTTCTTACACAGCCACTTGCCGAAGATCGCGCCGGCGAGCACCAGCGGGAAAAACATCAGCGACCAGCTCGGGCTGATCTTCTCGAACATGCCGGCCTGCCAGTAGGTCGGCACCTTGGCGATGTTGGCGAAGAAGAAGAAAGTGGCCGACGTCGCCACCCACGCCTGACGGCCGAGATTGAGCGGGAGCAGGTACATCGCGATAATCGGACCCGCGGCGTGGGCGAGCGTGGAGCTTGCGCCTGCGAAGGTACACGTCGTCACGGTGCGCCACGGCTCGGGCATCAACTTCTGCTGCGCGCCCTTCCACTGGCGGTACCACGTCATCCCGACCAGCAGCAGCGATTCAAATCCGATCTCGATGTTGATCAGGTCGGCGGCGATCTGGTGGCGGGTCTTTAGGATGTGGATCAGCCACGTCCCCAGCAAAATCCCCAGCACCGCCGGCGGCATCATTCGGCCGATGAGCTTCCAGTTGGCGAGCTTGTAATACTGGCTGACTGCGATGACGTCGCCGACCATCAGCAGCGGAAGCAGCAGGCCGAGCGCGTCGTCGCCGCTGTAGCGCGTCCCGTCGGATTTCACGATCAGCGGAAGCGCCAGCGTCGTCATCGGCACGACGATCAGCCCCAGCCCGCCGCCGAAGCCGGATTTGGCGATGCCGATCAGCGTGATGGCGCTGCCGATGACGAGCCATGGGAGGAAGTCGGGCATCAGATGGGTAGCCGGCGAAGGCGGTTGCGGAGTTCCTGTCCGACATCGCAGTCGGCAATGAGCCGTATGTTGTACTCGATCTGCCCGACGGTGATTGCGTGCTGTCGAAAGTGGATCACCCCGGGAAACTCGATTCCGTTCCGCATGGCCTCGGACGCGATCACATGAAAATCCACGTCGGATGCAAGAATCACCCGGTCGAGTTCGATCGATCGCAGGAACACTTCGTTATCCGGAGCCTGGCGGCGGTCATCTTCGTCGAGTGTCAGGCAGTCGATGCCGGCCCGCCTTACCGCTCGAAGTACGTTGCCGTGGACGTTGTGATCTAGCAACACGCGAAGACTCAAGCGGCACCCGCGTTTGGGTCCAGTTTTCCGCCTCGCGCCTGAATCCGTGCGCGAAGGTCGCCATTCGGGGTGCCGAATTTCGTGAAAAATTCGTCTGCCTCGCGCTCTCGCCTTGCAAGTTCAGCGTCAAAATCGGACTTGTGATCATAGTAATACGACAACCCCGCGTGAATCTGACCAAGCGTTAGGTGCGGGTACTGCGCAGCGAGTGCCGCAGGATCCATGTGATACGTTTCCGGTCTGAAACCCGCGCCCAAATGCCAAGGCGAACCGCGAAGCAGCGAAGAGCGCGAAGGAAGACGCGAAGAATGCCCATTTCGTTATTTCTTCGTGTTTCCCTTCGCGTTGATCATCGCGCTCATCGCATCTTCGCGGCTCGTATGGTTCTGAGGTCGCAATGCTGGGGCTGATAATTACTCGACACTCGACACT
>JBBRFH010000116.1:0-10529 GCA_038224615.1 Tepidisphaerales bacterium
GATCCTCCGCAGCCGCATCCGCCAGAACGGCCTGATGTTCGGCGAGGGCGTCCTCGAGATCCTCCCCGACGGCTTCGGGTTCCTCCGCAGCCCCGAGTACAACTACCTCCCCTGCCCCGACGACATCTACATCAGCCCCTCGCAGATCCGCCGCTTCGGCCTGCGTAACGGCCACGTCGTCCAAGGCCAGATTCGTCCGCCCAAAGAGAGCGAGCGTTACTTCGCGTTGCTCCGCGTCGAGGCGATCAACGAGGAAGACCCGGAACGCATCTCCGACGTCACCAACTTTGAAGACCTGACGCCCATCCACCCCAACAAGCGCCTCGTGCTCGAGCGCCGGGATGAGCCCAAGGAACTGAACATGCGCATCGTCGACCTGGTCACGCCGATCGGCAAAGGCCAGCGCATGCTCATCGTCGCCCCGCCGCGCACCGGCAAGACGGTGCTGCTGCAGAAGATCGCCAACTCAATCAGCGCCAACCACCCCGAAGCGATCCTGATCGTGCTGCTGATCGACGAGCGGCCTGAAGAAGTGACGGACATGAAGCGCAACACGAAGGGCGAAGTCGTTTCGAGCACCTTCGACGAGCCCGCCAGCCGTCACGTGCAGGTCGCCGAGATGGTCATGGAGAAAGCCAAGCGCTACGTCGAGTACGGCAAGGACGTCGTCGTCCTGCTCGACTCGATCACCCGCCTGGCCCGCGCCTACAACACCGAAGTCCCCCACTCCGGCAAGATCCTCACCGGCGGCGTCGATGCCAACGCGTTGCAGAAGCCCAAGCGCTTCTTCGGCGCCGCCCGCTCGATCGAAGAAGGCGGCTCGCTGACGATCCTGGCGACGGCGCTGGTCGATACCTGCTCAAAGATGGACGAAGTAATTTTCGAGGAGTTCAAGGGCACGGGTAACTCCGAACTGCACCTGGACCGCCGCCTCGTCGACCGCCGCGTCTACCCCGCCATCGACATCAACGCCTCCGGCACCCGCCGCGAAGAGTTGCTGCTCGATCCGAAGGAACTCGAGCTCGTCTACCGTCTCCGCCGCGTGCTGAGCGATATGAACCCCGTCGAAGGCGTCGAACTCCTCAAGGGCCGGCTTGAGAAGGTGCCGAGCAATGCGCAGTTCCTGATGTCGATGAATCTGGACTGAGCGACGCGTTAGCCAGCGATCACTGTTATCAACCACGCGCGGACTTGCCGCGCGTGGTTGCGTTTTTTAGCTTGCGCACTCAATGAAGGGGCGAACGCAGCGCATCTACACGCTCGACCGCTGGCTCAGGCAAGGGCGACGCATCGTCGCGAAAGATGTTGCCGCAGAGTTCGGCGTGAACGAAAAAACGATCCGCCGCACCGCGGACAGACTTGCGATGCTGCTGTCGCGGGGGCAGGCAGTTGATACAATCCAGACGTTGTGCGTATCGAAGACGCGCCGTTTGTGACACGACCATGGCAACGATCACTACCTTCCTCGAACAACTCACCCGCCAGACGCACAAGAGCGAGGCGGAGGTGATAGCGCTGGCGATGGAGGCGGGACTCCGCCAGTTGTGGCGCGAGCAGGTGCTGGCCCGATATCTGCGGGGAGAAATTTCTCACGCCGAAGCGGTCGAAACCGTCGGGGCCGACTGGGTTGAGCTGGCCGAGCGGCAGCATCAGGCGATGCGGGAGGACTTGGAATGGGCGAAGCACCAAGCCCCAGCGTCGTCGCCGACTCCGGGCCGCTGATCCACCTGCACGAGATCGGTCAGCTGCCGCTGCTCGGCGTCGTCTTCTCCATCGTCCACGTTCCGCACGCCGTATGGGACGAGTCGGTGACCGGCGGGCGCGTTCCGGCGCGCGAGTTGGAGGTGGCCGCCGCGTTACAGCGGTATCAGATCACGCCGCAGCAATTCGAGCAGATCGCCGCCTTACCCGCAGCGGCCGGGCTTCATCGCGGAGAACTCGAGTGCCTGTCGCTGTGCCAGGCAATCCAGGCGCGACTCTTATTGACAGACGATTTGGCCGCACGCCATGCGGCCAAGCTCCTCGGCATCCAACCGGTCGGCTCGCTCGGCGTTGTTGTCAGGGCCCATCATGAAGGTCAGTTAGCATTGCCAGAGGCCGAAGATGCGATTGAAAAACTTCATCGCGTCAGCACGCTCTTTGTTAGCCGTGCGATTGTCGATATGGCAATCGCGCAGTTGCGCCAGCCCGTGCCGTGATCGTTTTCTCGGGCAGAGCATCAAGAACAAACAGCAATGAACCCGTCGAAGGCGTCGAACTGCTCAAGGGCCGGCTTGAGAAGGTGCCGAGCAATGCGCAGTTCCTGACGTCGATGAATCTGGACTGAGCGATCCGGTCCGCGTTGTGATCCGATCACGCTGGAAGGCCCACGCCACACGCGGCGTGGGCTTTTTCGTGGATTGCGACTGCGCACTTCATATACTTACTCCCATGACGATTGCACACGAAGCGCAGCCCCGCACTTCGCCGACGTCGGTGCCGAAGTTTCAGACGGCGGCCGAATGGCTCGACTCGCTCGGAAACGTCCCGGCCGAACGGATCGTCTTCGATCCGCTGCCGGGGACGGCGACCGAGGAAGACGTCCTGCGTCTCGATGATCACGAGGATCGGCGCTGTGAGCTTGTCGACGGTACTCTGGTGGAGAAGACCATGGGATGGGAAGAGGGAATCGTCGAGATCAACATCGCGTTGGCGGTTGGCAACTTTGTTCGGGCGCGGAAGCTTGGGCTCTGCGGCGGATCGAGCACAATGATGCGACTCTTGCCAACAAAGATTCGGCTGCCTGATTTCTCTTACTTCTCTCACGACACGCTGGCGCTACGCGACAAGAAAAAACGTGTGCCATCGCTCCGGCCGGATCTCGCGGTTGAAGTTCTGTCGGACTCGAACACGCCGAAGGAAATGAGCATCAAGCTCGCCGAGTATTTTGAAGCCGGCACGCGGTTGGTGTGGTACGTGGACCCGAGGACGAAGACCGTCGATGTCTACACGTCGCCGACGTCGGTAACGAAACTGAGCGACGTCGACGTGATCACCGGCGGCGACGTCTTGCCCGGGTTTGAGGCGAACATTTCTGAATTTTTTGAAGGCACCGACGCGCTTCAATAGTCACTTCCTGCCTATTGCCACCGACCGCCGGTGCCGCTCGGTCTGCGGCATGGGGTTTCGCGTTCGGGCCGCGTGGTCGCTATCATTCGCAGCCGGAAATGGCTTCCGTGCCCGCGTCCGCAACCTCGCCCTCCGGATCGCGCCCGCCCGCTTCGGGTATGAGCGCGACTGATGACATTGCGCTGATGCGGTGCATCGCCGAGCGCGATCCGACCGCGATGCGCGAGCTTTACGACAAACACGCCGGGCTGGTTTACGCGATGGCGATGAAGATTCTGCGCAATCGCGACGACGCCGATGAACTCGTAGCGGATGTATTCTGGGAACTGTGGGACAAATCGTCGCGGTATGACCAGACGCGGGCCTCGCCGGTGACGTATATCGTGACCTTGGCGCGCTCGCGGTGCATTGATCGCACGCGTCGGAAAGCCGCACGTCCGGCGGTTTCGCTGGAAGGGGCGGACGGGCAGTTCGCCTCGGATTCGGGAACGCCGGCCGATAATACGGTGCTGGGCGAGCAGCGGGAGATCGTCCGGACAGCATTGGCGTCGCTCGAGCCCAACCAGCGCCAGGCGCTGGAGGCGGCGTATTTTGACGGTTTGTCGCACAGTGAGATCGCCGAAAAGTACGGAAAACCGCTGGGTACGGTAAAGACCTACGTCCGCCAGGGTCTCATCCGATTGCGGGACAAGCTGCGTAAGACCGATTGATGGACTCAATGCCTTAGGAAGACGAAACCCCCGTGACGCACGACCAGATCCAGGAACTCATGCTCATCTACGCCGCCGGAGCGGCGGACCCCGATGAGCGCGCCGCGGCCGAGCAATTGCTGTCGAATGGCAACGTCGTGGCCCAGGGCGCGTACGCCGAAGCCGTTGCGGTCGTTTCGACGATCCCCCTCTCGCTCAATCCGATCATCCCGCCCAAGTCGGTGCGCGACGGCCTGCTCCTACGCGTCGCGGCTGACGTTTCGACAGGTGGCGTGCGACCGACGCTGAAGCCGCAATCGACGCCGCGCGGTCCTGTCCTTGCTGCGTGGTTCGCCGGGGCGCTGGCCGCGTCCCTGGCGTTGGCGCTGACACTGACACTCGTACAGAATCGCAACATGCGGACGCAGTATCAGCATCTGCAGGACCGTTTCGCCGCCAGCAACGAACTCGATAGCGGCATCCGCAACGTCGTTTCCTCCCCGCACGTCCGGCTGGCCAAGCTCACCTACGAAAATCGCCCGGACGGCGGCGGCCCGGGCGCGCGGATGATGTATTGCCCGGTGAGCAAGCAGTACCAGCTCGTCGTCTATCGCGTCAGCCCGCCCCCGCCCGGCCGGGTCTATGAGCTGTGGCTGATCACCGACCAAGGTCAGAAGATGCCCGCCGGCACGTTCACGGTGGATGAAAAGGGTAACGCGTCGCATTACTTCAAGGCCCCCCGTGACGTGCAGATCGCTTCCGCCGCCGTCACCGACGAGCCCGAATGCGGCGTCACCGATCCCACCGGCGTCGTCCATCTCGTCGGCGAGCTTCGCTAACGACGCCACGCTCTGCTTCGCGTGCGTCGCGGTTTTCCCCAATCCAACATTTTCCTGCAACTGCGCCGCGCCGATTGCCGATTCGTAGGCAGGCCGTAGAATCCGCCCCTTTTGCAGGGACTGCGACATACTGCGCCCGAAGCCGTGACCCAAGCCACCCCACCGACAACCCGACCAATCGCGATCGACAACTCGACCGCGCCCGCGCCCCCGCACGATGTGCTGACCGACCTGAGCGGCAAGCCGCTACGCCGCGCGATGTCGCTGGTCACGATCGCGTGGCTGTTTGGCGCGGTCTGGATGCACGCCATCGCCGGCTCGCCACTGACGATCTTCGCGACCCGGCTCGGCTGCTCGAATTTTGAGTTCGGGCTGCTGGCGGCAATGCCGTTCGTCGCTGCGCTGCTCTCGTTGCCTGCCAGCGTGCTCATCGACCGCTCCGGGCGGCGCAACACGATCTTCTTTCTCGGGCTCTATCCGAATCGCCTGCTCTGGTTCCCGATGGCGTTGGCGCCAATCTGGGTCATCACGCACTACGGGTGGAACTACGCCCCGGTCGCAATCTTCGTTTTCCTCGCGTTGACGTTCCTCCTGCAGGCCGGGCAAGGCATCGGCGGGCCTGCATGGGTGAGCTGGATGGCCGACGTCGTTCCCGACCGGGTGCGCGGTCGATACTTTGCCCGGCGTCGGCAGATCGGCATCCTCACCGCCATTCCCGCGGCGCTGATCGCGGGCTGGGCAGTGGATCGTTACGCCGGCCCGTCTACGGCGCCCCTGGACGCGCTCTGGGCATGCGCCGTGATCTTCATGATCGCCGCCACGTTCGGCCTGGTGGACATCGCCGTGTTCCATTTCGTCCCCCACGCGCGCCGTCCGAAGCCACGCACGCCCCTGCTGCGGATGCTGCTGCACCCGCTCAAGAACCGCCGCTTCCTCTGGTTCAGCGCCGGCACCGCGACGCTCTGGTTCGCCGTCGCCGGGCAAGGGCAATTCGTCAACAAGTACCTCGTCGACGAACTGCACCTCAAGGGGGTGCAGGTGCAGATGATGGTGCTCGTCGGCCCGCTTTTGGCGCAGCTGGTCGTGCTGCCCATCTGGGGCAAGACGATCGACCGCTACGGCAAAAAACCGGCGATGCTCATTTCCATCCTCGGCCTGGTGCCGATCGGCTGCGGATGGGTCTTCATGCGTGAGGGCAGCGCCTGGCTGGGGTACTTGCTGGGCACGCTCGGCGCGGCGCTGTGGACGGGCGTCGAAGTCGCCAACTTCAATCTCGTCATCGAACTCTCCGGCACCGACTCCGACCCCAAAAGCGAAGGCGGCGGCGGGACGGCGTACGTCGCGATCAACGCCGTCATCGTCAACATCGCCGGCTGCCTCGGCGGGCTGTTTTATGGCACCATCGCCGAGGCGCTGAGCGACATGACCCACTACAACACCGGCCTCGCCTGGCTCGCGCCGATGTCGTTCTACCACGTCATTTTCTCGGTCAGCGCCGTGCTGCGCCTCGCCGCCGTCCTCCCCATGCTGCGGGTCCACGAGCCCGAGGCCGAGCCGACCCTGGACGCGCTGCGTTTCATGGCCGGCAACCTCTACAACAACGTCGCCGGCGCGGTGATGCTTCCAATAAGGCTGTTCCGAAAAGACGACGAGCCCACTTAGCCCCAAAACGATCTCAGTTAATAAAACGTAAATCGCAGGGGCGGCCGAAGCCGTCATTGCATTTCTTTGCCACCGCGTGCGTCCGATGGACCCGCCGGTATGATCGGACAATGTCCGCTGCATTGCCCGCTCGTGACCCCGCTTCTGCCCCCGCTCCGAAGTCGCCTTTCGGCCTGCTCTTCCTGATCGTCCTGGTGGACATGCTCGGCTTCGGGATCATCATCCCGTTGCTGCCGTTTTATGCGTTGCACTTTCAGGCGTCGAGCGTGCAGGTGGGGCTGCTGCTGAGCGTGTACGCGGGGTGCCAGTTCATTGCGGCGCCGATCCTGGGCGCGGTCTCCGATCGCGTGGGGCGCCGGCCGGTGCTGATTTTCTCGCAGTTCGGGTCGGCGGCGGCGTCGATCACGCTGGCGATCGCGTCGGCGATCACGTTCTCCAATCCGGCGCTGGGACTCGGAATCGTCTACATGTCGCGACTGGTCGACGGTTTCTCAGGCGGCAACATCTCGGCGGCGCAGGCGTATGTCGCCGACATCACCGACCCGAAAGATCGGGCCCGCCGAATGGGCATGCTCGGGGCGGCGTTCGGGATCGGCTTCGCCATCGGCCCGGGCATCGGCGGGGTCGCCGGGCACTTTTACCCGTGGCTCGCCCCGCTCATCGCCGCCACCTTCTCGCTTACCGCCGGCACGCTCGTGATGCTGCGGCTGCCCGAATCGCTTACCCAGCCGGTCAAGAAGCATGGCTGGCAACTGCTCAGCTCGGCACGCCTGTTGCGCAAGCCGGTCTTGGCGCAGCTCACCTGCGTCTGGTTTCTTGCGATGTTCGCGTTCGTGATGTCCGAGGCGATCTTCGCGCTTTACCTCGCCAAGCGCTATCACTTTGAAGAGTTGCACGTCGGCCTGACGTTCATGCTCGCGGGGATCATCATCATCATCGTGCAAGGCCGGCTGATCGGCCCGATGACACGGGTGCTCGGCGAGTGGCACGTCGCAATCATCGGCCCGGTGCTGTGTGCGGCGGCGATGCTGATCTACACGCAGACCGTCGCCACGCCGCTGATCGCGCTGCTGGTACTCGCGGTCATCGTCTTCGCGACAGGACGCAGCATGCTTACGCCGTCGATCTCCACGCTCGTCTCACACGAGGCCAAGGGAAATGAGCAGGGCGCGGCGTTCGGGCTGTTTCACGGGATGGGGAGCCTGGCGCGCGTCGGGGGCCCGGCGATTGCGGGGCTCATCTATGACCACTCGATGCGCGGGCTGTTCCTGACTGCGGGCACGATCCTGGCAATTAGCGGCGTGTGGCTGCTGCTGGTTCGCAATATGTCGCAGGCGCGACACGCGGCGCTTAACGCGACGACGCCGGACGATCAGGTCAGTGTGGACACGCCGTAGGCGATTAACACGACACTGGACACCAGCGACAGCGCGGCAACGACGATCGCCTGTCCCTTGTGGTGCTCTGCGATCGCCTGCCCGATGACGACCCGGACGGCCATCAGCCCGAGTACCGCCATGAACATCGCCGTGAACAGCAACGACTGCAGCGTTCGGTCTTCGATCGACCGGCCGTTCATCGCCTGGGACTGGGCCATCATGCCTAGGACAGGGGCGAGGATCCAACAGATCGGCAGCATGGCCGACCAGAATAGTTTTGGGGTTCCATCTTCATACACAGCAAAACTCCGTTTCCGCTCGCGTTCGTTACCACCCGGTGGGCAGTGTTCTTTTAATATAATATCGAACATACGCTAATGCGCCCTTAATATATTGTGAAATCACAATAATCGTCCCCGGCGATCGCGGCACTATCCATATATCCGGATAAACGGATGGATTCGATCCTGTGGGGTCGATATGATGCCTTCCCCGGTGCTCGCGCTTCCCAGCCGCCGGACCAACCTATGACCAACCGCAAGCCGTTTTTCGATCTCGTTCGTGAGCGTGTCGTCGTCCTCGACGGGGCGATGGGCTCAAATCTCCAGATGCGCCAGTTCGACCTGCAAAAGGACTGGCTCGAACATGAAAACATGTCCGAAGTCCTCAACTTCTCACGCCCGGACGTGATTCAGGAGATCCATGAGGCGTTCCTGGCGGTCGGGTGCGACGCGGTGGAGACCAACACCTTCGGCGCTAACAAGATCGTCATGGCCGAAGCGGACATGGCCGACCGGGTCTATGAGAACAACATCGCCGCCTGCCAGATCGCTCGGCGGGCGTGCGATAAGTTTGAGACGCCCGACCGTCCCAAGTACGTCGTCGGCGCACTGGGCGGCGGCACCAAGCTTCTCTCGCTCGCGATGACCGACTGGGACACCGTCGAAGACAGTTACTACTGGCAGATCAAGGGCCTCATCGACGGCGGCAGCGATGTGCTGCTGTTCGAGACGCAGCAGGACCTGCTGATCATCAAGGCCGCCATTGTCGCCGCCAACCGCGCGATGACCGATGCAGGCCGGCGCGTGTCGATCATGGTGCAGGCGTCGATGGACCAGGACAACGGCAACCAGATGCTCACCGGCTCCGACTCCTCGGCGCTGGTGGCGGCGTTCGCGCCGTACGACGAAGTGCTGGCGCTCGGCCTCAACTGCGCCTTCGGCCCGATCGAGCTGATGGACACCGTGCGCTACATCTCGCACAACTGGCCACGCTTCACGAGCTGCCTGCCCAACGCCGGCATGCCGATCCTGGTCGACGGCCAGGCCAAGTTCCCGATGACCCCGCCGGACTTCGCCAAGGGCGTTTTGCGGATGGTCAACGAGTTCGGCGTCAACATCGTCGGCGGCTGCTGTGGCACCATGCCCGAGCACCTGAAGGCGGTCGTCGAGGCGCTGCGTGGCGCGGATCAATCGCAAATCGCAAATCGCAAATCGCAAATTTCGAAGCCGCAAGTCAGTTCTCTCTACGCGGCCGAAGACATCCGGCAGGACAAGAGCTATCTCATCATCGCCGAGCGCACGAATACGAACGGCTCGCGGCAGTTCAAGCGCCTGCTGCAGGAAGGCAACGTTTACGGGCTGGTCGCCATGGCCCGCGACGAGATGCGCGACGGCTCGCATATGGTCGACCTGTGCGTCGACTTCGTCGGCCGCGACGGCGTCAAGGACATGACCGAGGTGGCGCAGGAATTCGTCATGGGCGTGCGTGCCCCGCTGATGATTGACTCGACCGACCCCAAGGTGCTCGAGGCGGGCCTGAAGCTGGCGGGCGGACGCAGCGCCATTAACTCGATGAACCTCGAGGAAGGCGAGGAAAAACTCGCCCAGATCTGCCGGCTCGCTAAAAAATACGGGGCCGCCGTCGTCGCGGGGACGATCGACGAAGACAAGCTCAACGCCATGGCGCGGACGAAGGAGCGCAAGCTTTCCATCGCCCGGCGCATTCGCGATCTCGCCGTCACACACGGCCTGAAAGACGGCGATCTGATGTTCGATCCGCTGGTGCTGCCCATCAGCACCGGCATCGAGGAAGACCGTCGCAACGCGCTGGAGACCATTGAGGGCACCCGGCTGATCAGCCAGCACCTGCCCGACTGCCACACCGTCGTCGGTCTCTCCAACGTCTCGTTCGGCCTCAAGCCCGCGGCCCGCATTGTGCTTAACAGCGCGTTCCTGCACGAGCTGCGCGAGGCCGGCCTGACCGCCGCGATCGTACACGCCAGCAAGCTGCTGCCGCGCAATCGCATCCCCGATGAGCAGTGGAACGCCGCGATGGATCTGATCTACGATCGCCGCCGCGACGGCTTCGATCCGCTCATACACTTCATCGACCTGTTTCCCAACGATGGCGCTGAGGCGGTGACGAAGAAGGCCGATCCGTTTGAAGGATTGACGCTCGAAGAGGCACTCAAGAAACACATCATCGACGGCGAAAAGCGCGACCTCACCCGCCGGCTCGATGAGGTGATGGCGCAGGGCATGAAGCCGCTGGACATCATCAACAACGTGCTGCTCGAAGGCATGAAAGTCGTCGGCGAGCTATTCGGCAGCGGCGAGATGCAGCTCCCGTTCGTGCTGCAGTCGGCCGAAACGATGAAGCAGTCGGTGGCCCACCTCGAGCCCTTCATGGAGAAGTCCGAAGGCTCCAGCCGCGGCAAGATCGTCCTCGCCACGGTGCGCGGCGATGTCCACGACATCGGCAAGAACCTCGTCGACATCATCCTCAGCAACAACGGCTACACGGTCTACAACATCGGCATCAAGCAGCCGATCCAGGACATCCTCAAGGCC
>JBBRFH010000117.1:0-10522 GCA_038224615.1 Tepidisphaerales bacterium
CTCATCGCAGGCGCACCCGCGCGCCCCGACAAGGCCGCGCCACTTCCGCGGCGCGGTTCCACTTCGTCCCGCATCGTCACGTCCACCTTCGATCGCCAGGCATACGAGCAGACCGTCCAACGCTGCATCGACTACATCCGCGCCGGCGACATCTTCCAGGTGAACCTTTCGCAGCGGTTCACGATCGAGACCGATGAGACGCCTGCGGCGATCTGGCAACGGCTTCAGCAGCAGTCGGCGTCGCGGTTCGGAGCGTTTCTCGATTTCGGCGATTACGCGATTCTCAGCAACTCGCCTGAGTTATTCCTTCGCGTCGAACGGCTTCCCGACGGCAGGCGCAAGATCACCAATCGGCCGATTAAGGGCACCCGCCCGCGTATCGACGGCATGGAGGCCGAGCTGCGCGACAGCGAGAAGGACAAGGCCGAACTGGCGATGATCGTGGACCTGCAGCGCAATGACCTCGGCCGCATCTGCGAGATCGGCAGCGTGATCGTCACCGAGCCGCGGGTGATCGAATCGCTCCCGACCGTCTACCACGGCGTCGCGACGATCGAAGGCATCCTGCGTGAGGGCGTGTCGCTCTACGACACCCTTCGCGCCACGTTTCCGTGCGGCAGCGTGACGGGATGTCCGAAGATCCGGGCGATGCAGATCATCGACGAACTCGAACCCGTCCGCCGCGGGCCGTACTGCGGGGCGATCGGATGGATTGATCCGCCCAGCGGCACGATGGAACTGAACGTCGCCATCCGCACCATGGTCCTCAAGGGGCATCGCGCCTATGTGGCCGTCGGTGGGGGGATCGTGGCCGACAGCGTGCCGACACACGAGTACGACGAAACGATGGTCAAAGCCCAGGCGCTGTTCCGGGCACTCGGCGTCGCTTGAGCGCCGTCGTTCGGCGCGCCTACCATCGACACGATGCAATCTCACGAGTCTTTGATGCGGGAGGCTTTAGCGCTCGCGAAAACCGCAATGCTCCTCGGCGAGGTGCCCATCGGCTGCGTTGTGGCGCGACAGGGCCAGGTCGTCGGATGGGGCTGGAACGAGCTGAATGCCAAGCGCGATCGCACGATGCACGCGGAGATCGCGGCGTTCAGGGATGCGGCGGGGCGGTATCCGACCGACGCCGAAGACCTCGTCCTCGTCTGCACGCTCGAACCCTGCATTATGTGTCTCGGTGCGGCGATCCTCTGCGGCGTGAGTGAGGTCGTCTTCGCAGTTGCCGCGCCTGCTGACGGCGGCACCAAGCGTGTCACGCCGCCCGAAAGCCCGGAGTCGCATTTCCCGAAAATCACCGGCGGCGTGCTGGCCGAGGAGGCGATCGAGTTGTTCAAACACTGGCTCGCCGACCATCCGCATGACGATCCGCAGCGGCACTACGTCGACCAACTGCTCACCCTCAACCACGTGTCGCACTGAAAGTCCGGCCGCTGTATCCTCTTGGCCATGAGCGATGTCTGGCTCGACGGCACTTTCGTCGACGAAAATGAAGCGGGCGTTTCCATCCGCGATACCGGGCTGCTGCACGGTATCGGCGTCTTCACGACGATGCGCGCCAGGGACGGCGTGGTGGTTCGCATCGACCAGCACCTGGCGCGGATTCGCGAGTCGTGCGAGACGCTGCTTATCCCCTTGCTTCCCAAAGACGAAGTCATCCTCGACGCGGCTACTTCGCTGCTGCAGCGCAACGGACTCGGCGATGCACGTCTGCGGCTGACGGTGACGCGCGGAGTGACCCAGAACGACCCCGTGCATGGCCTGCGCATTGACCCGACCACGCTCCTCACCGCAGCACCATTTGAGCCGTACCCGGCCGAGCTGATCCAGAAGGGGATGACGGTGGCGGTGATCGACGAGTACAAGCTCAATCCGTACGACGTGCAGGCCGGCCACAAGACGCTGTGTTATATGTCGCGACTGAATTCGCTGAACAACGCCGTCAAGCAGGGGGCGGGTGAGGCGCTTTGGTTCAACGTACACAATTTTCTCCAGAGCGGATCAATCAGCAACGTTTTCCTGGTCAAGACCGGCCGGATCCTCACGCCGCCGACCAACGTTGAGCTGCGTGATGAAACGGTCCGCGCGGCCACCGCGTACCCACAGTCGAACGTTCTGCCCGGGATCACGCGGGCGGCGGTGATCGACGAGGCGCGGGACGACGGCATCGAGGTGATAACCAAGGGCCTGTCGATCGCCGACCTGCTCGATGCCGATGAGGTATTCGTCACCAATAGCATCATGGGCGTGATGCCCGTCAGCCGCATCGAACGCCGGCCCGTCGGCAATGAGAAGCCCGGCGAAATCACCCGCAGAATTGCCGCCCTGATCGACGCCTGACGCGGTCGGCGCTTGCAGTTAGACTGCCGGCATGAGCAAACGAATCCTCGTGTTGTCGGCGGCTGTTGGGGCGGGGCACCTGCGGGCGGCGCAGGCAGTTGAGTTGGCGCTCAAGCAGACGGCGCCGGATGCCCAAGTGCGGAACGTCGACGTCCTCACCCTCACCAACGCCGCATTCCGCAAGGTGTACGGCGAAGCGTATCTCGACCTGGTCAACAAGGTGCCGCACGTCCTCGGGTACTTCTACGACATGCTCGATCGCCCGCGCAAGGCCAACTCCAAGCGCGACCGCCTGCGGCTGGTGATGGAGAAGATCAACCTCGCCAAGCTCGGCGACCTGCTCGACTGCAACGCGTGGGACGTCGTCGTCAACACACACTTTCTCCCCGCCGAGATCATCGCCAGCCTGAAGAAGAAGCGTAAGTGCAATATCCCGCAGATGACGGTGACCACCGATTTCGAGACGCACCGCCTGTGGGTCAATCAGCCCTGCGAGCGGTACACGACGGCGACCGACGAAGGCAAGCGATATCTACAGCACTGGGGGGTTCCAGACGACTCGATCGACGTCACAGGAATTCCGATTCACCCTGTATTTTCTGAGAGAAAATCGCGCGCTGTCTGCCTGAAAAAGCACGGCCTTGTCGGCGATCGACCGGTCGTACTGCAATTGGCGGGTGGGTTTGGTGTCGGGCCGGTCGAGCAGATCTATTCGAGCCTCCTGTCGATCGAGCGGCCGCTGGAGATCGTCGTTGTCGCCGGCAAAAACGCAGCGGCCAAGGCAAAGTTGGAGAAAATCGACGTCCCCAAACGCCATCGCGCCAAGGTGATCGGCTTCACCACCGAGATCGATGAACTCATGACCGTGGCCGACCTCGTCGTGAGCAAGCCGGGCGGACTGACGACCAGCGAAGTGCTCGCCCGCGGGGCGGCGATGGTGATCGTAAATCCCATCCCCGGCCAGGAGAGCCGCAACAGTGATTACCTGCTCGAGAACGGCGCCGCGGTGAAGGTCAACAACGTTGCGACGATGGCCCATAAGCTCGGCGAACTCCTGGGTGACGATGCGAAACTGACGCGACTCAAGCAAAACGCCGCGAAGCTGGGACATCCCAACGCGGCGTTCGACGTGGCGCGGATCGCGCTCACGCTGGCGTAGACAAAGAAAAGGACGCGGCCGCTATCGACACGCGAGCCAAACCATCAAGTCGGCCGCGTCCTTATGACGTCTGTCATCCGGCGGTGACCACCGCATTGCAAGCGGAATTCTTCTCGCCCGCGCGGTCGTGCCGCCAGGTTTGCTTGTTGACCGGACGGGTTCGCAGGTCGTGCATTTCGACTTCATTCGGCGTGAGCACGATCAACTCGAACGTCACCGGCATGTGATTGTCGGTCTCGGGGGCGTTAAAGATCGCGCGGTTCTGCGCGGTCATCTCATCCCACCAATTTTCGCGCATGAAGTTGTCGATTTCCGCGTCGACGATGCACGCCGTCCCGCGCAGGCGAATCTGTGCCGCCGACTTCGGTAGCCAGAAGCAGATCTCGCAGTCCGGCCTCGCTCGGAGGTGATCGTCCTTGCGGGTGCGGCGGTCGGATACGAAGAGGAGCCGACCCTGTTTGTCGATCTGCCGGCATACCATGCACCTAGCGGTCGGTCGGCCGTCGGTGTCGACGGTCGCCATCACGCACACCCATTGCTGGTCGCCGAACTCTTCAGTACAGCGGTCGCGAACCAGTTCGATCCAGGGTGCCATCAATCGCTCCTCGTATAGGCTTAATATACCGAGCCTGCTCGGAATAAAAAGATCAAAAAGTCTTTTTATCGCGCGACAGAATGCCTCATGCGGAAATCACTTAAGCACCGAACTTTATGACTGAATTTCGCGGATAGACGATTCGATTGTTGACAATTCAAACAATCAATTGAATCATCCGTTCATGGTCGAATCGGCAGATGCACTCTCGGCGGTCGCGGTGGACCGAACCACGCTGCGCCTGCTTCACGCGGCCGGGCAGGTGTTCGCCGAGCAGGGCTTCGCGCGGGCGACCGTGCGCGAAATCTGCAACCTCGCCGACGCCAACATCGCCGCCGTCAACTATCACTTCGGCGGCAAGGAGAAGCTGTACGCCGCGGCGCTGTCGTTCTGGAAGGACGAGGCGCTGCTGAAATACCCGCCCACGCTCGGACTGCCTGCCGACGCGTCGGCCGACCAGCGACTTGCTGCGTTCGTGCGATCCCTCCTGCTGCGTCTTTTCGATCCCGGCCGTCCGACCTGGCACGGCAAACTGGTCGCGCGCGAACTGATCGAACCGACCCCGGCATTCGATGAGCACCTGCAGACGTTTGTCAGGCCGTTGCTCGACCTGCTCCGCAACATCGTCGCGGCGCTGCTGGGTCCCGAACTCATCGCCGCCGACCCCGCGCTGGTCGGCCGCTGCACCGCGAGCGTGGTGTCGCAGTGCCTGTTCTACATTCACCATCGAAGCTGCCTGGAAAAGCTGCTCCCCGAGCAGCAGTACGACCCGCAATCGATCGACCAGATCGCCGAGCACGTGACGCGGTTCTCCCTCAGTGCGATCCGCGGCCTGCGCCAGCCGCTGCGGTCGCCGCGCACACCAATGTGACACCCTGATACATCGTGCATCACCCTGTGCGCGCCCCCAATCGGCCGAACCCCCGTCCCGGCCATCGCTTACGCGTTGGCGCGACGCCGATGTATCACTCGCGCGCGCGCTACATTTGATACATTCGCCCCACAACTCCCGCCGGAATTAGCGGGCGAACCAAATTGCCAAAGAGCTTCCCGCTCCTCCCGATTCGGTCGAGGCCAGGTGGGGGCCGCCGCGTCGAACCGCTCGCGCCAAGCGCAAGCCTCCCGACGCCGCAACCCTCACCTAACCTCCCTCGAAACGGGAAGGAACCGGATCACGCGCTCGGGCGCGTTTCCACCCTCATTCATACCACCCTCGCCCGAAAAAAGCGGCGGGAAAATGTCGCAGGCAACGACGCGATGAGTTCGTCCGTCCGCGAGCTGCAGGCCCATGGAAACGAAGCCGACCGATCCCGTTTCAGGGATCGGCCGGCGGTGGTTAGGTGATAGGAGAGTCTCGATTACTTGGCGACGCGACGGCGACGAAGTGCCGCAATCGCACCGATACCAAGCAAGCCAAGGCTGGCCGGCTCGGGGACGGCAGCCGCGGTTGCGAAGTCCGTGGCGACCACCAAGTCGTCAATCCCTGACACAGTAGGCGCATTCCCCGCGGTGCCTTGGCGAAGGTTGATCGACGAGAACACGCTGATGCCTGTCGCGTCCGTGCCACCGCCGTTAACGTTCGTGAATGTGGCGTAGGCGGTATTCGATCCCTCTGTGTTGCTGGTGGGCGCGACATAAAGGGCAGCCACGTCGTTAGTTGTACCAGCAATCAAGTCGTATCGAATCACGATACGGTATTCCGTGCCGGTCGAGAGCACGCCCGTGCCATAGACCGCCGGTGCGGTCGTATTGACTGAAGAGGAACTGACACCGAAAAGGTATCCGCCGGTCGTGCTCTTGGCGAACAAGCGACTATAAAAATTGCTCGTGGTAGCCTCACTGAGGTGCAGGAAATAGTCGCCTGTCGCCTGAGCAGCCGAGAGACTGACCGAGGCACCAAGGTAGATGCTTGTTCCAGACAACGCAGCAGCGAACGGGCGGTTGACGTCTTGACCGGAGGTCGTGAGGGTCACGATGCCATCTGTTGCCGTATTCGAGACGTTAATCGGGCTGACCTCCGAAGTGCCAGTGATCACCCAGCTGTCCTGCCCGATGATGGCTTTGTCACTGTAAGTGGGGGTGCTGAAGCCGGTCGAATATAGGGCTGCAGCTTCGCTCATGCTCGGAACTGTGGCCGCGGCGACCGCCGCAAATCCAACTAATGCGTACAGTTTCATTATGATTCTCCCGCCCCGCGTTCGCGGGGCCTTGATTGCATTACTGCAAATATTGTTAAAACGACTGTAAAGATCCAACGATGCGCCGCACTTGTCACACGACTCAGCGGCGAAAAAAGTCGGATGTTTGGCGAAGCGGGTTCAGCCCGTCAACCGTGGCTCGCCGCAGCGATGCCCGGGGACGCTTGCGTGCGTACGGATGAGTGAACCCTGGGTCTCGACCGCGCCGATAGTTGGGCAGGCCGTCGAGTCACGGCGAAGAGGAGCGACGCAAGTCGGCTCGTGAGAGCCCGCATCTCCCGATACACCATGCTGTCGCACTTCCCGCCGGATGAAGAACATCCAAAGAACCCGGCGGATGCGACTGTAAGGAATAACCTGTTACGACACGAGTTACCCGTGCCTAGCTGACATCAAGGAGGCCGATGCCAGACTGGTTTTCTCCCGTCCCGTTGAAACTCCTGCATGCCGAATCGCCGATTGCCCCGACGATCCAGAATGCGACTGCATGACAATGCCCGTTGCCATCCCCTTGTCGTCCCCTTGCCATCCCCTTGTCGTCCCCAAAACTGACCGCACAGGAGCGGCCGGTCAAAAAAACCTTGCAAACAAGGTGCCGCCGGCGCAAAACCTGCCGACGACCGATGCGAGCCTGCCGCCCTGAACGACGCTCGGCCTTACTTCGACGCAGAATTTAGCCGGTGACGCGGCCGGGAAGATTGGCGGCAGGTAAATTCTGCGCTAATTGCCGGGCCAGCGTGGTGCCTCGCCATCGCGCGTCGGCGGTTCTAAAAATCTTCTCTAAGCCCCGGGATCGCCTCTTCAGAACAATTCGGGCCGCGAAGATGCGACGAGCGCGAAGATCAACACGAAGGGAAGCCTAAAGAAACGGGCATTCTTCGCGTTATTCTTCGCGCTCTTCGCAGCTTCGCGGTTCGCATTGGCATTTGGGCGAGAGCTTCACTCTGGCAACACCACAAGGCTGTTTCAGAACTGGAGAGAGAGAACCGCAGATTACGCAGATTCTTAATGCCATTCATCTGCGTAATCTGCGGTTCTAAAAATCTTCTCTAAGCCCCGGGATCGCCTCTTCAGAACAATGCGAGCCGCGAAGATGCGACGAGCGCGAAGATCAACACGAAGGGAAGCCTAAAGAAACGGGCATTCTTCGCGTTATTCTTCGCGCTCTTCGCAGCTTCGCGGTTCGCATTGGCGCGGTTCGCATTGGTGCGGTTCGCATTGGCATTTGGCCGGGGATTATTCGGCCATCGCCATGTCCATTTCGGCGATGACCGCGTCTTCTGAGTTGGTGACGGGGGCATCGTCCGGGGCGGCTTGTTCCTTGAACAGACGGTGTTGCTCGAGGCGCTTGAGTCGCTTGTTGCCGTCGCCGACGACGTCGACGGTGCCGTTGCCAAGGATGCGCTCGAGATCGCCGATCAGATCGGTGTGCGGGCGGACGTTCTGCTCGCGTTCCATCTTCAGGGTCACCTTGCGGTTCTGGTGATCGGAGAGCTGCGCATACAGCGGCGTGTTGCCCTTGTACTGCCCGAGGATCGGCTTGACGGCGGCGATGGTGTCGGCGCTGTGCTGCACCGGGTCGAACTTGAGCACGACGGCGGTCGTCAGCCGGCTGATTGCCTCGTCCACGGGAATGACATCGTTGATGATCAGGCAGGGATTCTCTCGCTTGCGGTCCACTTTGGCGCGGACGAAGCAGATCGACTCGGCCTTGATCAGCTCCGGGAACTTGGCCGTGATTTGTGCGTATGCCTCGGCGAAGAGCATGCCTTCGATCTTGCCGTCGAGGTCTTCGATCTCGAGGATCGCCCACTTTTGTCCGGCCGATCGACCGGTCTTGGCGACCTTGGATTTGACGGCCGAGATCATCGCGCCGATGACGACTTCCGCACCCTCGCCGCAGTTGCCGGCTTCCTTGGTGGTGTGCGTGGTGTACTTGTCGAGCCACTTCTGCTGCTGCGTGAGCGGGTGGCTGGTGATGTAGAAGCCGAGCAGTTCCTTCTCCATTTTCAGGAGTTCCTGCGGCTCGAAGTCAGGGATGTTGGGCATCGCGACGTCAGCGCGGACGGTGGTGGCGTTCGGATCGGGCGCGCCCCAGAGCGAGGTCTGGCCGGACCGTTTGTCCTCCTGCTGGCGCTGGCCGGCCTCGAAGGCGGGTTCGAGGACGTTCATAAGTTGGGCGCGGTTGTTGCAGACGGTCGAGAATCCGCCGCTGCGAACGAGCGCATCGACCGTGCTCTTCTGGACGGCCCGGGTGTCGATTCGCTCGCAAAAATCGTAGATGTTGGTAAACGCGCCCTTCCTGGTGCGCTCGTCGATGATGCTTTCGACGGCTTTCTCGCCCACGCCGCGCACGGCGCACAGGCCGAAGCGGATGACGCCGTCGCCTTCGGCGGATTTGCGATTTGCGATTTGCGATTTGCGATTTTTCCCCGCCGCCTTCTGTCCGCCGCCCGTTGGCCGCTTCTCATACACCGGCGTGAAGACCTTGTCGGACACGTTGACATCCGGCGGGAGCACCTGGATCTTCATTTTGCGCGCTTCGTCGATGTACTCGACCATCTTGTCGGTCGAGCCCATTTCGTAGGTGAGCAATGCGGCCATGAACTCGACGGGGTGGTAGGTCTTGAGATACGCCGTCTGGAAGGCGACGAAAGCGTAGCGCGTCGAGTGCGATTTGTTGAAGCCGTACCCGCCGAATTTCAGGATCAGATCGAAGATCTCCTCGGCCTTTTCCTTCGGCACGCCTTTGTCCATCGTGCCCTTGATGAAGTCGGGCTTGAATTTGGCGATGACGTCGGTGGTCTTCTTGCTGATGGCCTTGATGAGTTTGTACGCATTCGCCAGCTCGATCCCGCCGAGCTGGTTGAAGATCTGCATGACCTGTTCCTGGTAGACCATGATGCCGTAGGTCTCCTTGAGGATGGTGTCCATGATCGGGTGGACGCCGGGCACTTCTTCGCGGCCGTGCTTGCGGTTGCAGTAGAAAGGGATGAGCTCCATCGGACCCGGGCGATAGAGGGCGTTGGCGGCGATGAGGTCTTCAAGGCGGTCGGGCGCCATCTTCATCAGCAGGTCCTGCATCCCGCCGGATTCAAACTGGAACACGCCCTTGGTCTGGCCGTGGCGGAACAGCTCGTAGACGCGCTGGTCGGTGACGTCGACCTTCTCGATGTCGAAGTCGATCCCTTTGTTCTGTTTGACGAGGTCGACGGCGCGGGTGATGACACTCAGGGTGCGCAGGCCGAGGAAGTCCATCTTCAGCAGGCCGCACTTTTCGGAGATCGGGCCTTCATATTGCGTGAGGATGTTCTCTTCCTTGTCGCGGCACAGCGGGATGATCTCGTCGAGCGCCGTGTCGGCGATGATAACACCGGCGGCATGAACGCCGGCGTTGCGGCAGAGGCCTTCGAGCCGCTTGGCGACATCGATCACCTGCTTAATCTGCGGCTTGGTCTCGTACATCATTCGCAGGTCGGGCACGGCCGCCATCGCCTTGTCGATGGTCATTCCCGGCGTGCCGGGGATGAGTTTGGTGAGCGCGTCGATCTCCGCCAGCGGCACGCCCATCACGCGCCCGACGTCCTTGCACGCCGCCTTCGCCGCCAGCGTGCCGAAGGTGATGATCTGCGCGACGTGGCCGTACTTCTTGCGGACGTACTCGATCACCTTCTGGCGGCCGTCCTGGCAGATGTCGATGTCGATATCGGGCATCTCGTTACGCGAGGGGTCCATGAATCGCTCGAACAGCAGCGAGTACGTCAGCGGGTCGACGTTACACAGCCCCAGCAGGTAGCCGACCATCGTACCGACGCCCGAACCTCGCGCGCCGACCGGGATGCCGTTGTCGCGGGCGTAGTTGCAGAAGTCCCACACGATCAGGAAGTAGCTGCAGAAGCCCTTCATGCAGATGATCTTGAGTTCGTATTCCAACCGATCGCGCGTCTCCTTTGAAACCTCCCGCGTGCCGTAGCGCCACTCCAGGCCGTCGTCGCAAAGCTGGCGCAGATAGCGTTCGTCGTCCTTCAGCGTACTGTGGGCATCCTGCCCACGGTCTGGGGCTGTGGGTAGGATGCCCACAGTACGAAGCTTTTCCGTCGGCACCTTGTAGACCGGCGCGTAGCGCTTCGAGAAATCCAGATCCAGATTGCACATCTCGGCGATGCGCACGGTGTTCTCCATCGCATCCGGAAAGCCCGTCAGCGCCGTCTTCATCTCCGCCGGCGA
>JBBRFH010000118.1:0-10427 GCA_038224615.1 Tepidisphaerales bacterium
AGAGGCTTGGCTATCGACTATCAACCCTCGACTATCGATTTTTCGTTCACGCCGGAAGCGATGCGAGTTCGTCGCGGACGGCGTTGATGAGCGGCTCGATTGTCTTGAGCGAGAAATCGAAGCGCAGGCCGGCGGTCTCGAACAGTTCCGGGAGCGGGCGCGTGCCGCCGAGCTTCAGCGCGGCGCGGTAGTTGGCCAGGGCCCGTTGCGGGTTTTCGCTGGCGCGGCGCCAGAGCTGCAGCGCGCCGATCTGGGCGATGCCGTACTCGACGTAATAGAACGGGACGTGGAACAGGTGCAGTTGCCGCTGCCAGCTCGAGGCGCGAATGTCTTCGTAGCCGGTCCAGTCGGTGATCGAGCCGAAGCGGTCGAGGATCGAAATCCACTGCTTGGTCCGCTCGGCCGACGTGTGGCCGGGGTGGGTGTAGAGCCAGTGCTGGAACTGGTCGATCGTCGCCATCCACGGGAAGAAGCGGATAACGCCTTCGAGGAACGTCCGCTTGGCGCGGGCCGCCTCTTCGGGATTGGGATAGAAGACGTCGAGGTGCTCGCTGCCGAGGGCTTCCATCGACATCGACGCGACTTCGCAGAACTCCATCGGCGCGGCGCGCAGGAACGTCAACGGCTCGGCCTGTGCCGCTTCGATGAAGTGGAATGCGTGTCCGCCTTCGTGCAGCAGCGTCTCGACGTCGCGCTGCTGTCCGGCGGCGTTCATAAAGATGAAAGGCTGCTTCGATTCCTCCAACGAGCTCTGGTATCCGCCCGGCTGCTTGCCCTTGCGCGACTCGAGGTCGAGATTACCGTGCGTGCGCAGCGTCTCGAACTGCTCGGCCAGCACCGGCGACATGCGGCCGAAGATTTCCTTGGTGCGCGTGACGAACCCGTCAATGTCATCGTCCGGAAACGGCCGCAGCGGCGCGCGGTTCCTCGGGTCGACCGCACCGTCCCAGGGGCGCAACTTGTCGACACCCATGTCGGCCTTGCGCTGCTGGTCCAGTTCTTTCACCACCGGCACAATCGATTGCTCGATGGCGTCGGCGAACTTGTGGCAGTCGTCGGGCGTGTAGTCGAAGCGCTTCAAGCACTTCCACATATAGCTGCGGAAGTTGTCGAAGCCGGCATTGTTCGATATCTGCTCGCGCAGTGGCAGCACCCGGTCGAAGAGGCTCTCGATCCGATCGCGGTCCTGCATGCGCCGCCGGGCCGACGTCTCGAACGCCTCTTGGCGCGTCTGGCGATCAATCTCCTCCTGGAACTTGCCCATCTGCGGCATGGTGTAGGTCTTGCCGCGGAAGTCGACGGTCATCGCGCCGCACACCTCATCGTACTCGGTGACGAGCTTGGTGATCTGCGTCTCGAGGTCCACGTTTTCCGGGCGAAACACGTCGATATCGGCCTGCCACTTGCGCGACAGAATCTGGTAGCGCCGGTCGGTCAGCGCCGAGCGGTGCGGAGAGTCGATGTAGCGTTTCTGCAGTTCAAAGAACACCGGCTTGAGCCGGGGCTCGATCGCTTCGACGTAGTGCAGGTACGCCTTCTTGACCGTCTCGTCTTCGGTGTGGCAGCTCTTGTCGATGTACTTGCGCGAGCCGTACTCATCGAGCACGCTCGATACTTCCGACATCTTCGCCAGCCACGCTTCGAGCTGTGCAGGCGACTCGATCGGGTCGGACGTGAGTTGCTTCACGATCGGCTCGACCTGTGACCAGTCGGCGACGTCGAGATCGGCGGGGACGAACTTCCGCTGCGGCTTAACCTGCGCTACCATGCGATGGACCTCCAATGGATCAGTAACCCTCGAACAATAGCCACAATCCGCCCGCCGTCCACCGGCGAAGCGGCGCGCTGCTGCGCGAGGAACGGGCGATCCGGACCGACGTCTCGATGCAGGTGGCGTAGCGGCCGTTTGCGAACGCGGTCAGCCAGGCACTACAGTGGAAACAGTAGTGACGCGTGTGGCGTGATGAAAATCGCCGCGGTACGCTGTCACGTCACACGCATCACGGCACACGCATCATTTTCGCTGTTGCTCGGTTGTCACTAGCGGGAATAGACTTACACTGCCTTGCTTTCCTGAGTCGCCGAGCGAGACCGCAGTTGACCTTTGAGCAGCATGACGATGCCGGACGCCATTCCCGCCCATTCGCCGCAACCGCAGCAGACGACG
Source organism: Tepidisphaerales bacterium (assembly GCA_038224615.1). Classification (GTDB taxonomy): domain Bacteria; phylum Planctomycetota; class Phycisphaerae; order Tepidisphaerales; family Tepidisphaeraceae; genus JBBRFH01. Next base: position 2,168 of record JBBRFH010000118.1, read on the forward strand.
ACGCTGGTACACAAGCCTGCGCCGGTCGCGCCGCGCTCGACGTGGGTGGACAAGGTCGAGGCGTTCATCAGCCGGCTGAGCACGCGTGACAATTTCTGGCATTCTATCTGCTCGTTCATCTGGCTGCCGCTGGCGTTCTTCAGTGGGATTCGCACCCGGCAGGTCGGACCGGACGCTTTCTCGGCGTATCTCCCCTTTCGACGCTTCAACCGCAACTGGTACCGCGCAATGGCCGGCGGCGCGCTGCTCGGCAATGCCGAGATCGCCGGCGGGATGTACGTCTTCGGCATCTGCGGAAGTGAGTACACCGTCGTCTGCAAAAACCTCAACTACACCTTCCTCCGCCCCTGCCTGGGCCCGGCCGTCTACCGCATCAAGTCGCGCGACAATCTCAAAGACCTCGCCTCCCAGGGCATCGAGTTCAACACGATCGTCGATATGGAGATCATGCAGCAGCCGCTCGGCAAGAAAGACCGCGAACGACGCGTCGGCAAGTGCGAAGTCACCTTCCATGTCACGCCCAAGGTACATCACAAGATGAAGGCGCTGCGGAAGAAGCAGAAGCCGGTTTCATCCCCCGTGCCCGACACCAGCACCGAACCCTCCGTTTAGCGTCGCAGCTTGCTGCGGGTTTCCTGGCACTGAAACGCCGCCACCCATCCCCGATGCTGAGCGGCACATATTCGCCTGCGGCGCGCGGGTTTGGTGATCTCCCAACCACAGCTTAACCTACAGGTCGAATGCCGAGCGGATGGACCTTTCTGATTGCCGGGGCCGGTAGTTTTCTTCTGTCGTCAATGCTCACGCGCGCGATGATCTGGCTGGCCCCGAAGATCGGCTTCGTCGACAAGCCCGGCCACCGTAAGATCCACGCCAACCCCAAACCCCTCGGCGGAGGCGTGGCGATCTTCTGGTCGTTTGCGTTACTGCTCGGCATAGGATTGTGCGCAACGCTTTCCGTGAAGACGAGCCACGGCGGATCGATCCTTACCAGTACCGACGACCCAGCAGAGTTTGCCGAGAAGTTACGTGCGACGGAACGACAACACTTTCTACTGCCCGGCATAACCGCGCCGCTCACGCAGGGCGTGCGGCAGCAAGCGCCGCTGCTCATCGGGTTTTTGCTCGCGACGCTGTGCATGCACGTCATGGGCCTGATCGACGACAAGCGCGCGCTCGGCCCTTACTCGAAGCTCATCGTGCAACTTGCCGTCACCACCGCGCTGGTGGTCACGATGGAAGTTCTCGCCCAACACACGCCGTCGCTGCGCTTGCGTGTGCTGACGACGCTCGACAGCCTCGGCGCCGGCGCCGCGCCGTCGATTATCCTGACCGTTCTCTGGATCGTTGCCATCACCAACGCGTTCAACTTCCTGGACAACATGGACGGCCTGTCAGCGGGCATCGCGGCGGTGTGCGCGATCTCATTCCTGATCGCCGCCATCTCGATCGGGCAGCTCTTCGTCGCGGCGACGCTGACGATCTTCATCGGCTCGCTGCTCGGCTTCCTCTGCTGGAACTTCCCGCCGTCGAAGATCTTCATGGGCGATTCGGGCTCACTGGTGGTCGGCTTCATCCTCGGCGTGCTGACGGTCCGGACAACGTTCCTTCCGCCCAACGCCGAACTGGCCGCCGGTTGGTGGACCGTGCTGGCGCCGATCGTGGTGCTGGCGGTGCCGTTGTATGACCTGATCGTGGTGTCGATGATCCGCATGTCGCGCGGAAAGAGTCCGTTCCAAGGCGACACCAATCACTTCAGTCATCGCCTCGTCGCCCGCGGCATGAGCCGGCGGACGGCGGTGCTGTGCATCTACCTGGTCACCGCATCCACGTCGATCGCCGCCGTCCTGTTGCCGCAGGTCCGCACCACGTTCGCCGCGATGCTGATCTTCGGCCAGACGATTCTCGTACTGGGGGTGGTGCTGCTGCTTGAACAGCATCCTCTCCCGATGCCCCACGAACAGCCGACAAAGACCCCATGACCGCCGCCACACGCCCCACCGTCAAACCGAAACCCGCCGCCGCGCGCGACCCACTCGCGATCCTGACGCTGGCAGCCCTTGTCATCGCGATCGCGCTGGTGCTGGTCCGCGTGACGATGATGGAGGTCGTCCGCGACAGCTTTGAACTCCCGACGACCGCGGGCGTCAGCACTGAAGCGATCTCCTTCCCCGGGCCGACGACGTCGCTGGTGCTGGACCTGCTCTGCTTCCTGCCGGCGATTTTGGTCCTGGTTCGCCGCGCGATCGATCCGACCTACGTCCTTCGCCCGCACTGGAGCCACCTGCTGATGGTGCTGCTGGGCGCGTGGGTGCTGTGCAGCGTCGGGTGGGCATCCGACAAGTTCGCGGCGCTGATCACCGCGTGCGACTGGTGCGGCGCGATGGCCATCGGCTGGGCCGCGAGCCAGCTCGTGCGCTCGTGGGCGCGGCTGCGCATCGTGCTGGCGATCCCCGTCGGTCTGCTGCTGATCTGCCTGCTGCAGGGCATCATCTACCACTACCTCGAACTGCCCGAAACCATCAAATGGTGGGACCAGACCAAGGCCGAAACCATGAACCTGCGCGGCTGGCAGCCGGACGATTTCATGGCACGGCAGTTCGACCGCAAGATCCGCGCCGGCGAGATGGTGGCGTTCTACAAGTCGCCCAACACCTTCGCCGCGGTGACGGCGATGTGCGCGCTCATCGCCGCGGGATTCGCGGCGCAACGATGGCGCTACTCGCGCGAACAAGATCCCGCGGTCAGCGTCCGATCGAACGACGACGCGAGCATCGCCGCTGTCATCGCGGTGCCGGCGATTCTGTCGATCGCCATGATCTGGATGGCGCAAAGCCGCACCGCGCTGGCGGGGCTGGTCCTGAGCGCGAGCCTGTTCGTCGTGCTCTGGCAGATGCGCACCTGGCTGGCGGCCCATGCGCGGACCGCGTTCATCCTCGGCGGCGTGATCGTCGCGCTGGGAATGGCGGGCGTGATCGCGGTCGGTCTGGCGACGGGCGGCCTGCTGCACGAGTCGCTCACCTTCCGCTGGCACTACTGGCAGGGCGCGTGGAGCCTGTTCCTATCCCACCCGTGGCGCGGCGTGGGCTGGAGTAACTTCGGCAACACCTACCTCCAATATCGCCTCCCCGTCGCAGCCGAGGAAATCAAGGACCCGCACAACTTCATCGTCAAGTTCATGACCGAAACCGGCGCGATCGGCGCGCTGCTGGCGATCGGCTGGCTCAAGCTCAGCCTCTATGAATCGACCCGCCCCACCGGCCCGCGCCCATCAACAAAGCCTGCGACATCGCTCGTCGCCGGCCCGGGCATCGTGCCGGTGTTGCTGGCGATCACACTGCTGTTCGCCGGAGCGCGCATCGCCACCGGCGCGCCGCTTTCGCTCTACATGATGGAGCTGTTGAAGCTGGTGCTGTTTGCGGTCCTGCTGCTGCTGGCGACGGTGCTGTGCGTCGTCCGCGGCACGAACGATCTCTCCGCAGACGACCGACCGGCGCCGCTGCTGCTGTGGGCGGCGATCATCGCGATCGGCGGATTCCTGCTGCACAACCTGGTCGATTTCGCGCTGTTCGAGAACGGGCCGCTCATGCTGTTCATGCTCGTCCTCGGCGCAGTCCTGGGCGTGCGTCACCCCGGCGTCGCCGGGCACAAGCCGCGCATGTGGGCGGCCATCACGGCGCTGGGCGTGCTGTTCATCGGACTGCTGGCGATGATCGGCCTGGTGGTCGTCCCCGTCGCGACCGCCGAATCCAACGCCCAGGCAGCCGAGGACGTTGCCCCGCGCTCCCGGCCCGACGCCGCGTCGGCGATGCGCAAGGCATTTGCCGACTCACCTGTCCCCAACGCCGACTACGCGCTCCGAGCCGCACGATTTCTCCAAGGCACGCCTGCGGCGAACGACGTGATCGCGTTGCTCACCCAGGCCGTCGATGCCGATCGGTCCAGCACGCAGGCATGGCTGGATCTGGCGCGCTTCCGCCGTGCCATCGCGCAGACGCTCCCGAACGGCGGGCGCGACGACATCAACATCGCGTACTCGAACGTGGTCAAACTCAACCCCTCCGACGCCGCGATCGGCGTCGAGTACGCCGACTGGCTCGACCAGGCCGGCCTGCGCGACCAGGCTGCCGTGCATTACAGAACCGCACTGGATGCCAACGCGAAGATGGACCCCGGCGAACCGCGCAGGCTGCCCAGGGATCGTGTGACGCAGATCGAGCAACGATTGCAGCAGAAGTAAGCACCAGCGACGCGCCGACGAGTTCCGGTTCCTCCCTTCGGGCACGGAGCAAGCGCCGAGGCGTGCGGGCTACACCTCCACCGACTCCGGCAGTTCTGCGTTGTGAGAGACGCTTTGCACGTCGTCGTGTTCTTCGAGTATGTCGATCAGTTTCAGCAGTGATTGCGCTTTCTCGACATCGAGCGCGACAGTATTGCCCGGCAGGTAGGTGACCTCGGCGTTTTCGATCGCGATGTGCTTCGCCACGATCGCCTCCTTCACCTTGTGGAACGTCGTCGGAGACGTGATGACCTCATAGACCTCGCCTTGGTTGCGGACGTCTTCGGCGCCGGCATCCAGCGCCAGTTCCATCAGGTCATCTTCGCCGATCAGGTCCGATTTGATCGTGACAACGCCCGCCTTGGTGAACTGGAACGCGACCGAGCCGGAGGTGCCGAGGTTTCCGCCGGCGCGTTCAAACGCGGCGCGAAGATCAGGGGCCGTGCGGGCGCGGTTGTTGGTCAGCCCGTCGATGATAATCGCCACGCCACCGGGCCCGTAGCCTTCGTAGGTGACAGCTTCGTACGCGAGCCCGCCAAGCTCGCCGGTACCCTTTTTGATCGCGTTGGCGATCGTGTCCTTGGGCATGTTCGCCGCCTTGGCATCTTCGATGATGTAGCGGAGCGACAGGTTCTCGTCCGGGTTCCCCCCGCCGCCCTTGGCCGCGATGATGATCTTGCGGGCGATCTTGCTCCAGACCTTGCCGCGCTTGGCGTCGTTGCGGCCCTTCTGCCGCTTAATGTTTGCCCAGTGACTATGACCTGCCATTGAAATCTCCTTTTGAGGCGAGACAGGAGTCAGAATACAGAAGCCCGGAGTCGGCCCGAGATCGGGCTTCTCCTGCCTGCTGGCTTTTGATTCCTGACTCCTTCACTGCGCCACCGGCGCCACATCCACCTGCTGCTTTTCGTTCAACTGCCGCAGCTTCTGCTCGATGCGCAGGCGCAGTTGCGGGTCGCTGGTGCCGCGTTGTTTGATCGCGTCGACGGCCTGCGTCCACCGCTGCTTTGCCTGATCGGTTTTGTCGAGCCGCTGCAGCGCGTCGGCCGCATGATCGAGCACGACCGGGTCGCTCGGCTCGGACGCGTTGACGGCCTGCTCAAGGTACTGTGACGCCTCGCCGAAACGCCCCCGCTTATAGAGGAGCCAACCGAGACTGTCGAGATACACGGGATTCTCCAGCTCGGCGCCGACGGCCTTCCACAACAGCGATTCTGCGTCGTCGAGATCGCGCCCCTGATCGACGAGCACGTATCCAAGATCGTTGCAGACCGACGTATTCTCGGGGTCGACCTTCAGCGCCTTGCGCAGCACCTGCTCGCTCGTCTTGAGATCGCCGAGGAGCGAATACTGGTTGGCGAGCATGTACAACTCGTTGGCCGACATCGACTGCTGCACGGCGCGCTCCAGCGCTTCGAGCGCCTCGGGCTTCTGTTCGTCAAGCGCCAGCAACTGCGCGTACGTCCCTGCGATGACGCCATCGGCCGGCCGCTGCGCATTGGCCTTTTGCAGCGCGGACAGCAACTGCTGCTTCTGTCCCTGACGGACGATGGTCGCGGTGGCGACGTTAAGCAGTTGCGGGTCGTCGCGGTAGTCGAAGACGAGCTCGACAAGATCGCTTTCATCCGCGAAATCGGCGTTGAGGTCGATGTCCGATTCGGGCGTTTGAAGCAGCGCCGCAACAAGTTGCGGGTTAAGCGTCTGCGCTTGCGCCATCGCCCGCCGCGCCGGCATGGGCTGGCCGCGGTCGTTCCAGAGCTGGGCGAGGACGAACTGCCGTGCCGCCTCGTTCTCCGGGGGGATCTTTGCAGCATCGATCGCACGAGCGGTGAGCGGCGAGGCCTGCGCCTGATGCGTCAGCATCGCCCACGCGCGGTTGATCGCCGGCCATCGCTTAGGAAACTTAGCGGTGCGCTCGATCAGTTCCACCAGCAGCGCGTCGGGCTTGCCGGCGGCGCGGTAGGCCTGGACCGTGAGCCGGGCGGCGCTGAGGTCGAAGCGATCGACGCGATTGATGACCTCGATCGCCTGCCCCGGCCGGCCGGCACGGAGGTGCAGGTCGGCGCGGAGAATGTCGAGCGTGCTGGTGTTCTGACCGGTCGTCTTGAGGCGATCGATCTCGGTCAGCGCGCGGTCGTAACCGACGCGCTCGAACAGCTTCGCGAACGCCGCGCGGGCCGAGCGGTTGGCGCGGAAGGTTTCGACGACGTTGAACCCGCGCACCGTCGCTTCGTCGATCCGCCCGGCGTCCATGTGGGCGCGGGCGATGCGCAGCTCCAGCATCGCCGCCGCCTGGGGTTCCTGCTTTTGCAGCAATTCGTACAACTCGATCGCCCGGTCCGGTTGTTTGGCCTGAACGGCGAGATCCGCGATCTGCAGCGTCAGCACACCCGGCCGCTGCAGCAACTCAGCCAACTCCGGCCGGCCACGCAGTTGGATTGAGCCGTGATCGAGCGTATCGAGCATGTGCTCGTAGCATTCGAGCGCCGCGACGCGATACCCCTTCTGTTCCAGCAATCGCCCGAGCAGCAGATCAACGACCGCCGACAGACCATCGGAGTCGGCATAGCTGGGGCTGAGGCGGGCAAGCCGAAGTTGAATGATCGCCTCGGCTTCTCGCTTGGGCGTTGCATTGGCGAGTATGCGGGCGAGCTGCACGCGGGCATCGGCATCGGTCGGATCGAGCGCGATCGCCTGCCGCAGCGCCGCGCCGGCACGGGCGTTGTCGTTGCCAAGCAAGGCGTAACCCAGATCGCGATGGATGATCGCCGACGTCGGCTCGAGCTCGGCGGCGGCCTGAAGCTTCTCGATGGCGGCCTGCTTGCGGTTGGTCAGCAGCGCGTCGCGCCCGGCCGCATACAGTTGCAGCGCTTCGGTGGATGCGGGCGTCGCGGGCTGCGTGGCAGGCGCGGACAGCGCGACCGGCGGCAGGACGTCGGCCAGCCCCACCGTCTCGATTGGCAGGATCGGCGGCGCGTCAGACGGTTTGGGTTTAGGTTTGGCGGCGCACCCGCCGACGACAATCGCTGCCACCACCGCAACCGCAAGGGGCTGCGTAATGCGGGCGCGGCAGGCACGTCGTCGGCGTGGAGGCATCACGGGATCACTTTATTTAGTGGATAGGTCAGGATTCCAGTCGCCCCTGCGCGACGCAACCGCGGGATCAACTCCCGCTCCTGCTTCTCTTCGAGAATGACCTCGACCGCGACCCATTCCTTATCGTCCAGCCGCGACACCGTCGGGCTTTTTTCGGCCGGCAGAAATGCGACGATCTCCGCAAGCTTCGCCTCGGGGCAGTTCATCTTCAGGCCGACCTTGGAGCGGGCTTCCATCGCGCCTTTGAGCAGCATCGCGATGTTTTCCATTTTCTCGCGCTTCCACGGCACGTCCCACGCCTTCTTGCTGGCGATGAAGCGGATCGTGCTTTGCAGGATGGTGTCGATCACGCGCAGGTTGTTGGCGCGGATGCTCGAACCGGTCTCGGTGAGATCGACGATGCCGTCGAGGATGCGGGCCTTGATCTCGGTGGTGCCCCAGGAGAATTCGACAGTCGTCTTCACGCCATGCTTCTCGAAGTACTTGCGGACGGTATTGACGATCTCGGTGGCGACGATCTTGCCTTCAAAATCCTTCACGGTCTTGATCGCGCTCTCGTCCGGCACGGCCAGCACCCAGCGGGCGGGCAGGCTGGTGGCACGCGAGTAGGTCAGCTCGGCGACTTCGACGATGTCCTTGTCGTTGCCGTTTTCGACGATCCAGTCGTAGCCGCACAGGCCGCAGTCGATCAGGTCGTCAACGACGTATCGGCTGATCTCCTGCGAGCGGAACAGCACCGCAGAAATTCTTTCGTCGTCGACGCGCGGAAACACGCTGCGGCTGTCGACGCTGACCTTGTAGCCGGCCTTGCCGAATAGTTCGATGGTGGCCTGCTGCATCGACCCGCTCGGCAGGCCGAGCCGGAGCGAATCTTCGGGGAGTCGG
>JBBRFH010000119.1:0-10363 GCA_038224615.1 Tepidisphaerales bacterium
CATGGAGAGCACGGTCAACTTCAATACCAAGCTCAAGGAAGCCGCCTCCTTCGGCCAGCCGATCACCGAATACGATCCGGGCAGCCGCGGCTACAAGGACTTCGTCAATCTCGCCCGCGAACTCATGGGCCATCGTCCCATGGAGATCGAGCCCAACACCGGCGAGAAGCTCTCGCGTCCGATGGAACTGGTGCAGCGCGCCAAGCAACTGGCCCAACTCACCAACTTCCAGTTCGGCAAGAACGCCGTCACCCTCGCCGCCGAAGCCGGCGCCGAGGCCAAGGCCGAGATGCGAACGACCCAGCAGAAGCTCGCCGATTTCTACGGGGTCAAGCAGGTCGACGGGGAAACGGTCTTCGCCGCCAAGTTTGACCAGGCCAGCCGCGTGCTGATCGCCGGCGACTTCAACAACTGGTCCTCGATGAGCACGCCGCTCACCCTGGCCGAGCCCAGCAAGTGGGTCGCCCGCCTGCCGCTCACCGCCGGTCGCTATCGCTACCGCTTCGTCGTCGACGGGCAGTGGCGCACCGACCCGCACAACGAAAAAACCGAGATCAACGAGTACGGCGAACTGAACAACGTCGTCGAAGTGGCCTGATTGGTCGGATTTGCAAGTTGCAAGTTGCAAGTTGCAATTGACGTGCGTCGAGTCTCCCCATTTGCAAACTGCAAATTGAAAATTGCAAATCGAAGCGCCATGGATAACCCCCCCTCCAATCGTCGCCTCTCCGAGATCTCGCACCTGTTTCTCAGCGACGTGCGCAACGTGCAGACCGGCAACGCCGCGCGCCCGATCCGCAAGCCGCCGGGATCGTTTCGCGGCGACGTGTCGATCGACCTCTCGCCCGAGGAGTTCGCCCAGGTGTTTGGCGACCCGATCGCCGACGCCAGCATCCCGCCGATCCAGACCAGCCGGTTCAAACCCGTCCGCGCCGTCATCGCCCATCATCTCGGCGAACTGATGTCCGACCGTATCCGCGACCTCGCCGGCACGCTTTGTCCCGCCGGCGCCCGTATCGGTGTCATCTACGCCGATGCCACCGAATTGCGCGTTTGCTGCGTCGAGCACAACCTTGCCCATGCCGGCCGTGAGGACGAGGTCGCTGTCGAGCCGCTGCAACTGCCGCGCGTCGAGCAGACCATCGTCGAGCTAAACGCCGACGTCGACCAGTGGCTCATCGTCCTTCCCGATGCGCGTTCCAGCGAGTCGCGCCAGGTCCTGAAGCTGATCCGCAACTGGGTGCTGATCACCGCCGTCGATCACGACGGGGTCGTCAGCAGTTACCGCACCATCAAGGGCCTGTGCGATGCTGCCCAGCCGAGCCTGTCGGTTGCCATCTTCGGTGCCGTCGATGACGCCGAACTGCACAAGACCCACAACAAGCTTTCCAGCGTCTGCGAGCAGTTCCTCAAGGTGAAAGTCGGGCTGCTCGGCGCGATCGACCCCGGCGACGACATGGCCGAACACTGCGTCCTGCACGCCAGCGCCAATCAGCACGGCAGCGACCAGAAAGGTCACGTCCAGTGGGACGCCCTCAGCGACCTGGCGTTGCAATCCTCTGATATCTCCGAAGAAGCCGCCGCCCCCGCCCAGACACCTGCGCCCGCGTCGCCGATGCCGGCTCCGGTGATGAAAATCGAGCCCGCCGCCCCGGCAATTTCGTTCTCGACGCAGGCGCCGGAGACGAAAATCCCGGTCATGCAACTCGACGCGACGCTCGAATCGGTGATCGACCTGCCCAACGCCGACGACGCTCCCACGTCGATCATCCGCGCCATCGTCCAAGGCGGCGGCGAGCTGGTCGAGTCTCCGATCAAGGCGCCGGCGAACGGCGACGCGATGATCGCCGTCTCGCGCGATCACAAGCTGATCATGCTCGCGGTCGCCAGCCACGGCCTGTCCGACCTCCGCGCGATCGCCAACGCCTACCGCTGGATGAACGAGAATCGCCAGCTCATCGCGATGGCGATCCCGCAGTTCTCAATTGACCAGCACGCCAAGCCGCTGCTCCGGCTCCTGGTCGACCACGCCGACGTGTCCGCCGACGTGCTGCAGCCGCTGATGAGCAGCGACCACATCAGCGTGACCGCCTACCGCAAGCTCCGCTGGGGCGCCAAGACCGGCCTGCTGCTCGAAGCGGCGTAAGCCGGCGCACTTGGGGGTGCCCTGCCCGCAGTGATCCCGGTGCGTCATTTTTCGCCTTCGATTCCCCCATTTTCCCGCCGCTTTTTCTGAGCGCCGGCGGTAGAACTGAACGCACACGAGCGCCCCCGATGCGCGCGTGATTCGTGCTCTGGTCCGTCCTCCTTCGGGGGAGGTGCCGGAAAGTTCTTTGACAAGTGAATACCTCCCGGATGTATCAAATGTAGCGCGCGCACAGGATGCATCAGTGACACATCGGCCGTAAATACCGGCCGTAGAGCGACTTCGGCCGGGGGGGCCTGTGTAGCAATGTAGCAGGTGATACATTTGCGTTGCGCGATCAGCGACTTGATCGCGCAACTCCCGACAACTCCGGCCGGGCTGCTGGGGATAGGCTGAAGAATGCGACAGCGTCCGCGGCGCACTTGCGGGGGGTCACGCGCGGGTTGGCGCGCGGCTTCGATCACCTGGCGAAGCTTACCCAGACCGCCGTGGCGTCGTCGGCGAGTTGTTCGCTGGAGGCGTGACCGAAGACGGCGGCGAACAGCTCCTTGACGGGGTCGTCGGGGGATTTCGCGAGGACAGCGCGGACGCCTTCGACCTCGAACTGCTCGCGGAGGTCGCGGGTGCTCTGGCCGGAGGGTTGTTCGATGATGCCGTCGCTGACGACCACAAGCTGGTCGCCGGGCGCGAACGGGACTTCGATCGCGGTGTAGACGCCGTCTTCCATCACGCCCAGGGGCAGGCCGTCGCCTTCGCTGAGTTGCTGGATCGTGCCGTCGGCTTTCTTGAGGACAGCGTAGCTGTGAGCGGCGTCGACATAGGAGATGGTGCCCTTCTGCGGGTCGAGCACACCGGCCCACAGCGTGACGAACCGCGACGACGGCCGCCGCGGGGCGACGAAACGGTTGAGCTTGGTGACCGCAGCGCCGGGCGCTTCGGATTCTTCGATCGCGGCGTGCAGAAAGCCCTGGGTGGCGGTCATCAGCACGCTGGCGCTGACGCCTTTGCCGCTGACATCGCCGACGGTGATCGCGAGCTTGCCGTGGGTGAGTGGGATGATGTCGAAGAAATCGCCGCCCACGTATTGACCGGGCTTGGACTCGCCGAGCGTCTTCAGCGGGCCGAACGTCTGCTCTCGCTTGGGCATGATCCACCGCTGGGCAGCGGCGGCGGCGTTGAGTTCGGCATTCATCTGCGTCTGACGCTTCTCGATCTCAACCCGCTTGAGATTCGCCAGCGCCAGCGACGCCATGCGAGAAAGCCCGACGCAGAACGCGGCGGCGTTCGGGCGAAGTGTCTGCAACGTGCTGCCGCGGGAATCGAGGTAGAGAAAAGCGGCGGCGGATGCACCGAGCATGAGCGGCACGCAGATGGCGGCCGAGACGTTCATCTGCACCAGCGACTGCGAGAAGTCGCCGCCCGACCCGGACGAAACCTCCGCAACGCTTCCGGCGGCGGCGGTGTTGATCAGCGAGCGCGAGTAGTACGCCGGCGCGTCCTGGGCCTGCGGGCTGAGTCGCGTGGCCATGATCTCGAACGACTTAAGCCCGTCGACCGGCTTGAGCACGACCGCGTTCTGCAGCCCCGTCCCGCGCACGGCGGCGTCGATTACGTTGTCGGCCAGCTCCTGCTCCGACGTGCTGCTGTGGATCTTGCTCGTGGACTCGAGAAGGAGGTGAAGCAGGTTGTCGGCAAGAGGTTGGACCGTCTTCTCGCTGACGGCGCGGACGATGGTTTGCCCGGTGTCTTCCTTGAGGTGCAGGCCGCGCTTCCTGGGGGTCGGCGAAAGCGTGAACGTCCACGGGGCGATGCGGATGAGATCCCCGTCGCGGATGGGCATCTCGACGTTCGGCTGCAGGCGGACGCCGGAGACGAACGTGCCCCAGCGGCTGCCCAGGTCCTGCAGGCGCCAGTGCTCGCCGTCGTAGCGGAACCGGGCGTGCTGGCGCGAGACCTGCTCGGCGTCGGCCGGAAGCCGGATCGGGCACTGCTCGTGCCGACCGACGACCAAACCGTCCTCTGATGCGACGAGTTCAAGCGGCTCAAGCGCCGGGCCGGACATGGGAATGAGCCAGGACATCGGACCGTGATTGTGTGACGCCTAAAGATAAATCGCAAACCGCAGATGCCTTTGGTAGGCTGGTTTGCAGTCATTTCGGTTTGTTTTAGCTCGAGGGAGCACCACGTGTCGATCAGATGCCCGCACTGCAGTTTTCTTATTGAGCTCAAGGGCGTGCGCCCCGGGCAGTTCCAACCGAACTGCCCTCGGTGTCACGAGAAGTTCGCGCTGACGATCCATGCGGACGCGACGCGTCCGGCCGAGGTCGCGAAATTGGACGACGCCTTCATGGCGACGTCGGCGGTCGGGGTGACGAGCATCCCGGCATCGGTCGGCGTGACCAGCGTCCCCCCCTCGACGCCGGTGGCGGATCGGGCGGTTCACGCGCCGACCCACGCTGCGGCGCCGATGGCCCGGAGCATGCCGAGTTCGGTCGGCGCGACTTCCGTCCCGCAAGCGGCTCGCGTCGAGCCACTCGGCCCACAAGCCCCCGCAACCCCGCCTGTGGGTGAGGCCGCCGAGGGTGACCTCGCCAGCGGCACAACGCTCGGCGGGTACGAAGTCCTGCAGAAACTCGGGCACGGTGGCATGGGCGCGGTGTACCTGGCGCGGCAGGTTTCGCTCGACCGTAACGTCGCGCTCAAGACGCTGCACAGCACGCTTGCCCGCGACCCGCAGCTCGTCAGCCGCTTCACCCGAGAGGCCTACGCCGCCGCCCAGCTCACGCACCACAACATCGTCCAAATCCACGACATCGGCCAGGAGAAGGAGATCAACTTCTTCTCGATGGAGTTCGTCAACGGGACCACGCTGTCAACCCTGCTGCGTGAGAACGGCAAGCTGGATGTCGAGACCGGCGTCACCTACGTCCTGCAGGCGGCCCGCGGGCTGAAGTTCGCACACGACCATGGACTGATCCATCGCGACATCAAGCCCGAGAATCTGCTGCTCAACGACCAGGGTATCGTGAAGGTGGCTGACCTCGGGCTCGTCAAACGACTCGGCAGTAACGAGACGGCCGACATGTTCGCGCACGCGGCGAAGGACTCGGGCGTACACGAGACGCAGGTGAACAAGTCGATGGGGACGCCACTCTACATGCCGCCTGAGCAGGCGCTGGACGCGGCAACCGTCGACCAGCGGGCCGACATTTACTCGCTCGGTTGCACGCTCTATCACCTGATCACCGGCCGCCCGCCTTTCATGGGTCGCACGGCGATGGAGGTGATGACCAAGCACCAGCACGAGCCGGTGACGCCGCCCGATGTCATCGTGCAGGACGTGCCGCCGACGCTCACGCCGATCATCGTCAAGATGCTCGCCAAGCGGCCTGACGCTCGCTACCAGAGCATGAAGGACGTGATCGCCGCGCTCGAGGGCTTCCTCGGCCTGGCGTCGGGCGAGCACTACACGCCCAAGGAAGACCAGGTCAAGGTCCTGGAGTTCTCGGCCGAACGGTTCAACGCCAACGTCTGGGCGAAGCTGCGTCCGAAGCTGATCCTGTCGTTCTACGCCGGCTGCGTACTGCTGGCGGCACTGCTGGCGTGGTTGAATCGCGACAACCTCGTCTGGGCCACGAACCTCGCCGGGGGCGTGCTGGGACTGGCGCTGCTGACGACCATCATCTACCAACTCACGCTCGGCGTGACCCGCAAGACGTTCCTGTTCCGCAAGGCGCGCCAACTCCTGTTCGGCGCGAGCTTCCTGGACTGGATCTCGTGGACTGCGGGCCTGGCGATCTTCGGCTACCTCGTCTACGCCATGGACCTCTGGCTGCCGTGGCTGTTTGCGGCGGTCGCGTCAGTAATGCTGGCGCAAGCCTTCTACTGGACGGTCGATTTCCTAGCCGCCAAGGACCGCGAGACGTACCTGCGGCACGCCGAGGCGCTCGTCAAGAAGATGCGTCTGCGCGGCCTGGACGAGAATGCGATCCATCAGTTCGTCTGCAAATTCTCCGGCAAGCACTGGGAGGAATTCTTCGAGGCGCTGTTTGGCTACGAGGCGAAGCTCAAGGCCCGCGTCGTGTGGGGCAAGGAGCGCGGCAAGGACCGGCCGAAGTTCGGCGCGTGGCGCGACGTCGTCATCGCGTACGTTGATCACCGCGTCGAAGCGCGACGTCACGCGAAGGAAGCGCGGCTGCTGGCCAAGCTCGAAGCCAAGGCGATGCAGTCCAAGGGAATCGAGCAGAAGCTGGCCGAGAAACAGGCCCGCAAAAATGCCGAGCGCCTCGTCGACAATGCCGCGACGATGAAGCGCGAGAGCGCGAGGCTGAGCGAGACAACGATGGCCCCGTCGGTGAAGGCGACCGCCGCCCCACCGGCGATGGCGATGACGTCGCTGGCGCAGTCGATCATGAGCGACACGCCCGTGGCGCACGGCAAAGAGGTCGACGACCACGACCGCAACTACGTCAAGCGCAGCTACTACGGTCGCCGCTACGGCTCGCCGCTGCAGTTCACCACAGGCCCGTTCATTCGGTTCATCATTGCACTGGTGCTGCTGGCGGTGTTTGCGAGCTGGTGGAACTCGACCAAGGGCGTCGACCTGCGGAGTTCGATCACCGAGGTTGTGACCAGCAAGCAAGTCGACGCCGTCGACATCGCCAGCCAGAAGAAAATCGACATGAACGCGAAGGTAATCGCCGTCGAGGCACGGACGGGCGCCCGAGCCAAGCTCAACATCCCGATGGTGCCCAGCGTTTTGACCGACCCGCTGGAACCGTTCTCCTTCGGAGTCGCCGGCGTTTTGATGCTGGTCGGCTGCTTCTTCCGCGGCCAGCTCTTCGGGATCGCCATGCTCGTCACCGCCGGCATCGCGCTGCTGGCCTACACGACGCGGCTCCCGGTCGTCGCCGGCAACCCGAGCATCGCGTACTTCGCGGCCTTGGTTTTGTGGGTGTTTTCTGTCATCTTCCTTCGGTCCAAACGTGAGGCATAGACTTCCGATAGCGGAGTGACGTCGGGCGGCGTATAATGAGGCTTGATGACTGCGACCCAAGAACCCCCGATCAAAGACCAGGTGCAGGCGGTGATCGACCGGATCCGCCCCGCAGTGCAGGCCGACGGCGGCGACATCGAGCTGGTGGACGTGGTGGCTGACGTCGTCAAAATCCGCTTCCACGGTGCCTGCCACGGCTGCCCGAGCAGCACCATGACGCTGCAGTTCGGCATCGAGCGCGCGATCAAGGACAAGATTCCGGCGATTACCCAGGTCGTCCCGGTCGCGTAACGAACTGCGCGATATACCACGGAGACGCAGAGAACGCGGAGATCATTTCAATTCTGATCAAGCCAATCGGCGCGATCCATTTCGGTAACGTTCGAGGACAAGACGCCAACGCCAGAGCCGAGCCGCTGTCTGCGTCTCCGCGGTAACACCCTCCCCTCATGGATCACGAACCGCTCATGAGCCTCGCCATCGCCGAAGCCGCGCGGGCCGCGGCCGTCGGTGAAGTGCCGATCGGGTGCGTGATCTGGCACGAGCCGTCGCAAGCCATCATCGGCGCCGCCCACAACCTTCGGGAGCGCGCCCAAGACCCCACCGCCCACGCGGAGATGCTCGCCATCCGGCAAGCCGCCGCCCACCTGAAATCATGGCGACTCACCGACTGCACCATGGCGATCACGCTTGAGCCGTGCCCGATGTGTGCCGGCGCCATCGTCAACGCACAAATCCCCCGCCTTCTGTACGGCTGCGGCAACGTGAAGGCGGGCGCGGTGCGGACTCTGTTTCGACTGTGCGATGACCCACGACTCAATCACCGCGCCGAGATCGTCGAAGGTGTGCTTGCTGATGAGTGCGCGGAACTGCTGAAGGCGTTCTTCCGCGAACAACGCGCCATGGGCAAGAACGGCTGAGCCGCGAACCAAGTGAGCAGACCACGCTCACTTCGTCCGCGGCTCAGCAGTCTCGATTCATGCAAGTTGGTTACCTCTGCGCCGGCTGCGTCGCAGGTGCTTCCGATTCCTGGTATTTCTTCAGCTTCTCCACCTTGGGCAGCGCATTGCGGGCGATGTACGGGTTATCGCAGTTCAGCTTGGTGTAATCCTGATGATACCCCTCGGCCTTATAGAACTGAGTCAGTGGTTCGAGCGTCGTAACGATCGGCTTGTCGAATACCTTCGCGTCGTCGATTTGCTTGATATACGCCGCGGCCACTCGCTTCTGGTCGTCGTTGGCATAAAAGATCGCGGACCGATACTGCCGGCCGGTGTCAGGGCCCTGGCGGTTAAGCTGCGTGGGGTTGTGGGCGATGGAGAAGAAGATCTTAAGCAGCTTGCCGTAACTCACCTTCGTCGGATCGTAGGTGATCTTGATGGCCTCGGCGTGGTCAGTGATGCCGGCGCAGACGGCCTCGTAGTTCGCGTGCTCTTTCGTGCCTCCAGAGTAGCCGGAGGCAACGTCGCTGACGCCGTCAACCTGCTCGAATACGCCTTCGGTACACCAGAAGCACCCGCCCGCGACGACCAACGTCTGCGGCCCGGCATCGGCGGCAACCTTCAGGTCCGCACTCGGTAACGGAAATGTTTTCGGGTCGACGGCGGCGGTCGAACAACTTGCAGAACCGATTCCGAACATGAGAAAACTCCAGAGAATAGCGGTATTGCGGTGGATCATAGGTCACAGTTTCCCGGCTCGTCACTTGGCCAGTTGCGTGGCCGGCGCGACATTGGATGCTGCAGGGTCGGCGAGGGATTTGAGATTGTCTTTCGTCACGAACTTGAGCGATACACTGTTCATGCAGTAGCGAAGCCCGGACGGCGCTGGCCCGTCCTCGAAGACATGTCCGAGGTGACCGCCGCAGCGAGCGCATTCCACTTCGGTGCGCACCATGCCGTGCGTGTCATCGTTGATCTCGCGGACATTTCCCTTGTAGATCGGCTGGAAGAAGCTCGGCCAACCCGTGCCCGACTCGAACTTGGCGTCCGAAATGTACAGCGGCAACCGGCAGGCAGCGCAGACGTAAACACCCTCGGTCTTGTTATGGAGTAACTCGCCGGAGCCGGGTGCTTCGGTACCTTGGCTGCGAAGGACGTAACATTGCTCCTTCGAGAGCGACTTCTGCCAATCGGCCTCGGGCAGGTGCAGCGATGACACCTCGATCGGCCCGACGAGCTCGCCCGCAGCATTGTAGAGCTTGACGCTTACGGTGGCCGGTTGCGTGGTCGGCTCAGTGCGTTTCGCATCGTCAGCAGCATGCATGATGCTCGTCCCGACAAGCACCACCGCGACGGCGGCGATGACCGCCGCCAAGCCCGAGAAGATCGTCGTTCTACGGTGGTTCATCGCCCCATTTTACGCAGAGTCCGGGCAACCCGATGTGAATATATTCGGCCGCCCCCGCCAGATCACGACAGAGCGGCCGTCAAGCGTAGACGCGTACCAACGTGACCGCGAGGCACCCAAGTCTCCTACATCGTCTGCTACGGCCGCGTACGCCATGTCGCGTGGTGGAGGCGGCAAATATCTGGTAAGCGCCTCACTGCGACATGACGCGGCTGATCGTAAAGACGGGCAGCAGCAATGCCATCGTCACGCCGCCGATCACCACGCCCATGACGACGATCATCGCCGGCTCGATGTAGCGGGTCATCTCGGTGATCCTCTCCTTCAGCTCCTGCTCGCTGAAGCCGGCGACCTGTTCCATCACCGTTGCGAGCTTGCCGCTCTTTTCGGCGCTGCTGATCATCTGGGCGATGGGTTTGGGGCATAGCGGGCTTTCAAACAAAGGCTCGCTGAATTGCTTGCCGACGTGAAGCTGCTGCTCGACCTGGGTCCAGAGGTTCTGGAAATGAACATTGTCACAGAGGTCGCGAGCGGTGGTAACGCAGTCAACTAAATGCACCCCGGAACTGGCCATCGTGCCGATCATCCGCAGGCTGCGGGCGAGATGCATCTGGCGGAACATCCCCCCGAACATCGGAGCGTGAAGCTGTACCGTGTGCAGCATTCGCCGGCCGACCTGAGTGAACTTCGTCCCCCACCAGGTGCCGCCGACGACAATGGTAAGACACGGGACCAGCACCATCCACCAGTGCAGCAGCACATCGCTGATTGCCATCAGGATCTGCGTCGGCACGGGCAGCGCGGCTTGCTTGCTGGCATAGAGTGCGGTGAACCGAGGCAGCACGAAGATCAGCAGGAAGATCGTCGTCGTG
>JBBRFH010000120.1:0-10346 GCA_038224615.1 Tepidisphaerales bacterium
GCCGATAACGCTTTTGTGGTGTAAAACCGACCCGCAAATGCCAAGGCGAGCCGCGACGCTGCGACCAGGCGCAAAGCCGACCGCTAAGAAGGCGCTTTGGTTCATGCTTCCCTTCGCTTTGATCGTCGCGCTGTTCGCAGCTTCGCGGCTGGCCTTGTTCCGAACGTGCGATGGGCCAGATCAGAGGCGGGTCCGAGAGCGCCAAGCCGCGCCGGCGCGGGCGTCAGCACCCAGTTGAGTAAGGGAAAGTACCGCACTCCTTTTTTGTAGGCTATACAGATAACCTGACCGATAGAATGGGTGTAAGCTACAGTCGTAGCAGAAATGGGGCGGCCAGAAGCTGCCCAGCAAATTTGAGTTTTGATGGGCGCGTGAATCCCGACCACACGCGTCGATCAGGGGCCGGGCGATGTGCCCGGCCCTGTTTTTTTGCGCTGGTGGTGGCGGTTCACGCGACGATCGCGTCGGCTTCGATTTCGATCAGCGCGTCGCCGTCGATCAGTCGCGGCACTTCGACAATACTCGTCGCCGGGCGGATCTCGCCGAACACTTTCCCGTGAACCGCCGCCACCTGCTCCCATTGGGTGACATCGGTGACGAACATTCGTGTGCGGATCACGTGCTCGGGTTTGCCGCCCAGCGCCTTGATCGCTTCCACGATGATGTCGAGCGACCGCTGCGCCTGCTCGCCCATCGACTTTGCATACGTGCCGTCGGCATTCACGCCGACCGTCCCCGTGACCGCGATCACGTTCCCACTCCGCACCGCCCGGCTATACCCCATCCTGGGCTCCCATTTGCTCCCCGAAGAAGCAGTAAGCCGGCCGAAGCGTTCGTGGGTGGTGATGGTGATGGGGTTGGACATAAGGTCGTGCAGCATACCCATTCGCCCCCCCGTGCGTGAACCTCGGCGATCGTCCCTATGACGGCGTTCTGATTCATAGGTGCCCTCGCATGTACGCACATGCGACAGATTGTTCCGTACCAGAAAAGCAGCTTGACAAGACCACCCCGCCTTTTACGCTTTTCACAAATGTCGCCGGGTGGCAACCGTGGGGGTTGCGAAGTGACGCGACGATGTCAAAGGGTGAAGGACATCAAATGCTCGCAAAACTAAAGAATCTCGTTGGGCGAATGCGGTCAAACTCCGCGCCGATCAAGGCCGCTGCGGTCGAAACACTCGAGCAACGACGCCTGCTGTCGGCGTCCATCGGACAACTTGGGCTCGGCGAGCATCGTATATACGGCGTCGGTGATTACACGTTCACCCTCAAGAACGCGACGACGATCAACGCCTCATTGGCCAAGGCCCAAGTGGCCGGTAAATTCAAGGTCCGCACCCTTACCCGCGTCGGCGGCGAACGAACGACCGGCGGGACGGTTGCGATGTCGACGGAAAAGGATGTGGAGGTGCAATTTCCGTCCTACGCCAGTATCGTCGCCGACGCAGACGTGATCAGTGCGACGAACGCGGCATGGGCTTCGACACTCGCTGCGACAACACCCACCTCTCGAAGTGAAGAAGGTTTTTGGATACGACTGAATACCGACACAGAAAAGTACGAGTTCACAACAACTGTGCTAGGTCCGATTGTAGGACCTAACCAAGGAGGATCCGTTGTACTGGGTTCTCGTCCTGCGGACTCCGTCAGTGGAACTCTAACGCCATTGAGCAGCCCCACGTATACGGTGGCATCATTCCACACACACACACACCCACAACCTATCGTACGGTCGGTCGTGCAGTTGGACCATCGCCAGCGGACAACACGGCTGATACTGCAGATGACGTCGCTGGAGTCGTATATGATTACGTTGGTGATGCGTTCGGAAATATCAACGCAGGTGCTCCGCTGAATGATCCAGCCAAGTTGTATCACGCTGGTCCGACGAGAAGGGTGAACCCATGAACCCAGGAGCGCCTATCCTCATTGCCGTCGTCATGAACTGCTCATGCGTATCGAAAGAATCTGATGATAAGCGAGGGCATCAGCATGCGAGCGAAGATATGTTGAACGCTGGGGTCGTTTCTGTGCCGCAACAGAATTCCGACAAGCAGTCCGTCAGTAATGGCCCAAGCGACTCGCAATGGATTGAGATTGCACGCGAGGCCGCAAAGGACAAGGTGCACCTGCAAATGCTCGCGCCGCCGGTCGTAGAACATGGTGCGAAGGAGGTTATTGTCACTTTCCCAGTGCCGTATCAGCCAGGATATCGGGGGCGTTCATATGACGCCAAGGTCACAATTGATTCGGCCACCCGCAAAGTAACGCAGATACTTGGCGGAGACTGAAGCGGTGGCCGTGGGGCGGGATTCCTCGAACAGGCGTTGCCGTATGTGCAGGCGCAAGGACTCGTGTTTGAAGGTTCAAATCTGAACCTCAATGACCTCCTTGTCACACCCGCAATGATGAAACGTTCGCTTGAGTCTATGCTCTATGATCCGACGGCACGTATCCAAGGCTACCGCAGTTACTCCAATACGGCTGTCCCGACAGGATGACATCGGATCATTGCCTACCACCGCGGGCCGAACCAGCAGTGGCCTGTCGGAACTCAGAACGACCTTCACTACGCTACTGAAGACTATGATCCAATCACGAATGCGTGGTCGTGGTCCGACAAAGAGGGATGGAAGCAGGCAAGCGACACGGACCCTTATAGTGAAAGTGGCACCTTCCTGAGCCACTATCTAGTCAACGAGGCTCCGCGCTACGCGAGAGCAACCGACTGATCGATGATGGTTGAGCGATTGGATTATCTTCCGCCCTCGACGGCGCCGACCGATCAGTCAGGCGCCGGGCCAGGCGACCGGGGTCGTGCTGTGCAGGTGGTTCAATGCGCGGCGTGGCTGCTCGTCGCACTGGCCGCTGTCTTCGTCGCTACTGTCGTGACAGCACTGACAGCAGGCGGCGATATCCACCGCAGGATCTCGAATGATGTTCGTCCAGAGTTGCTGCGGCTCCGAGCGGACTTGGCGAACAGCAAGGTGGCGGTCCCCCGACCGATGACCTTTGCCCGGGCCAACATCGCAGCCGACAGTTGGTTGGCGCCCCACGTCGTGATCGCTCAGACTTCCGACCAGTGGCAGGTTCTGCTGCTGGTAGTCCGACGGCGAGGAACGGTAATTGTGCTTGTGCAGTACGTCAGCGATGCGGGCGAGACTGCCCGATCCGGAGTCTGGTGGCTGGAGGATGTGCGAAAGACCTTTCCGGGCGACGCAGTCCAGATCGCCGAGGACAACGCAATAGTACTCTATCGGTGACGACATAGTCTGGTAGCGCACGCTCTTGCGTGCCGTTCGTCCAAACGCGGCACGCAATAGCGTGCCCTACGAACTCAACGCGAAAAGGTCCGCAGGAGTACCTGCGGACCCTACAAGGCTGCTAAATGTCGGATGACCAGGCAAGAGTCGTGTGAAGCGCAGGCGAGCGAGACGGCATTCGATCGAAATCCGGAAAATGCCTCTCAAGAAGGAAAGGGGTGCCGCGAGTACGCGGCAAAAGGAGACAGTGCGCCGAAAGATCACTGTTGAACGGGGGAGGTATTCTTAGCCGGGTGGTTAGGCCGCGTTCGTCGGAGTGATCAGCTTTTCATAGTAAATCAAGGGCATCTGCCGATAGACGGCTCGGCCTACTTCCCGATATCCGCCACCCTGGTAAAAAGGCCCGGCGCCGCTGCGGCAGTCATAAGCGTCCAGCCGGATGGCCTGCGCCGGCCAATTCAAGGCGATGTGATCTGCTTCAAGCAAGCAGCGGCGTCCAATTCCTTTGCGCTGGAGCGGCGGAGCAACTGCCATGCCGAGCAGATACAGCGCAGTGCGTACCGGAGTGAAATAGGATGCGTCAATTGCCCACGGCTTTTTGGGCGTCAGACAAATCGTGGCGATTACTTTACCCCTGCGACGTGCAACGAACACTTTGCCGGCGCGCATGTGACGCTGGACTTCCTTGAGAGTCTTATCCCTCTCCTCGCCGAAAGCTGCACAGCGAAACGCCACCACTTCCGCCGAGTCTTCTGCTGCCGAGAGCTTAATCCCAAGAGCCATGGAGCGACCTGACTAAGAAGGAACGCCAAGGGGACATCCAGAATATTCGACCGTGCTACGGGCATACCCGATCGCGCCGGGGGACGAAGAAGATGCGGGCGAAATCGCGGGTGGACGCCATGCCGGCGATTGGACGTTGATCCGTTTGTTGCCGGCGGGGGATTGCCGTTACCCGCGGGTTTCGATGCTTGCGAACACACCGCCGGTCGGGCCGGTGTAGATCTGGCGCGGGCGGTAGATCTTGCCCGACTGGTCGCGGACTTCCTTCCACTGGGCGATCCACCCGGGCATGCGCCCGACGGCGAAGAGGACGGTGAACATGTCCGTGGGCACGCCCATCGCGCGCATGATGATGCCGCTGTAGAAATCGACGTTGGGATAGAGCTTGCGGCTGACGAAGTAATCGTCGGCGAGTGCGACTTCCTCGAGTCGGCGGGCGATGATCAGCAGCGGGTCGCTCGCGACATTGAGCGCGCCGAGCACGTCCTCGGCGGCCTTTTTAAGGATACGGGCGCGGGGGTCGTAGTTGCGGTAGATCGGGTGCCCGAAGCCGAACAGGCGGTACTTCTTGGCCTTCACGCCGGCGATGAACGCGTCAGGCTCCAGGCCGGTGTTATGGATCTCCTGGAGCTGGTTCATGATCTCGACGTTAGCCCCGCCGTGCAGCGGACCCCAGAGCGCGCACACCGCGGCGGCGCAACTGGCGAAGAGATTGGCGTGCGATGAGCCGACCATCCGGCAGGTGCTGGCCGAGCAATTTTGCTCGTGGTCGGCGTGGAGCAGAAAAATCAGGTCCAGCGCGCGGGCCACTTCGGGCTTCACTTCGCCGCCGAACAGCATCTTGAGGAAGTCGGTTGTGTAGGCGTCGGCGCGGGGCGTGCCGGCGGGGGCGACCTTGCCCGGCTCGCCCAGCGTGTGCCGGTAGATCGTCGCCGCCAGCGTGCGGCTCTTGGCGATCAGCTTGGCGGCCACCACGTCGAAGTGCTTTTCGTAGTCGACGTCGAGCACATCGGGGTGATAGGCGCACAATCCGTTGATGCACGCCGACATCATCGCCATCGGGTTGGCGTTCTCAGGAAAGCCGTCGAGGATATGCAGCAGCCGTTCCTTCACGGGCGTGTGTTCGGCGACGCGGTCGACGAACTCTTTGAACTGCGCCGCCGTCGGCAGCTTGCCGTAGATCAGCAGGTACGCCGTCTCCAGGAACGACGACTTTTCGGCCAGGTCTTCGATCGGGTAGCCGCGGTAACGCAGGATGCCTTTTTCGGCGTCGATGAAGGTGATTTCGCTGAGCGTGCTGCCGGTGTTGCGATAGCCGGGATCGAGGGTGATGCAGCCGGTCTTGTCGCGCAGTTGCGTGACGTCGACGGCACATTCGCCTTCTGACCCTGTGACGACCGGGAGGTCAATCGAGTTACCGTCGATATTCAGTGTCGCAATGCGGGACATGGATGACGCCTCAGCCTCTTGTGTCGGTCCTGTTGTTGGTTCGCTCGTCGCCGCGCGCGACGACGATTACGGCAGAGTCCGGCGGAGTATAGAGGAAGAATCCCCCCGACGCACGCGCGGCAAAGTGGATCCCCCGGGAGGCGCCGATCAGGGCTTGTCGGGCGGCAGGAGGTAGGCCCACCACGTTTGTTTCTTTTCCGTTGCCGTCCCGAGAAGTCGCCACGGCGCGGGCAGCAGCGGATCGGGCTCGCCCCGGTATTGCCGCAGCAGCACGACCGTGGCACCCTCGGGCGCGGCGCGGAGGGTGCCTGGTTCGGCATGGAAGATCGCCCGGTTGAGGTAGATCGACATTTCCTCGGTGAGGCGCTGGCCTTTTCCACCCCATTCGTAGACGCGAGCGTCCGAGGCGGTTGTGCGGATCGTATCGGCCAGCGCAGCGTAGGCGCTCATGCCGCTGGGCCCACGGGCGTAGCCGACGATGAAGATCGCCTGCAGCAACAACACGGTGGCGAAGGTGGCGCCGGCGGTCGCCCACGGGTGTCGCCGCTGCAGCACCACGCCGGTGCTCGCGATCAGCAGCAGCAGCAGCGACATCATCCCTGCCACCGAGGCCGGCCACCAGCTTCGGCCGTCGACGGTGGGCTGGCTGACGCCCACCCAGGCAAGCGCGATCGCGCCGCCCAGCAGCACGAAAACGTGCGTCCCCAAAACTGCTTGCTCACGCCCGAGCCGGGCGGTGTTGCGCTGTTTCCAGTCATTGACCCACGCCGCCAGCCCGATGGCGCAGATCGTCGCCGACGGCGCGATCATCGGCAGCAGGTAGCGATCCTTGCGGTCGCGGAAGCAAATCATCACCGCCAGCGGCAGCAGAACCTGCAGCAGCGGCAGCAGGCGACGTGCGTCGCGGGGGTGCTTGCAGATGAGGATCAACCCGATCACGCCAAACACCAGCCACGGCCACATCATCGGCCCGAGCAGCAGATAGATCCCCGGCGATGACGGCTCCAGGTCGGTCGCGCCTTCGCGCGTGACCTCGGTGAACCAAGTCGCCCACGCCCCCGGCACCGTCGCAAGCACGTGTGCGAACCATGGAAGCGCGACCAGCGCGAACACCGCGGCGCCGGTCCCGATCAGCAACGCGCATCGCTTCACGCCGAGTCCTGTGGAGTCGGATCCCCCCGTCCTTCGCAGCAGCATCGCGCCGGCGACCAGCGGCAAAATGGTCTCCAGCAGCGCCACCGGACCCTTGCATAAGAACGCCATCCCCGTGGCGAACGCGCCCAGCGTCGCCGCGAGCCAGAAGTGTCGCTCGAGCAGCGCCATCGCGAAGCAGGCGTTGGCGATCGTCACCCACATCGCCAGGTGAACATCGGTGGTGCTCTGGCGCATGAACTTCATGAACAGCAGGTTGGTCGCGACGATCATCGCCGCCCCGAGCCCGACGGTGTTTCCGCCGATGGTGCGGGCAAACGCGAAGGTGGCGAGGATCAGCACGCCTCCCGCGGCGACACCGGTCCAGCGGACCTGCCAGGCGAGATCAACGTAGGCGGCGCTACGGACAATCGCCTCGGGCGAATCGAGTTGATCGATCGTGGATTGCCGCAGCGTGACGGCGGTGATCCATGCGACGAGCGGGGGCTTCTTGATGCGTGGCTCGCCGTTGAGCTGCGGCACAAGCCACGGCCCGCCCTGACGCATCTGCAGCGACGTCGCGACGACGATGTTCTCGTTTCCGCCTGTGAGCTGTGGCCGGCGCAGCGTCGGCGCGATCGCCAGGAACGTCAGCAGCGCGATCAACACCGCGCCGAGCCAGGCGCGGCGGTCACGATCGGGTTCGAGCGGCGAGGACACGTTCATAGATTCCAATCAACTGTCTGAGATGATGGTCATACGACAACTCCCCGCGACGCGAAAGACACGCCGCCGACATCCGCGCGCGATTGGCCAGCACGTCGCGAATGGCGTTTGCCCAGTCGGCTGGGTCTTCGCTGGAGACGATTCGCCCGTCGACCCCATCGCGCACGACTTCCGCCACCCCCGCGTTCGCCGACACCACCGGCGGCACGCCCATCAGCATCGCCTCGACGACGACCATGCCGAACGGCTCGTGACGCGAGGGAAGGAGGAACACGTCGGACTCGGCGAGGACTTCCGCAACATCCGTCCGCGCGCCGAGAAATTCCACGCGCTCGCCAATGCCAAGTTGACCCGCTTTCGCTTTGAATGCCGCCGGATCATCCCCGCCGACGACCTGCAGCGTCATGCGCTCGATTTGTGCGATTGCGTGGATCGCGATATCCAAGCCCTTACGCGAAAAATCCTGTCCGACAAACGTGGCACGGGCGCCGCGCCCGTGATCGGAACACGGGCGAGGCGCCCGAGCCACCGCAAACGCCGCATCGTCCGGGGCGCTGTAGAGCACTTCGGTATTCGCCTGGGGAATCTGCCCCTGCATTCGTCGCGACGGGCAGATCACCATCGTCATCCGCTGCAGCAGTTCTCCTTCGATCTTCGCCATCAGCGCTCGCCGGCGATTGCCGAAGCGGGCGAGGCCGCTCGATCGGATCGTCACCGATTCGATCCCCGCGTGCGGGTGATAGACGTCGCAGTGATTCACCGGCAGCATCGCGTGGACGATGTCGTAGCGCGTCCGGTCCAGGTGAGCGTCGAGGGAGCGGAGGAACCGCTTGAAGCGCCCGGTGCGCGTGATGCCCGCGTGTTCGAGCGCGACCGGCCGAGCGCCGTCAATCGACGCCTCGAACGTCGCCGCCGCCATGCAGACGTCATGGCCGGCCTCGAGCAGCTTGTGGAACAGGCGCACCGTGTACAACTCCGCGCCGCCGCGGGTGGAGTCGGCATGGAGGATGACGAGAAGGATCTTCATCGCGCAGGTTTCATCGGTCGATCGCCACGTTCCGCGTCGGCTGTTTGCGGCGCAGTTGCTCATC
Source organism: Tepidisphaerales bacterium (assembly GCA_038224615.1). Lineage (GTDB taxonomy): Bacteria > Planctomycetota > Phycisphaerae > Tepidisphaerales > Tepidisphaeraceae > JBBRFH01. The sequence goes on from JBBRFH010000120.1 coordinate 8,446, forward strand.
GTGCCGCGCGATCCACGCCACCTTGCGGTCGATCGCGCCGCGAAACGACATCGCGATGCCCCGTGCCGACGCGTACGCCGCCAGCCAGCGCGTCGCGACGTCCGGATCGAGCGCGCGGATGCTGTAAATGAACTGCGCCAAGTCCTTCACGATCCATCGCTGTCTGAACCATCGGGGGAGCGTCCGCACGCGTCCGGCGTCCATCAATCGCAACTCAATCCCATCTTCACGCCGGGGGATCGCCCCGGCTTCTTCCGAGAGCGCGTCGTCATGCTCGGAGCCGGGGCGTTGCCCCGGCGTGAAAGTAGGTGCCTTCGCATAAAAATGGCAAAGGTAGAGATCGCGATGATGCAGCCCCGCATTGTGCAGCCTTGCCGCCAGTTGTGCCGTCGGTTCGAGCAGGCGATCGAAATCCAGGCCGACTTCGACACGTTTTTCGCTGTCTTCAAAACCAACAAGATCGTCCGTGATCAGGAATCCGCGTCCGTCGTGCAGCATGCCGTAGCCGACGAGGGGAACCGAGGCGATCCCCGCGCCTTCGAGCAGCTTGATGCCGTCGACCTCGGTCTGCACCCCGTTGAATCCCGGCTTATTGCGCTTGATGTGCAGGCGGCCGCCGTCGTAGTCGAGGACGCAATTCTCGCGCTCGGTAATCGACCGCCACACGTCGATTTTCGGATGCTCGAAAACGCTCTGCGCGTCCGTCAGGCCGACCCGCTTGAGCAGATCGGCGTACTGCTTCTCGACGCGAAAGTATCCGGGCCCGACGGAATAGCTCATCGGCGCTCTTGAAAGAATCGGCTGATGCCCGGCTTGAAGATGACCTTCCCTTCGACGACCACCAGCTCCTCGTTCAGGAAAAGCTGCACGGCCTTGCTGAGCACGTTCGCTTCCAGCTCCAGGCCCTTGCGCTTCACATCGTCGATCGAGTCGGCGCCGACGTTGATGTGGAACACGTCCTGCAGGATGACCGGGCCTTCGTCGAGTTGCTCGGTGACGAAGTGGGCCGTACACCCGCTGACGCGCACGCCGCTCTCGAACGCCTGCTTGTACGGTGCCGCCCCGGGGAAGTGCGGCAAAAGCGACGGGTGGATATTGATCACCTTGAACCGGTACTTGGTCACGATCGACGCCGGCAGAATGCGCATGTAGCGGGCGAGGACCACGACGTCGACCTGTCGTTTGTCGAGTTCGCTTTCGAGCCAGGTGAAATGCTGGTCGAGCTGATCGTGTCCCTTCCATGCGAACGGCAATCCGGCTTCAGTGGCAATCGATTCGAGTGCCGGATGGTTGCTCAGCACACACGCCAGCTCGCCGTGGATCAGCCCGGCCTTCTGGTCGGCGAGCAGTTGCTTGATGCAGTGGTCTTCCTTGCTCACCAGGATCGCGACACGGCGGAGCTTACGCTGCCCGTGCAGGTGGACGCGCACCTCCATGTCCATCCGCTTGCCCAGTTCCAGCACGCCGCTGATCACCTCGGAGAGGTCCACCGAAATGTCGTTAATGTCGACCAGCATGTCCATGACGAACAGGCCGTAGATGACACGCTGCTCGATGTCCTCGATGTTGATCCCGCGCTCGGCCAGATAAGTGGCGAACTGCGCGACGACGCCTTTCTGATCCTTCCCCAACACGGATACGACAGCGAGCACCTTCGGCATAGTCCGTCAATTAAAGCACGAAACGATGAAGGCGCAAAGGGGTGCAGGCACAGGAGCGGAACCACGAATCTGCACGAATCACACGAATTCGGCGGGCGCCACTACATTCGTGCGATTCGTGCAGATTCGTGGTTTCTCTTTTTGAGGCACGCGCGGTAGACCAATGCGGGTGATTCTTCCCGGTCAAACCATCGGTATCGTCGGCGGCGGGCAGCTTGGGCGGATGTTCGCGATCGCGGC
>JBBRFH010000121.1:0-10192 GCA_038224615.1 Tepidisphaerales bacterium
CAGCACGAAGCGAATGCGAGCGTTGGGCTTCATCTCATTTTGAATGTCTTTGGCTTTCTTCGTGACGACCTTCGTGGCTTTCGTGCTTTCGTGTCTCTGCCATCTTTGGCGCGACGGGAACACCTTGACGCGGCAACCCCCCCCAAATTTGCCCCGGCGGGTGAGGGAGCGGATTACGGCGCTCGCGCCGCGCCCTGTTTTTACCGCCGTCGCCTGCAAAAAGCGGCGGAAAAATCGGACGCGAAAACCTAAAAGAAGAAACCGCTTGCATTCCTTCCATATGGTGCTATTATAGCATCAATGGCTCGTCCACCGGCTCAGCCGAATCAGTCGCTCATCGACGGACTTGAGGTGCTCAAGGCGCTGGCGGTGGCGCGGGAACCGGTCGGGTCGAGGGAAATGGCGCGGCACCTGGGCATGGAACCGACGCGGATCAACCGGCTGCTCAAGACCCTTGCCTCGCTCGGCATGACGCGCCAGGACGCCGATCGCAAGTACGTTCCCGGCCCGGCGATGCACGTCCTCAGTGTGCAGGCGATTTACGGCTCGGGCCTGCTGGCGCGGGCGGCGGGGGTGCTCAACGCGCTGTGCGCGCGGTTCCAGTGTGATGTCGCGCTGGGCGTGTTGTGGCAGAGCCAGGTGTGCTACCTGTATTTCGCCTCGCCGGGGAAGGATCCCGCCGACGCGCTCGCGGTGCGCGGGCTTTATCCGGCGGAGAAGTCGGGCGTCGGATTGCCGCTGCTGGCGCAGTTGCCCGAGGCGGACGTCAATCGCCTCTACGCCGGCCGCGAGGTGCCCGGCGGGATCGACAAACTGCAGTCCCAATTATCGAAAATACGGCAGGAGGGCTTTGCCAGCCTGTCCCCGCGCGATCGCAATCCCGGCGCCCCGGCGGGCGTGGGGATCGCGATCGGCAACCCGGCGTTCGCGGGCCTGGCGTTGGCCGGAGAGAACGTCGAACGAGAGCCCATCCAAACCGTGGTCGCCGCCTTGCGTGCGGCGGCCGTCGCGATCGAAGCATAAGGATATTTTCTTAACCCCTGAGGAGCGAAGCGATGAGTGCAGCGTATCAAAATGTGTCCGGCGTGTTTCCCCATCTGGCCCAGGTCGGCGACCTCGGCACGCGCCGCAGCGAGCTTGGCGTCGGCTGCCTGATGCCGTGGGCGGGCAAGTTGTACGTCCTGAACTACAACTCACACAAAGCCAACAGTGGCAGCGGCGTCAGCCTGCGCCGCATCAGCGCCGACCTGTCGATGGAGATCGTCCCCGAGACGCTCGGCGTCGATGGCACATACACCAATCGCTTCGTCCACTACGACACCAACCAGATCATCATCGGCCCGCACGTCATCGACGCCAGGCACAACATCCGCACGGTCCCCGAGCTGCAGCCGGTGCGCGTGTGCGGCACGACGCGCCACCTCACCGAGCCCAAGACAAAGGTCTACGTGCTGGCGATGGAAGGCGAGTTGTACGAGCTCAACGTCGTCACGCTCGAGTGCAAGCAGATCTTCGACCTGAACAAGGAGCTGGGCACGGCCGGCGAGTTCAAGGTCCATTACAAGGATTGCTACTGCTCGTTCGGCCGACTCATCGTCTGCTCGAACGAGTACCACGAGCCTGATTGGAAAGCAGAGCAGGCCCAGGGTCGGCTCGCGGAGTGGGACGGCAAAAAGTGGACTATCCTGGAGCGCAAGCCGTTCACCTGCGTCAGCGGCCGGCACGGTTTCGGTGGAACGATCTTCGCCACCGGGTGGGACCAGGCGTCGGCGATCATGCAGGTCTTCACCGACTCGGACAAGAAGTGGACCCGCTATCGGCTTCCCAAGGCCAGCCACTGCTTCGATCACAAGTGGCAGACCGAATGGCCACGCATCCGCGAGGTCGAGCACGAGCGCTTCCTCATGGACCACCACGGCATGTTTTATGAACTCTCCCCGTGGGCGTACGGCGGGCGCGTGTGGGGCGTTCGGCCGATCAGCACGCACTTGTGGGTGCATGGGGATTTCTGCTCCTGGCGCGGCATGCTCGTGCTCGGCGCCGACAACGCCAGCCCCTCGAACGGCGACAGCCCGACGACGGCCGAGCCGCAATCGGGCATCTGGATGGGCAAGACCGACGACCTGTGGAACTTCGGCAAGGCCAAAGGCTGGGGCGGCCCGTGGTGGCAGGAAAAAGTCACCGCCGGCGAACCGAGCGATCCGTACCTGATGACCGGCTTCGAGCACAAATGCCTTCACCTGACCCACGAGGCGGGCAAGAAGATCGACTTCGACATCGAAGTCGACTTCATGGGCCACGGCCAGTTCGAGAAGTACCTGACGCTATCGACCGAACGATACGCGCAGCACACGTTCCCGACGGGCCTGAGCGCGCATTGGCTCCGTGTCGTCCCCCGCGGCGACTGCACGGCGACGGCGCAATTGCATTACACGTAAGAGAAGAGTTGATAGTCGATGGTCGATGGTCGATAGCACGCATCGGCTATCGACCATTGACTATCGACTATGCGCTGTCGCGGCTACACTTAGGGTATGGCGGGATACGGGTACGAGACGTACGGAGAACTGCAGCCTTGGGTGGGCCGGGAGTGGTTGCAGACCAATGGGACAGGCGGGTTCGCGTCGTCGACCGTCGTCGGGGCAAATGTCCGTCGCTATCACGGGCTGCTCGTCGGTGCGACCATGCCGCCCGTCGGACGCATCGTAGCGCTCAATCGCATCAGCGAATCGATTCGGCTTCCTGACGGCCAGTCGTTTGATCTGGCCGTCAATCATTTCCGCAACACGATCGTTCCGCACGGCGAGCGTTTCCTGCAATCATTCGCGCACGGCGTGACCACGCGTTGGCACTACGACGCCGGTGGGATTTCCGTGCGCAAGGAAGTGATGCTCTGCTGGGGCCGTAACGTGTGCGGCATCAAGTACACGATCGAGCCGCCGCACGGATCAACGGGTGAGATCGAGGTGGCGCTGCAGCCGTTCGTGACGCTGCGCGACTTCCACACCCTGCTGCACGCCGATGGCCATTGCGACGTGCGCTCGGACGCGGGCGGCGACAGGTGCATGGTGCAACGGTGGGGGCATCAGCTCCACCTGCATTGCACCGGCACAGTGTTCACCGAGCACCGCGACTGGTGGTATGGCTTCTGCTATCCGGTCGAGACCGAGCGCGGGCAGGAAGACACCGAGGACATGTTCACGCCCGGCAAGTTCGTGACGACGATCACATCGGCGACAACGCTGGTGCTGTGGGCGTCGATGGAGCCGCTGGGCACGATCGACTGGGACACCGAGTACGCCCGGCGCGCCCAGCACGTCAACGTCGATGCTGCGCCAACGCAGTCGCAGCAGCGCCTGCGCCGGGCAGCGAATGACTTTGTCGTCATCAAGCAGCGCGACGAGCACCAGACCGGCACGACGGTGTTGGCCGGCTACCCGTGGTTCGGCGAGTGGGGGCGCGACACGTTCGTTTCTTTGCCGGGCCTGCTGCTGTCCACCGGCCGCCATCACCAGGCCGGGCAGGTGCTGAGCACGTTCGCCGAGTACGTCCGCGACGGGATGATTCCGCATATGTTCGACGAGCAGACCGGCGAGCCGCAGTACAACTGCGTCGACGCCAGCCTGTGGTTCATCCACGCAGTGTTCGAGTACCTGCGCGTCACCAAGGACGGCGACACGTTTGATTCGATTCTCTACCCCGCGTGCCGGCAGATCATCGACGGGTACATCAAGGGCACGCACTACGGCATCAAGGCTGACCCGAACGACGGGCTTGTCACGCAAGGCGATCCGGCGACGCAACTCACCTGGATGGACACCAAGACGCAGGGGTTGATTTTCACCCCGCGTCACGGCAAGGCGGTCGAAGTGAACGCGCTCTGGTACAACGCCCTGCGCCTGATGAGCGACCACGAGCTGGCCGACAAGGTGGCGGACAGTTTTCGGCGGACGTTTTATATCAGCCCGTATCGAGGCTGTGCCGACGTGGTCAACGAGACCGGCCGCGACGACTCGATCCGGCCGAACCAGATTTTCGCCGTCTCGCTTCCGCACTCGCCGCTGACCGAAGAGCAGCAGCACGCGGTTGTGGACGTGGTGCGCCGCGAATTGCTCACACCGGTCGGGCTGCGGACGCTCTCGCCGAACGATCCGAAGTTCCAGCCGCGTTACACGGGTGCGCAATTCGAGCGCGACCGCGCGTACCACAACGGCGCGATCTGGCCGTGGCTGATCGGGGCGTTCCTGGACGCGTATCTCAAGGTGAATCACCGCTCGCCCGACGCCGTGCAGCACGCGCGGCGATGGCTTCAGCCGCTGATCGAATCGATGGAGGAGGGGTGCATCGGCTCGCTCAGCGAATGCTACGAAGCCAATCCCCCGCACCGCCCGATCGCCGCCTACGCCCAGGCGTGGAGTGTCGCCGAGGTGCTGCGGCTGGCGGTGGAATTGGATATGTGATCGCCTCGTGCCTTGCCCGGCAGCGCGCAGAAAGCAGACCCCACACACGTGCGATCGAGCGAGAACAGCTTTGTCATCCTGAGCGCAGCGAAGGATTTCCCTGCGGCGTCGAGCAGATCCTTCGCGGCGCTCAGGATGACAAGCTGTTTGCCGGCTCGTCTGTGCTTTTGGTGTTTCTTGTCACTGCACCTGTTTGCCTCCCCCGGCACCGCGCAAACCGTTTCATCGCCGACCGGAGGCCTTTACCGTCCCGGCCGCTACATGCCGCTGCGGATCGAAACACCGGCCGGCGGGCTTGTCCGCGTGCGCGGGGCGGAGGTGCAGGGCATTGACTGGCCGGCGTCCGGGCCATCGTCGGTGATCGTGCCGCTGATGATCTACAGCGAATCGGTCGGCGATCTCGAGTTGACCGTGAATGACAAGCCCGTCCGCCTTCCGCGTCGGCCGATGGAAGCGAGCGCGCCGTGGGCGTCGCAGGTCGAGGAGATCGACCCGCGGCGGCCGGAAGATCCCCCGTTGTCCGCGATCTCGGATCGCGCCTACGATGCCGCCGCCGGCTGGAAGGGGGGACGGGGCGTGGAGGCGAGACGATCGGCTGCCTACGCCGCCGTCGCCATCGTGCTGTTGTTCGGGGCGGTCACGCTGATCCGCTCGAAGAGGCTTCGCGTCGCCGCGGCAATCGCACTTTCTATTGGTTGTTGCACGGCGATCGGGTCACTCTGGACGCTCAGCCCGGATCGCACCAGCGTCATCATCGAACACCGCGCAACGTCCGGGCAGATCCCGTCCAGCCCGACATACGACCGCACGGACATCTGGACCTTTTACGTGAGTCGTCGGCCGACCGCGCTGCGCGTGGAGTGGGGCTCGGGCATGCACATCCTGATTAATGCCCCGCAGCAACTGGAGCGCGTCGCACCCGTCCTGACGTGTGACGCCACGGGCCGTCCGGTCTTCTGCGACGTTCACCTGCCGGCGGATGAAACGGTCGCCGTTCTGAGGCTGGCCGCCGACGCGCGCGATATCGCCGTCGCGTCCCGAGACGAGCGACGTATTGCCGCGATTCCGTTCTTGAGGCGGGTATACCGGAACTCTGTCGTTCGCGCCGCCAATTGAGGGGCGGGGGCGCGCTTACGACGCCTTGATCGGTATGAACGCTGCCTTGTCATCCCACTTGCGCTCTTCAAAACTCTGCGTGGTGTCGGCGGTGATCGTGCCGTCGTCGGCGACCTTCAGCGCATAGCGGACCAGCGGCATCTTGGGCGGGCCGGCGCGGGGGATGCCCTGCTCGTCGTACTGGCCTTTATGACACCTGCAGAACAGGCCCTTCACGTCGTCGACCTTGGGCTTTACGACGCAGCGCTTGTGCGTGCAGACGTTGGACATCACCACCAGGCGGTCCGGCAGTTTCGCGACCAGCACCTTGCTGTCGGCGAACTTGTCGTAGAAGCCGTCCTTGTCGTAGTCGGCGAGCTTGCCGATCTCGATCGACTTGGGAGTCGGCTTGTCATTGGGTTTGCTATCGCCATCGGCGGCATCCGCGCAGCAGGCACAGGCGGCCGTCGTGGCGGCAACGATAACGAGCGCCTCGCGGCGGGAAAGGTCGGCCATGGTCGAAGGTCTCCTCAGGTGGTTCAGCACGGATCATAGCGATGCCACGACTACTCCGCGCGCCAATTTACGTCGACGGTCTGGCCTCGCTCGGCCGACTCGTAAATGGCCTGCACCACGGCAAGATCATTGCGGCCGTCGAGCACGGAAAATAGCGGCTTCTTGCCGGCGCTGACCGCCTCGATGAACTGCCGCTGCGGATTGTACGGGTTGGTGACGTCATCGAACGCGGGGATGTCGCACTTGATGTGCAGCGTCGTGTTCGGGGCGGTGTACTTGATGATCCGGCCTTCCCACGGTTCGTCGAGATTGATCGTGAGTTCCCGGTCCGAGCCGCTGAGGGTGAAGTTTCCCTTGGTGCCGTAGACCGCGCGGGTCTGACCATCGGAGGCGTAGCCGCTTTCGAAGGAGCCCATTGCCCCGCCGGCGTAGCGGACGATCGCCATCGTGCAGTCGTCGCCGCCGATGTTGGGGCAAAGGCGGTTCTCGCTGTGGGCCGTCACCTGCTTGACGTGATCGCCGATCCAGAAGCTGATGAGGTTGACGCCGTGGATCGAGAGCTGGATGAACGACCCTCCGCCGGTCATTTCCTTGCTGCCGCGCCAGGCGGTTGGCTTGGCGTTGAGCCCGCCGCGGTGCGCGTCGCGGGCGTGTACGCTTTGCACGGTGCCGAGCCGACCGGCCTCGATCAGTGCCTTGATGTCCCACACCAGCGGATTCAGGTAGCTGCTCATGTACATGCCCGCATGCCGGCCGGACTTCAGCCACGCATCGACGATGCGGTCGGCGTCGTCCAGGCGGTTGCTGATCGGCTTCTGCAGCAGCACATGCTTGCCCGCGCCCAGTGCGGCGACGGCTTGGTCGGCGTGCAGGTGATTGGGCGTGGAAATGTCCACGACGTCGATGTCGGGACCGAGCGCATCTTCAAAGCGATTGCTGGTCCTGACTGCGCCCAATTCGCGGCACGCCGCGAGCGCTTCGTCGTCGCGATCGACCGCCAACACCCATTGCACGCCGGGCAGCTTTCCGTAGACCGAGCGGTAATTTTTCGCCATTCCACCACAACCCACCATCGCGATCCGCAGCATGAACTTCCTTACTCAAGAGTACCCAGCGGATGATGAACGATGGCGGGCGGTTCGTCCAGCGGGTGATTGGCGGGTACGCTGGAGGATCCATGACGCAGCCGCTTCCCACCATCCGCGCTGGCGTGCCGGCGATCGCCAAGGCGGTCTACCACGCCATCCGCTTCGTCGCCCACGACCCCGCCGTCTTCATTACCATCCCCGGGCAGAGGTCGATTCTGATCATTCGCGACGTCGAACTGGAGCGGGCCAAAAAAACTGCCAAGGCCGATCGCGTCTACGTGCCGAAGGACTTCACCCCCGCGTCGGGCCTCAGCGGCGACCGCGAAATCGCCACCGCCCAATCCGCCGCCGAGTGCTTGCGACGGCATGGCGTGCGGCGCGTCGTCGGCGACCGGTCCTTGCCGTTGCTGTATGTCGAAATGCTGCGCGAAGTCGGGATCGAACTCGTCCTCGATCCTGACCTGAGCGTGTTCGATCGGCGGCAAAAGGATGACCAGGAAGTGTCGTATCTGCGACAGGCCCAGCAGGATACCGAGAGTGCGGTGCGCATGGCGTGCGAGGTCGTCCGCCGGGCCAACCCCCGGAGCAGTGGGGAACTCGAATACGATGGCGACGTGCTTACGTCCGAGCGGCTGAGAACGCTCATCGATCTGCATCTGTTGAAACTCGGTTACGCAAACGAGGGTTCGATCGTCGCGGGCGGGCCGATCGGCGCGGATTGCCATCACCCCGGAACCGGCGCGCTGCGCACGGGTGAGCCGGTCATCATTGACGTTTTCCCGCAGAACAAGACCACGCTCTACCACGGCGACTGCACGCGGATGACGATCCAAGGCGATGTCCCGCCTTTGATCGCGCGGCTGCACGCGATCGTCGTTGAAGCCAAGCGGGCCGCCGTGAACGCGACCCGCGCGGGCGTCACCGGCGACAGCGTCCATCATGCGACGCTCGAAGTGATGAAACGGCACAAGGTCCACATCGGCTTCCCGCTGCCGGGCGCAACCGACGATTTGCTGTTCCTTCCGCACGGCACCGGCCACGGCATCGGCCTGGATCTGAAGGAACCACCACTGCTCGATTTCAACGGCGTCGATCTGGTGAGCGGCGACGCCGTTACCATCGAACCAGCCGTCTACTGCAAAGCGGTCGGCGGCGTGCGAATTGAAGACCTGTGCATCGTCCGTGAAACCGGCTGTGAGAACCTCAACGCGCTCCCCGAAGCCATGGACGAATGGTGACCCCGCAGCGGCGGCATCAGCCGACGATTTTGTCTGCGGCATCCGATGGTGAAGCGGGTTGTCAGCCGAAGGCGCTGATGACGGTGAACATCACGATCCACACGATGTCGAGGAAGTGCCAGTAGAGCGTGCAGTTGCGCACGCCGGCGTGCGATTCGTGGTCGTAGGCGCCGCGGTAGCCGAACCAGGCGACGATGCCCAGCGCGACCATCCCGCCGATGACGTGCAACGCGTGGACGAGGATCAGGAACATCACCAGGCCATAAAACGGCATCGACGCATCCTTCGGGTGGATGATGTCGCCATCGGACAGTTCGGCGATCGGCGCCTGCGCCGTCGTCGGCTGGGTGGCGGCGATCGTCTGCTCGGCGCGCCACTGATTCATCGCCGCGTTGTGCTCGTGCCAGAGCTTGGCCATCGCCGGCGTCTGGATGCACACGAACAGGCCGGCGAACATCAGTGTCGCCGAGAGATAGATGCGAAACAGCGATTGCTTCTCGATCCGGATCGCCGACAGCGCCCGCTGCATGGTGAAGCTGCTGGAGAGAATCAGCAGCGTGCTCAACCACAGCTCGCGCGGCAGTTGGATCTGATGAAACGCCACGTCGGAGCGGAGCACGCGGATCAGCACATAGCCGAACATGCTTGCGCCAAAGAGCATCCCCAGCGACGCCAAAAACAGCCACATGCCGATCGCATGAGCACGGCGGGGGACGGGGTGGTCTTTGAGCGAGGGTGATTGCACGGTGATTCCAGTGGCAGCAAATGACCAATTCCCAATGACCAATGACCAATGAACGCCCTTCCTTGGTCATTGGGCATTAGTCATTGGTCATTCGGACATTCACGCGGGCTTGATGTCCACCGGGTGAAGGATCGGGGCGTACTGGCCGGTGTCGATAATCGTGAAAGCCATGAAGAGCACGATAAACAGCAGCGCGATCCCGACGATCACGGTGTAGAACGGGCTGTCGTAGCGCAGGTGCATGAAGTAGCCGACGACGAGCATGGCTTTCACCAGCGCGATCGACAGCGCGATGATGAGGTTGGCGTTGTAGCCGAAGTCGATCGTGGTGACGCCCACGGTGATGAGCGTGAGCGCCATCAACACCGTGAAGACGCCGATGAGAATCAGAGGCGACACGACGTGCGCCAGCCCGTGGTGGACGTCGCCCGTTGCGGAGCGCGGATCGACGCCGTGTACGCCCGACAGTGGTTCAGACGCACCGTCGGCGGTGACTTGTTGAGGGAAGACGGAAGGGGTTGAACGCATGATTGTCTCTCGTGTTGACTCAGTCTGCTCGAACAGTCGCGTGTAGCGTGTGGCGTGAGACACCCGCGTGTCTTCTCACGCCACACTCATCACGCCACCCGTATCACGATCCCATTTTCCCGTGGATCAGGTACAGGAGCGGGAAGAGGAAGATCCAGATCAGGTCGACCAGGTGCCAGTAAAGGCCAACGAGGTCGACGGGGGCAAAGTACTGCTCGTTAAACTCGCCGATCTTCACCTCGGTGGCGGTGGCGGCGCGGATCATGCCCATGGCGAGCCAGATGACGCCGATCGCACCGACCGGGATTCCGATGTAGAGGAAGAAGCTGACCGAGGCAAAGTGCTCGTGCGACAGCCACCAGAGGAACGTGAGGTATCCGCCGAAGAACAGCAGGGGGAGCGGTCGGACCCAGGCGCGGGCCTTGGAGTCGGCGGCGCGGAGGAGGATCCAGTAGATCAACGCCATGCCGACGATCACGTGAACGCCGTGCAGGCCGGTCATGCAGTAGTAGATGCCGAAGA
>JBBRFH010000122.1:0-10123 GCA_038224615.1 Tepidisphaerales bacterium
TCTTCGACCTTTTCGAGATTCGCGCCGCTGAGTCGGGAGACCTTGCAGCTGAAATCGGGGACAAGCTCGAACGCGAAGTAGCCGTGGCTGGCAATGATCGCCGGCGGGTCGGAATTGGGCTCGAACGTGAATCCCGTCAGCAGTCGCGGGCCTTTCTCGGCCGCTTGCAGCGAAGAGATGATCTCCGGGCGTTCGAGCGTGCCGTCGTCCTTCACCTGGAAACGGAAGATTCGGCCGTCGATCGACGACGCCCAGAGGCGGTGGTCGGGACCGAAGTTCAGGCATGTGAACGCGACGCCTTCGGTGTTCGGAAGCGGCACTTTTTCAAACGTCAGCTCGGGGTCGGTCGGCCCGGCCGTGGTGAATGAGGTGAGAAAGCTGGCAACCGACGCGCCGTCGATCGTCTTCACACGCGGTGTGATATAGATGGCGTATTGCGTCCGCGAGTCAAGCGCAGAGCGCGGCTTGATGGTGATCGTGTCAGCGTCGAGCAGCGACAGATCCACATCGACCTCTGTCTGGTCGGCAACCCGGACGAGATGTACCGACTTGGACGAGACGGATTTCGGATCGATCTCACGACCCTTACGCATGCGGGCGTAGATCGGCACATCGGCGGAAACGGTGGTCGGCACGTCGATGGAACCGTCAAGCGGCTCGGTGACGACGAACTGCGCCGCCGACAGCGACTTCGTGGTCGTCAGACCGAATGTCCTCAGTACCTTGTCCTTCCAGCCACGCCCACGCCCCACAAGCGCGAAAGCAACTGCGAGAATCACGAGGATGACCAGCACCCGCGGCCAGCGTCGGCCGCGCTTAGCGGGCGTGATTGGGGTCGGGGCATTCGGGGGAGTCTGATCAGGCGGAACTTGAGCCGTGCCTTGCATGGGAAAACATCCTTGAACAAAAACTACGTGTTGCTGACCGTGTTACCCGCGTGAACTCGCGACGGTCGTCATCTGCATCGAACGGAGAAAGGCAACGATGTCGGCAAGGTCCTGCTTGCTGAGTTGACGGTTGCCACCCAGCGGCGGCATGGCGCGGCCGGTAATGGTGCGCGGGTCTTGTGCGGGCCGACCCAGTTTGACGAAGGAGACCAGAGCCGAGTCGGATGCACTGAGCACAAATGCGCTGCCGCGCAGTGCGACGCCCTGCTCCGGCATTCCACCTCCGGCCGGGCCGTGGCAGGTCGCACAGGTATGCGTGAAAAGTTGGCGTCCAATAACGGGATCGACGTCGAACCCGTCGATTTTGTCCGGCACGGTCATGCCCGCGTGTGGGTTGTTACTGTTACTGCCGGAAGCGAGGAACGACACGGCGCCCCGCGTACAGAGGAACGAGAACCCGCCGACGAGCACACATGTGCCCAGCGTCAGACCCAAAAGCTTAGCGGCAAAGGTGCGCGCCGCCCGGGCATCGGCCGAGCGGGAGACGACGGGGGTGGCGGACTCGATCGGAGGTTGGTTGCTGTCGTTTGTCATAGGAGTCGATGATCTACGGATCATTTAGTCCTAAGATACACGATCGGGTGATGTCGGGGGGTGACTTGAATGGTGCGGCAGTTCGTCGCATCCCTGACAGACGCGGAACGTACTGCTTGCCGCAGGGAAATCCCCCATTTCCCTTGCTTTTGGCGGTCGATTCGCGCTTTCGCGCATCAGGACTTTCCCTCCTGACCTGTTTTCGCACTTGAAGCTGGTCGTTCGTTATAGCAGTATATCTGGATAAACATGTCCGCATCTCCGCTTGTCTTTTTATAAGCGCGCGGACGTCAAGGACTCCCCCTCGGCGGGGAGTCATCCTCGGAGGTCCGTTATGAGTTAAATTTTCTTTTACGATTGCCCGGGGGTGAAGGTCGAAAATTTGCTGGAGAAGGCGTGTGAATGTTATGCAGATGTCGCAAACCGCCGAGTATGCACTGCGATCCGCGATCTGGCTCGGCCAGCATCGCGGTGACGCGCAGACCACGCAGCAGATCGCCACGGGATGCCAAATCCCGGTGAGCTACCTGTCCAAAGTGCTGCAGCCACTGACCCGCGCGGGCATCGTCAGTGCCCAACGCGGACTCGGCGGCGGGTACCTGCTTGAACGCGACGTCAATGCCCTGTCGCTGCTTGAGATTGTCAACGCGGTCGAGCCGGTGCAACGAATCCGCTCCTGCCCGCTTAAGCTAGCGTCGCATGTCGCACACCTTTGTGCCCTTCACCAGGCGCTTGACGACACCATGGCGACGATCGAGCGTACGCTCGGCGGCCAGACGATCGGCGAGTTGCTGGCGCGCTCCAACCCGGTTCGTCCGCTGTGCGAGGACAAACCCGCACCCGTGACCCTTGGAGTTCCCTTACGCGAGTAGTCCGTTGGATCGTTTTTGTTTCGCTATAGTTAGCGGGCGCTGGTCGCCCCGGTTTGGTTGTCCGTCGTTTGCCGCGAGTGCCCGCAAGCGGGTGCGATGATCAGGAGATTTGAGCTATGCAGACCCTTTCCCCGCCGACGCACGCTGAAAGTCGGCCTCACGCCCACGCCGGACACGCCAAGCTGGAGTCGTTCACGTATGACGACGCGATCGTCCGCAAGTTCCTCGTGGCGATGTACGTGTGGTCGATTGTGGCGTTCCTCGTCGGCATATTCATCGCGCTGGAGCTGGTGTTTCCGTCGTTGACGTTCGGGCAATCGTTCCTGACCTTCGGCCGCCTGCGACCGCTGCACACCAACGCGGCGATTTTCGCCTTCGCAGGCAACGCTATCTTCGCCGCCGTCTACTACTCGACGCAGCGGCTCTGCAAGGCGCGGATGTGGAGCGACAAGCTGTCGGCGCTGCACTTCTGGGGCTGGCAACTGATCATCCTGTCGGCGGCGCTGACGCTCCCGTTCGGCATCACGCAAGGCAAGGAATACGCCGAGCTTGAGTGGCCGATCGATGTGATGATCGCCGTCGTATGGCTCGTATTCTTCGGCGGCAACTTCTTCATGACGTTGATCACCCGGCGTGAACGACACATGTATGTCGCGCTGTGGTTCTATATCGCGACGATCGTCACTGTCACCGTCCTTCATGTGTTTAATAACCTGGTCGTGCCGGTATTCAGCGGGACCCTCATCAAGAGCTACCCGATCTATGCCGGCGTGCAGGACGCGCTGATGCAATGGTGGTACGGCCACAACGCCGTCGCGTTCTTCCTGACCACGCCGTTCCTGGGCCTGATGTACTACTTCCTGCCCAAGGCCGCCGAGCGCCCGGTGTTCAGTTACAAGCTGTCGATCATCCACTTCTGGTCGCTGGTATTCATTTACATCTGGGCCGGCCCGCATCACCTGCACTACACAGCCCTTCCGGACTGGGCGTGCAGCCTGGGCATGGTCTTCTCGATCATGCTCTGGATGCCTTCGTGGGGCGGCATGATCAACGGCCTGCTCACGCTGCGCGGCGCATGGCACAAGGTCGCCACGGATCCGGTGCTCAAATTCTTCGTCGTGGGCATCACGTTCTACGGCATGTCGACCTTTGAAGGCCCGCTGCTTTCGATCAAGGCCGTCAACAGCCTTTCGCACTACACCGACTGGACGATCGCCCACGTTCACAGCGGCGCGCTCGGCTGGAATGGCTTGATGGCATTCGGCATGATGTACTGGCTTCTGCCGCGCCTGTTCCAGACGGAACTATTCAGCAAGAAGCTCGCCACCGCGCACTTCTGGCTGGCCACCCTCGGCATCCTTCTCTATATCGTGCCCATTTATGTCGCTGGCATTACGCAGGGCCTGATGTGGCGCGCCTTCACGGCGGACGGCCAACTCGCGTATCCGAACTGGATGGACACGGTCAACGCCATCCTGCCGATGTACATGCTCCGCGCCGTCGGCGGAATGCTGTTCATGTCCGGCGCGTTGGTCGGTGGTTACAACTTCTTTATGACCTGGCGTGCCCGACCGCCGGTTTACGCCGAGCCCGTCCAGCACGCCATGGCGCTCACCCGCGATTACGACGGCGACGTCGAACGTCCGAAATCCAAGCTCATCGGTGTGACCGATGTCGCCAGGGATTTGGACGTCTTCAGTTCCATGTGGTGGCACCGCCGCTGGGAACGTCTGCCGGTAAAGTTCACCGTACTGGTCGTCATTGCGGTAGTGGTCGCGTCGCTGTTCGAGATCATCCCGACGTTCCTGATCCGCGCCAATGTGCCGACGATCGCAAGTGTCGGCCCATACACTCCGCTGGAACTTGCCGGCCGCGACATCTATATCGCCGAGGGGTGCTACAACTGTCACAGCCAGATGGTCCGCCCGTTGCTGGCCGAGGTGAAGCGTTACGGCGATTACTCGAAGCCCGGCGAGTTCGTCTACGACCACCCGTTCCAATGGGGGAGCCGTCGCATCGGTCCCGATCTGGCGCGCGAAGGGGGCAAGCAGAGCGATTACTGGCACCTGCTGCATTTCCGTAAGCCGGCTGATCTCTCGCCGACATCGATCATGCCGAGCTACGCGTTTATGGAAGCGACCGATCTCGACTTCGATTCCATCCCCTATCGTGTTAAGGCGATGCAGCGGCTGGGCGTGCCGTACTCCGAGCAGGACTACATCGACTCCAAGGCCAACGCGAAGGCTCAGGCGGAGGCAATTGCGAAGAATCTGGTCGACCAGGGCAAGGACCCGGGCCTGATTGCAGTGAAGGACCGCGAGGTGATCGCGTTGATCGCGTACCTGCAGCGGGTTGGAACTGATTTCAAGAAGCTCACGCCCCCTGCGGCCCCCGCCGCACCGGTACCGGCGTCGCAGCCCGCTGCTGACGTGAAAGGAACTCACTGATGTTCAAGGACGTCCTCAACCATATGTCCAACGCCGCCGACTTCGCGTCGATCGGATTGGTCATTTTCTTCGTCGTATTCGTCTTCGTCTCGGTCCGAGCGCTGCTGCGGACCAAGGCAGAGGTTCAGGATTGGTCGCGCCTGCCGCTGAGCGCGGATGAGTCGACGGCCAGTATGGAGGCGCGCCATGAGTGAGATGTCGAACGAACCCGAACTGACCGGCCACAATTACGACGGCATCGAGGAATACGACAATCCGACACCCGGGTGGTGGACGTATTTCTTCCTGATCTCCATCGGTTTTTCCGTGATTTACCTCTTCGTGATGTTCGCCGGCGGCGACTCGCTTTCTCCCGCGGCGTTCTACACGCGCGACGCCACCGAACAGCTCAAGGAGCAATATGGACAACTCGCCGGCGTGAAGCCGGACGCGGCATCCCTGCTCAAGCTGGCCAAGGACGAAAAATGGTCGCGCGTCGGCAAGTCGATCTTTGAGAGCAACTGCACTTCGTGCCACGGAATCGACGGGTCCGGCATGACCGGTCCGAATCTCACCGACGATTCGTACCTGTGGGTGAAGAAGATCGAGGACATCGCCGACGTCGTCGCTAATGGTCGAAAAAACGGTGCCATGCCGGCGTGGAACCAGCGGCTTCAGCCGGTCGAGCAGGTGCTCGTTGCATCGTACGTCGCATCACTCCGTGGAAAGAACCTCAAGAGCATGGGCGGTCGGCCCGCCGAGGGCGAAAAGCCCGCGCCGTGGTCAGAGTAGTCGGATTGATCGTTTGAACGAAGTGAGCGTCTGCAATGGCCGTTACCAACGAATCACTGATCAAACCAGAAGGTCGCGTCTTGGCGACACTGGAAGCCGATGGTCACCGCCGCTGGCTCGAGCCGAAGCTGTCGAAAGGCCGGTTCCTGAAATGGCGGCGAATCGTTGCGTATGCGTTGATCGTTTGGATCACTGCCCTACCGTTCGTCATCATCAACGGTAAACCCGCCGTCCTGCTCGATATGCCGGCGCGGAAGTTCACCCTTTTCGGCTACACGTTCCTGCCGACTGACACCGTGCTGCTGGCGCTGTTGATGGTGGCCGGCTTCGCGTTCATCTTTCTCAGCACCGCCATTGCCGGCCGGGCCTGGTGTGGATGGGCCTGCCCGCAGACGGTCTACATGGAGTTCGTCTACCGTCCGATCGAGCGCCTCTTCCTCGGCCGCGCGGGCGTAGGCGGAAAGCCCCGGGCGGGCCTCGGTTCATGGCGATACGTGCTGATGTACCTGGCGTTCGCGGTGATCTCGCTGTTCGTCACCCACACGCTGTTGAGCTATTTCGTCGGCGTGAAGCAACTCCAGTACTGGGTGATCAGCAACCCCGTCAATCACCCCGCCGAATTTACGCTCATCGCCATCTCCAGCGCGGCAGTCTTCTTCAACTTCGCGTATTTCCGTGAGCAGATGTGCCTGATCGCCTGCCCGTACGGCCGGTTCCAGTCGGTCATGCTTGACCGGCACTCCCTGGCCGTCAGCTATGACAGGACGCGCGGCGAGCCTCGCGCCAAGGGCAAGCGCCAGCCCCTCACTATCCTCAACCAGATCGCAAAAAACGTCGGCGACTGCATCGACTGTACGATGTGTGTCCAGGTCTGCCCCACCGGCATCGACATTCGTGACGGCCAGCAGATGGAGTGCATCAACTGCGCCCAGTGCATCGACGCCTGCGACTCCGTCATGGACAAGGTCGGCTTGCCTCGAGGCTTGGTCGGCTACAGTTCTGAAGCCATGCTCGCCAAGGAGCCGCGCCGCGTGATCCGCCCGCGCGTTGTGCTCTACACGACCATCACGCTGCTGTTCTCGACCGTGCTCACGGTGATGATCATCACCAAGCAGCCGTTCGACGCGTCCCTGGTTCGCAACGGCGGTTTGCCGTTTGCGATCACGCCGGAAGGGGCCGTCGAAAACACGATGCGACTCACGCTGCGCAATCGCAGCGAATCCGAGCAGACGATCGCGCTGGTCATCGAAACCGCCGGCGTGCAGGTGCCAGAGCGCGAGCGACTGGTCAGCGTTCCCGCCGGCGAAACCATCGTCCACCCCCTGCATTTCATGACCGGCCGCGCCGGCTTCACTGGCGGCAAGCGATCGGCCGACATCCGGCTGATGGACCAGAGCGGCGCCGAGCGCCGACTCACCTTTGAACTGTTTGGCCCGGGAGTTTTGCAATGAAGCTGTCCATCGGAAACCGCTGGCCGATTATCGTCGTTGCGCTCCTGGGTGCCCATGTGACCTTGATGATGTGGGCTCTCACCAAGTGCCGTATCGGTGACGCGGGCGTCATCCCGAACTACTACGAAAAAGCCGTTCATTACGACGAGTACAAGGCCGACCAGGCCCACCTCGCTGCGGCGCTCGCGGCGCCGGCGACCCAACCGAACGCTCGCTGAGATGGCTGTTGTGACGACACTCATCGCTGTCATCTTCCTTGCCTCGCTGCTCGGCAGTCTGCACTGCGTCGGCATGTGCGGCGCATTCATGGCCGTTGTCGTGGGCGACCGCGCTTCGTCGCGCATGGCCACCCAGATTGGCTACCACGGCGGCCGGCTCGTCACGTACGTCACGCTCGGAGCGATTGCCGGCCTGCTCGGCCGAGCCGTCGATATCGCCGGAATGATGGCTGGCATCCAGCCGATCGCGATGCTGCTCTCGGCGACGGTCATCGTCGTGTTCGGCATCATCTCGTGGATGCGGCTCAAGGGCATTCAGTTGAGTGCGTTAAAAGCACCTGCGTTTCTGAGCCGGCTCGCGTCGCCGGGCTACAAGTACGCCATGACGCGTCCACCCGTGACGCGCGCCGTGATCGTGGGACTTTTGACGACGCTGCTGCCGTGCGGCTGGCTGTGGACATTTCTGGTCACCGCCGGCGGTACCGCGCATCCGGCGAAGGCGGCGCTGGTGATGAGCGTCTTCTGGCTCGGCACATTGCCGGCGATGGTAACGCTGGGCGCGAGCGTGCGCGGCGTCCTCGGAGTGGCACAACGACGCGCACCGACGCTCGCATGTATCGCGATGATCGCCGTCGGCCTGATCACGATCGCCGGCCGGTGGCGTCTGGATCCCGCCGCCTGGGCAGGCACTGTATCACCCCATGCGGCTTCCGTTGGTTCGCATCGAAAAGCGCCCTGCTGTGAGGTCGACGATGCCCGTGACGCTCACTGAAACCACCTGCGCCCACTGTGCGCTGCCTGTTCCCCCCGGACTCGTGCGCCAAGGCGAAGCGCAGCAGTTCTG
Source organism: Tepidisphaerales bacterium (assembly GCA_038224615.1). GTDB lineage: Bacteria > Planctomycetota > Phycisphaerae > Tepidisphaerales > Tepidisphaeraceae > JBBRFH01. Next base: position 8,085 of record JBBRFH010000122.1, read on the forward strand.
CTGTCCTGGTTGCCGGGCCGTGTTCGATCAAATCCACGCCTGCGGCCTTGATGACTACTACCGCATGCGCGACGCCGCAGGGCTTGAGCTTAAGCCCGCCGTAGTCCGCGATGATGACGCTGACGCCTTCGACAGCGATGCGTTTGCCGATCTCTATATCCGCCGCAGCGAAAGCGACGGCCTATGCACGACCGATTTCGTTCTCGAAGGCGTCTCCTGCGCCGCGTGCGTCTGGCTGATCGAACGCTTGCCGCGCCGCATCGACGGCCTGATCGATGCCCGGCTTGGGCTTGCCGACGCAACCGTGCGACTGACGTGGGATCCAGCGCGTGTCCGACTCTCGCAGATCGCCGCTGAGTTGATGCGCTTCGGCTATCGCCCGCATCCGGCGCGGGGCGTTAAGCACGCGGATCTCCATCGTAAAGAATTGCGTCGCAGACTGGTCGATCTGGGTGCTGCCGGCGCGATTTCCGGCAATCTAATGCTGCTCGCTGCCGCGCTGTATGCGGGCTGGTTCAGCGGGATCGACCGACAATACGAGAGCCTGCTCCGTTGGTTGAGCCTCGGCTTGGGCATGATCTCGCTCACCTGGCCCGGCCGCGAGTTCTTCATCGGCGCGATCGCAGCGTTGCGGTTACGCACCGTCAATTTCGATGTGCCCATCGCGCTTGCACTGCTTGCCGGAGGCATCGCGGGAACGCTCAACGTGATCCTGGGAACCGGCGAAATTTACTTCGATTCGCTCTCGGCGCTGATCTTCCTATTGCTGATCGGCCGGCTTCTGCAGTTCTGCCAGCAGCGACGGGCACAAAGCGCAGTCGAACTCCTGTTCTCACTCACCCCGGCCACATGCCGTCGTGTTGGGAAGGACGGCGCACTGTTTTCAGTTCCGATCCAGGCGCTCGTCGTCGGCGACACCGTCGAGGTGTGGCCGGGCGAGTTACTGCCGGCCGACGGGGAGATCGCCGATGGCGCGTCGAGCGTCGATCAGTCCCTGCTTACGGGCGAGACAAAGCTCGTATCCGCTGCACCGGGTGCGATGGTGTTTGGCGGGGCGCGCAATGTCGATGCGACCCTGCGCATCGTCGTCAGCGCGGTCGGCGACTCGACGCGCGTCGGACGTCTCATGCGTCTGCTCGAAGCGGGTCTGGCTGACAAGCCCCCGATCGTGAAGCTCACCGACCGCATTGCCAACCGGTTTACCTTCGTCATCCTCGGGCTCGCGATTGTGACGTTCCTCGCTTGGATGCCGCGGGCCGGGGCAGCCGTCGCAACCAACCGCGTGGTTTCACTTCTGATCGTAACTTGCCCGTGCGTGCTGGGACTGGCAGTGCCGCTGACGTTCGCGCTTTCCATCGGGCGGCTCGCGCGGCGCGACATCCTGGTTAAGAGCGCGGCCGCGCTGGAACGGCTCGCCAAGCCGGGTCGCGTCGTGTTCGACAAGACCGGCACGCTCACTGAGGGCCGGATGCGCGTCGTGCGCTGGATCGGTGATGACTCGTGGCGGGGCATGGTCGCGGAATTGGAGCAGGAGTCGAACCACCCGGTCGGCGTGGCGCTGCGCGACGCATATGAGCAGGTTGAACCGCCGGCCGATCTGCGCGGCCAGGTCCGCAATCGTCAGGAACTCGCCGGTGGTGGCGTAACAGCTTTACTGGCCGGCCGCGATGTGCTCCTCGGTTCACCGCGCATGCTCCGGGCCCGTGGCGCTGTCTGCCCGACGCCCCTCGTCGATGCGCGACACGAACAGGAGTCGCAGGGGAACACCGTTGTTCTCCTCGCGGTCGACGGCGTTGTCCGCGCGCTTGCGGTGCTGTGCGACACGCTTCGCCCGGAGGCGCCGACAACACTCGCCAAGCTTCGCGGGTTTGGATTCACGCCGACGATCTGTTCGGGCGACGTGCAGGCGGTGGTTGACCGGGTTGCCGCGTCACTGGCGATCGCCTCGGGTGACGCGCGCGGCGGGATGTCGCCTGAAGAAAAGCTCTCCAACGTGAAATCGGCACCGACTCTGATGATCGGCGATGGCGTGAACGACG
>JBBRFH010000123.1:0-9914 GCA_038224615.1 Tepidisphaerales bacterium
TGGTGCAGTCGGACCTCGACGGCGACGAAGTCGTCTACACGCGTCCGAGGATCACCGTCAATCCCGGGGCGCAGAACTTCTGGGCCTACTTCAAGCCCGAGCCCGTCAACGACGGCATCCCGGCACAGGGCGCGCCGAGCGCCCCGGACCTCGCCAAGCGGATCCGCATCTTTCTCGCTGACCCCGACTCCAGGAAGCGGATCGTCCAGATCGCGACCGCGGGCAATCTTCCACAGGGGCTGGAGTTCGGCGACTTGTCGGGCAGGCAGGGGCAGAAGCTGATCGTCGTCGTCGGCCGGGCTCCGACGCTCCGCGAGTTCGACACGCGTGCCGGCCCGCAGAACCTGCCGCTGGTCGTCGGGATGATGGAGCAGTCGTTCTTTGTGCGCTCGGACATCAAGCACCTGCCCGAGGCCGCGATCGCTTACGAGATGGTGGACGCGGTCGTCTGGACCGACGCCGAAGTGGACAAACTCTCGCCGGCGCAGATGCGAGCACTGCGCCAGTTCGTGAGCGGCGGCGGACGGCTCGTCATCATCCAGAACGCGGAGCTGGCGCGCTTCGCAGCGCTCGATGCGTTTCTGCCGGTGAAGGTCGAGAGCGTGCAGGAATGGACCAGCCCGGAGCCGCTCAAATCGATCCTCACGCCCCCCGGCGACAAGTTGCCCTTGGACAAGAACGGTCGCGAGATCGACCCCTTCAAGAACGTGCGCGGCCCGTACCGGATGGCCAAAGCGACAGCGCTGCCGGACGCGGTGATCGACGCGTGGGTGACCTGGCCGGACAAGACCAAGTCGCCACTGATCGCCCGCAGGCTCTTCGGCATGGGCAGCGTGTCGTGGATCGCCCAGGACATCACCGACCCCTCCATCGCGGCGGCCGAGTTCGGATGGCCTCGCCTGTGGGAGCGACTCTTCGGGTGGAACAACCGCGAGCAGGTCTTCACGTCCACACTCAAGTTGAATAACAATGGGACAAACGAATACGAAAGAACGGCTGATCGCTTCGGCAACGGTGGATCGAAGGAAATCGGCGCGGCGTTCCAGAAAGGCACCGACCCCGAAGGCCGCACCGCAGCGCTGATCTCGCTGGCGTTTGTCTTCTTCATCGGCTACTGGCTTCTCGCCGGGCCGGGGTCGTACTTGTTTTTGGCGGCGAGGAAGCGCACGCAAATCAGTTGGTTCGTCTACGGCGCGATCGCGGTGCTCGCGACCGTGCTGACGATGCTCATTTCGGCACTCGTGCTGCGCGGCTCGGCTCAGGTGCGGCACCTCACGCTCGTGCGCATGCGCTGCGACGACAGCTCACCTGCCCAGGTGATCTCACGCATGGGCATCTACATCCCGCAGGACACCACCGCCGCCATCACCCTCGCCAAGCGCGACGCCTCCATGCCCACCACGTTGACGCCGCGCGTGGACGACCCGCGATATAAGAGCGACAAGGCCCCGCAGCGCGACTCGCACTACGAGGTGATACCGATCCTGTCGGAAGACCCCGATGCAACGGTCGGCATCAACGTGCCCTTCCGCTCGACGCTGAAGAAGCTGCAAGCCGAATGGCATGGCGCGCCCGCCGGCCGACTGTCGGGCAAGCCGGTGCTTTCGCAGAAAGTCGACAAGACGAGCGGCGCGGTGCTGGTCACCGGCACGATCAGGAACAACACCGGCTTTGATCTGAACCGCGTGATCATCGTCTTCCCCTACCCAGGTAAGCGGGAGGACCAGGTTCTGTATGTCGGCGACTGGAAGAACGGTGAGCCGCGCGACCTGGAAGCGATGTGGAAAGCCGCCAAGCCCGAAGTCGCGATGAGCTTCTCGGGCACGGCCAAGCGCAACGCGCTGAGCTTCGTCTACGATTGGCTCTACAATGACCTTCGCACGGGCCGGACGTCGCTCGCCGCGCAGACCGCGCTGGATGACTCGAGCAGTATGTATGAGCGGTCCTTCCCGCTGGCGAGCCTGTTTGACCGGCTCAAGCCGATGACCAACGACCCGACCACCAGCAATCGTGCCGACATCCTCCGCCGCGGCGTGCGCAAGTGGGACGTCTCGGGCGCGTTGGCATCAGGAGCGATGGTGGTACTGGCCCAGACGAGCGACGCGGCACTTCCCATGCCGCTGGAAGTCGACGGATCGTCGCCGCAGGCGCAGGGACATGTCTTTTGGCAGTTCATCGTGCCGATGGATCGCGAGCAGGTGAAGGACCTGGAGAAGGACGAGGACTCGCCCGACGACGCCACGAAACCCACGAAGTAATCAACACCCATGGCCACCGTCATCAAGACCGTCAACCTCACCAAGCGCTATGGCACACTCGTCGCGCTGGCGAATCTGAACCTCGAGATCCAGGAAGGCGACTGCTTCGGCTTCATCGGCCCCAACGGCGCCGGCAAGACGACGACGATCAAGATCCTCGCCACGCTGTTGCAGCCCACATGGGGTGAGGCGCGAGTGTGCGATTACGTCGTCGGCTACCAGTCGCGCCAGATCCGCCCGCTGATCGGCTACGTCCCCGATTACTTTGGCGCCTACGAGGACATGCTGGTGCAGGAGTACCTCGAGTTCTTCGCCGCCGCGTACAACATCAACGGGATAAACCGCAACAAGGTCGTCAGCGACGTGCTGGAACTGACCGACCTCGCCTACAAGCGCGACGCCCCGGTGGACGGACTGTCGCGCGGCATGAAGCAGCGGCTCTCGATCGCCCGCACGCTGCTGCACGATCCCAAGGTGCTGTTCCTCGACGAGCCGGCCGGCAATCTCGATCCGCGCGCCCGTATCGAATTGCGCGAGTTGCTCAAGACGCTGCGCAACATGGGCAAGACGATCCTGATCAGCTCCCACATCCTGCCCGAGTTGCAGGACATGTGTAACATCGTCGGCGTGATTGAGCGCGGCGAGTTGATCTACTCCGGGCCGTGGGTGGACCTGGTGAAAAAGGTACGCACCGGCACCATCGTCCAGGTCTCCGTCGCCAGCCACCAGGAACAAGCCGCCGCCGTGCTGTCGCAGGACCCGGCGGTCGAAAACGTCACAATGACCAACGGCTACATCGAAGTCGCGCTCAAGGCCGGCATCAGCGACTACTCGTTCGTCCCCCAGAAGCTCGTCGGCGCCGGCTACCGGCTGACCATGCTGAAGGAGGAAGAAGTGAATCTCGAAACAGCGTTCATGCGACTGACGAAGGGCATCGTGCAATGAGTGTAGTGTGGGCTTCCGGCCCACACCATTGAAACAAGGATGCGGGCTGGAAGCCCACAGTACAGAAATATGGCGACCACAGTTCACCTTGATACCGACATCGGCGACGACATCGACGACGCTTTCTGCCTGGCGCTTCTGCTGAAGTGCCCGGAGCTTAGCCTGCGATCGGTGTCGACCGTTCTCAATGACACCGCCCACCGCGCAGACATGTGCCGCGATCTGTGCAAGGCCGCCGGCAAGGAGCCGAAGATTGTCGCCGGCAGCCGGGGCGTGATCACACGAAGGCCCGTCGAGTGGGCGATGAAGCGCCAGCCGTATCACTCGGCGATGGAGCGTACCGCAAACACCAGTGACATCGCCGCCACTCTCGCGACGCTTGCCGACGCGCGCCGGGAGGCCGATGTCATCCTGACGATCGGGCCGTTGACGAATCTCGCGTTGTCGCTCGTCGCCGACCCGGACGTCTCCCGCTTCCCCCGCTACATCGCGATGGCCGGCGAGGTGCTCACCGCCAACCACGGCGAGTGGAACATCCGCGTCGACACCGAGGCCGCCGCCGTCGTCTGTGGCACGCCCGGGCTGAAAATCGACTTCATTCCCTGGCGCATCGGCATCGACACCAAGCTGTCGACCGACGAACAGGCCGAGCTGGATCGCGCGACCAACCCCGTCGCAAAGGTGCTCAACCAGTTCCGCCAGCAGTTCAAACAGACCGACAAGCGGCAGGAGATGTTCGACCCGATGACGGTCGTCGCACTCCTGCATGAAGAGTGGTTCGAGTGGAAGTGCGGCCGACTCGTCGTCGAGACTCGCGGGGATGTCACTTACGGCCAAACCATATTGCAAAAAGACGACACCGGCCCCCACCGCGTCGCCGTCGCCGTCGACACCGATAAGGCAAAGCGATGGATGCTCGACCGATTGTGCAGCTAGTTTAGTACTGTGGGCTTCGAGCCCACGGCAAAGGAGAACGCTGTGGGCTAGAAGCCCACAGTACATGAGATGCTCGGCATTCCCGCATACCTCTGGCGATTGCTTCCCGCGAACCCGATCCTGCTGCGCGTCGTGTCGACCGCGGGCAAGCGGATGCGCGACTTGATCGCGCGCTGCCTTTACCTTGGCCTCCTGATCGGCGTCGTCATTCTCTCGATCGCGTCCACTGGCGGCACCTCCGGCACGTCGCTCGACCAGCTCACCAACACCTCTGAGAGAATCTTCACGCAGATGTCGTTTTTGCAGCTCGCGCTGGTCGCTTTGCTCGCGCCGGTCTTCACCGCCGGCGCGATCACGCAGGAGCGAGACTCGCAAACCTACGACATTCTGCTGGCCACGCCCCTGACCAACGGGCAGATCGTCCTCGGCTCGCTCTGCTCGCGGCTGTTCTTCATCATTGCGCTGCTGATCAGCGGTGTGCCGATCTTCGGCATCACCAAGATCTTCGGCGGGGTCGCGATCGCGGACATCGTCACCAGCTTCTCCATCGCCGCCGCCACCGCGTGCGTCACCGGCGCCCTCGCAACTGCCATCGCCACCTTCAAGGTCGGCACGCGCCGGACGATCTTCAGTTTCTACATGCTGGTGGTCGTCTACCTCGTGGGCGGGTTTCTGCTCGACAAGCTCGACTTCTTCCACCCCGTCCTTCTCGATCCGAACACCCAGCAGCCCGGCGGCGAACTTTCGCGCACGAGCTGGCTGACGGGAATCCACCCGTTCCTCGCGCTGCAGACGCTCTTCACCGGTAACCGCCCGCCCGACGTCACGCTGCTGCCGGCGCAACTGCGCATCTGGCCGCTGGAATGGTACTTCTCCCGCCCGTCGACGTTCTTTCCGTCGTTCATGATGCTGCTGAGCGCGGTGCTGGTCTGCCCGTCAATTCTGCTGCTGCGTCGCATGGCGCAGAAGACGACGACCAACTGGCGGGCCACGATCGTGAAGTGGATCCCGATCAAGGGCATCCGCGCCACCCGCCCGCCGCGCACGGTGTGGAACAACCCGATCGCCTGGCGCGAGGCCAAGACCAAGGCCTCCGCCGCCCGCGCGTCACTGCTGCGCTACACGTTCATCCTCATCGGCCTCGTCGGCGCGATCGCGATCGCGTACCTCTACTACTCCGAGGCGGCGGCGCCGACCAATTACCTGCAGAACGGCAGCTACGACGTCTACAACAACACGCTGTTCATCCGCGGGGAGAACCAGACGTATACCGTCACCGCGTCGACGAACGTGCGCCTCGATGGCACCGCCGTCGCGACCCAGCGACTCAACGGCCGGTACGAAGTCATCGCCCGCAGCACGATGAGCGACCCGCGCACCCGGACGAAGTCAATCACTTCGATCGACCTGCGCTCCGTCTCGGGGCGCATCACTCAGAAGCAGGCGCACGAGTTCCTGCTCGGCGCGATCATCGTCGAGGTGGCGGTGATCATCCTGATCGTCACCAACGCCGCCGCCAGCACGGTGACGCGCGAGCGCGAGGACGGCACGCTTGATCTGCTGCTCACCACGCCAATCACCAGCCGCTATTACCTGTGGGGCAAGCTCGCCGGACTGGTGAGCTTCATGCTCCCGCTGGTTGCCGTACCGGTGATTAGCGCAGGCATCTTTGTCGTCGCCGACGGGACGCGCTGGATTTTCGGCGGCGATCCGTTCGTCCAGTGGCTGGTGCTGCCCGAAGCGATGCTGCTGATGCCGCTGGTGCTGATCATCGTCGTCGCCTTCGCGACCGCCGTCGGAATGCAGATGTCGCTGCGCAACCGCACGACCGTCCGCGCGGTGATGAGCAGCCTGGGCATCGTGATCGGCCTGCTCGCGCTGCTCGGCTGGTGCGGCAACCTCACTCTCGAAAACCGAACCGCCGAGCTCACCAGCGCCGTCAGCGCCTTCAGCCCGCTGGGCGTCGTCGCGTTCATCGTCTATCCCGAACAGTTCGGCGGCAGCGTCTGGCAGGACGCCGATCCCGATCGCATGCTCTCCAGCCGCATCGTCCTGATCATCTTCACCCTCGTCGCCGTCGGCATCTACGCTGCGGCAATCTGGAGCATGTACAAGTCGATGGTGAAGAATTTCGACATGACAATCCGACGACAATCACGGTAAGCAGACACGACGCACTTCCGCCGGGTCTTCAATCGCCGCGAGGGCGCCACGCTGATCACCCATCGCCGCCGTTACCTGCGTCTGCACATCAACACGCATTCGCTTCGCTATCGACATCCTTGGTGCGCCAATGCATGATCCGCATTCATGGATCGCAGCGACAACGGCAATCGTAACTCGACGAACCGTCTGGCCGCCAAGCCGGAGGCGACCGACAAATTCTGGCGCAACGCGACGCTCTACTTCGATCGGGTCTACCAGACGATGGGGCTCGATCCCCTCTGGCGGGCCGTGCTCAGCACGCCCAAGCGCATCATGACCGTCAGTTGCCCGGTGCGGATGGACAACGGCTCGATCCAGGTTTTCACCGGCTATCGCGTGCAGCACAACAACGCGCGCGGGCCTTTCAAGGGCGGCCTGAGGATGGACGCCGCCGTCGATCGCGACGAGGTGATGGCGCTGGCGATGCTGCAAACGTGGAAGAACGCGCTCGTCGATCTGCCCTACGGCGGGGCCAAGGGCGGGATCGTCTGCGACACCAAGAAGCTCTCGATGGCCGAGAAGGAGCGACTCACCCGAAGGTACACCGCCGAGGTGCTGCCGATCATCGGGCCGATGCACGACATCCCCGCGCCCGACCTGGGCACCGATTCGCAGGTCATGGCGTGGATGCTCGACACCTACTCGATGATGACCGGCGAGCACGCGCTGGGCGTCGTCACCGGCAAGCCCGTCGCGCTCGGCGGCAGCGTCGGACGCGAGGAGGCCACTGGCCGCGGGGTGATGTGCGTGCTCAAACGCTTCGTCGAAACCACCCAGCACCACACGCTCGAGGGGATGAAGATCGCCATCCAGGGTTTCGGACAGGTGGGCTTCCACGCGGCGCGGTTGCTCGATGAACTGGGCGCGATCATCGTCGCCGTCAGCGACAAGTACGGCGGGATCTTCAATGAAGACGGCGTCGACATCGACGCCGCCGGCCTGTTCTATCGCGAGCGCGGGCAGCTCACCGATTTCCCCGGCGGCGACGCGATCAGCAATGAAGAGCTACTCGCCTGCGAGTGCGACGTGCTCATCCCCGCCGCCCGCGAGAACACGCTCGATGCGACGATCGCGCCGCACGTGAAGGCGAAGATCGTCGTCGAAGCCGCCAACGGTCCCACCACGCCCGAGGCCGACGAGATGCTGCGCGAGTCCGGCGTCACCATCCTCCCCGACATCCTCGCCAACGCCGGCGGCGTCACGGTCAGCTACTTCGAGTGGGTGCAGGGCATCGACAACTATTTCTGGGACCTGCCCCGCGTGCGAAGTGAACTGCTGCGAGTGATGGACAAGGCGTTCGACGCCGTCAACGCCAAGGCCGATGAAGCCGACTGCGACTACCGGACCGCGGCGTACACGATCGCGATCGACCGCGTCGTCGACGCGCTCAAGCTCAAGGGGCTGTTTCCGTAAGGTCCGCGGAGCGTCGACAGCTCGATATCGCGGGATGAAGTCCGGCCCTGCCACTACGTTCTGTATGCGGCATTGCGCGGGCCCTTTTAGATCATGCGATCCCGAAGTTACGGCCGATAACACTCTCATGGACCTGCTCGAACCTCGCCGTCACCTCTCAGCCGTCGCCGTCACCTTCTATGGATCTGCGGGCGACGACAAGGTGCTGATCGCCGAGCGCGGGCACACGATTCGCGTCGTGGTCAATAAGGCACTGACGGTGCTGGACGCCCGACAGGTCAGTGCGATTCACCTTTACCTGCTGGCCGGCAATGACGAACTGAACGCGACGAACTTCGTTGCCCTCAAGACGCCGCTGTACGTCGACGGCGGTGCCGGCGACGACGTCATTCGCGGGTCGATGGCCAACGATACACTCATCGGCGGGCCGGGCCGGGATTACCTGCATGACCTGCGTGGCGACGACATTGTCAACGGCGGCGACGGGGACGATTGGATCTTCAACTATTTCAACGACACCATCTTCGGCCGGCGGGGCATGAACGAGTACGCGGCACAACTCCCGGCCGGCGACGTTGATCACGACAGCTATTTCGGCGGCGCGGGCAACGACGTCATCAACGCGGGCTCGTACAGCATCACCCGCGCCTTCGGCGAAAACGGTAATGATGCGATCGAGCTGATGCGCACCGGCTCTCTGGCCAGCGGCGGCGACGGAAACGACCTGTTGCAGATCGAGAACCGGTTTCAAGTCGCCCTGCTTGGCGGCAACCGCGTCAGCACATTGATGGGCGGGGCCGGCATGGATCGCCTCCTCGGCTCTAGCGGACGAGAATCGATGACCGGCGGCCTCGGCCGCGATACGCTCGACGGACGCGCCGGTGACGACACGCTCTGGGGCGGCGAAGGCGACGACCGCATCATCGGCGGCGCAGGGCGTGACGAGATTCACGGATCGAGCGGCAACGACCTCATCGACGCCCGCGACAACACAATTGACCTCATTGATGGCGGCAGCGGCGACGACGCGGCCATCGTCGACCGCACCACGCACCTCGACGTCCTGGCCTCCATCGAAGACGTTCGCGGCTAACCCGTAGCTCGGGATATAATCTTCCCGTGCTCCTCCGTTTCCCTATCGCCGCGGGCAGATGCGATGGTTTACGTTTCGCTCAACCGTGCCGACCCAGCCATGCCGTCACCAAGTTTCGACGTTCAGGTGGGAGGTTTGACGTTTCCGAAAATCGCTCCTGCAGCACGTCGACCGACGCGAGGCCGGCGCGCAGCATCGCGGCAACGAAATCCGAATCCTTCTCACGCTCCGCGATCAGCTTGCTGACGGGCAGATCGTGCAGGTCCAGGCACCACCCGACCGCGCCCTGCGCCGTCTGCACTGCAACCAACCGACATCCCGATCCGTCAGCCAGGGTCGCGGTCGTGTCATCGACACCGTGCGCGTAGTAGCCGAACTTCTCGTGAAACATCGGCAACCTGTGAGCGCTACATGAACCCCACCTATTCTTTCACTGACGGACCTTTGTAGTCTGTCCATTATGGAACAGATTGAATTGCTCGCGGGCGACTCTGCCCGGGCGAAGTGGGCGAGGGCCATTAACGAGCATCGCGGCAGTAGATTGGCAGTGAGGGTTTTTTGCCGGGAAAGGGCGCTTTCGGTTACTTCGTTTTATCGCTGGCGGCGGTGGTCGGAATCCGTGCGGGCCGGGGCGCGGTTCGTCGAGGTCAAGGGGGCGGCGGAGAAACCGCCGCGATTCTTTCCAGCGTCACCAGCACCTGCCGCCGGCACGGCATCGACCCGCAGATTTACTTGACGCAACTGCTGACGAATCTACCCACCACCCCGGTGAGCCAACTCGACAAGTGGCTGCCCGCCCAGTGGCAACCGCCGATGCGCGGGGTGTAGTTCGTGTGGCGGACACGGCGGCCTCGATGATGGCTTTGCGGCAGGCGGCTTTGAGCACTGGATCGGTGATGTCGTCGGGCGCGATCGCGTATGCGAAGACTGCCGGCTGCGCTTCGGGCGAGACAACGGGGGTCATGGCTTGGGTGATCGCGTCCTTGGCGATCGCGCCGATCGCCGGGTCGCGGGTGAGTCGCAGCAGTTCGACCGCCGCCCCGGCGCGAACGCGGGTGATCGAT
>JBBRFH010000124.1:0-9831 GCA_038224615.1 Tepidisphaerales bacterium
ATGAAGTGACGAATCGCCTCGCCGTGGTGTTGCGGTTCCTGGCCGCTGAACCTGGGCTTGATGTCGACGAGTTGCCCGTGCATTTCGGTGTAGAGTTCCACCGATTCGTTGCGCAGATTGGCACCGGCCTTGGTGCCGCGCAGTTCGACGAAGCGAAGCTCCTCTTCGATGTTGCTGGCCCAGGAGAACTCAATTTGCAGGCTCGCGCCGTTCTCGAACTTAACGAAGCCGGTGGCGAGGTCTTCGACGTCGAACGTTCCGCCAAGCTTGGCTTCGCCGAAGGCGGCGTGGGCACTGTCGCTGGGCGCATCGAGGGTGGCGAACTTGCAGTAGGTGGAACCAACGACCGCGACGGGTCGCGGGTTGCCCATGAGCCAGATGGCGACATCGATCATGTGAACGCCCAGGTCGATCAGCGGACCGCCGCCGGAGAGTTCCTTAGTCGTGAACCACCCGCCCTTGCCCGGGATGCCGCGCCGCCGTACCCACCCACAGCGACCGGTGTAGATTTCTCCGAAGCCCCCGGCGTCGGCATATCGCTTGAGAAACTGGCTGGCCCGCATGAAGCGGTTGTTGCGCATCGTCATCAGCCGCTTGCCCGATGCCTTGGCGGCGTCGGCCATGCGCTGGGCTTCGCTGACGTTGATCGCGTCGGGCTTCTCGCAGAACACATGTTTGCCCGCCTCCAGCGCCGCCACCGCGATCTCGCTGTGGAACCGGTTGCTGGTGCAGATGTCGACGACGTCGATCTTCTTGATCGCCAGTAATTCGCGATAGTCGGCAAACACTTGCGTGATGCCGTGCTTGTCGGCAAAGGCCTTCGCCTTCTCAACTTTGATGTCGCACACGGCGACGAGCTTCGCATCCGCTGATGCGAGCCATGCCGGCGCATGCACCGCGTTCCAGATTCCACCGATTCCCACCGCGCCAACGTTCAGCTTCGTGCTCATTCCAAACTGCTCCTTAAAAGGTCGAGCGGAGATCGTAACGACTCCGCAGTGCGTGGTACACTCGTCCACCGTGATCACGTTGCTCGTCCTGCAAGGCCCGGACAAGGGCCGACGTTTTGAATTGCCTGACCAGGCGTCCCTGATCGGACGCGAGAGCCGCGCCCTGCCGCTCACCGATCAGACCACGTCGCGCCGGCATGCCGAGCTCCGTCCCGACGAGCGTGGCGAGTGGATCCTGCGCGACCTCGGCTCCGCCAACGGCACCTACGTCAACGGCCAGCGCATCGACCGACCGCATAATCTGCGCATCGGCGACCAGATCCGTGTCGGGCGCTCGCTCCTGGTCGTCGGCATCCAGCCCGGCGTCACACGCAGTTCAGGCCAGGTGGCGCTGATGGGCGACGAGATGATGGATTCCTCCATCATCAACACCCTCCCCTCGAGCGACGACAGCATGGTGCTTGCGGTTCCGGAGCCGGCGGCGGCGGCGATGGCGAACCTGAAGATGCTTTATCGCCTGGCGGCGGCACTGGGAAGCAGCTTCAACATCGACCAGGTGCTCGACGTCGTGATGGACCTGGTGTTCGAGCACGTGAAGGCCGACCGCGGCATCCTCATGCTGCTCGATCGCGAGGGGCTGCTCGTTCCGAAAGTAGTGCGCGTACGCGACGAAACACAAGCCATCGGTGCCCCCGCGCGCCGCGCCGAGCCTCCCGCGGCATCAAGCAACGACGACGTCGAGCGCATCGCCGCCAGCCGCACCATCATCAAGTACGTTATCGATTCCGGTTCCGGCGTGCTGTCGAGCAACGCGATGATCGACCCGCGCTTCAGCAAGGGCAAGAGCGTCCACAATCTCGGTATCCGCTCGGCGTTGTGTGTGCCGATCAAGGCCCGCAAGATCGAGACCCGCATCGACGAATCCAGCCCGACCGAAGAAGTCATCGGCGTCATCTACGTCGACAGCTCGGTCAAAAATTACACCTATTCCACCGACCAGCTCCGCCTGCTGACCGCGATCGGCCTGCAGGCGGGCATGGCGATCCAGAACGCCAAGCTCTACCAGGCCGGGCTCGAAGCCGAGCGCCTGGCGGCGATCGGGGAAACGACGGCGGCGCTGTCGCACTCGATCAAGAACATCCTGCAGGTGCTGCGCGGCGGGGCCGACGTCGTCGACATGGGCCTGCGTCGCAGCGATCTGAACCAGACCAGCAAGGGATGGCGCGTCGTCGAGCGAAACCTCGACAAGATTTACAACCTGACCATGAACCTGCTCGCCTACTCGCGCCCGCGCACGCCGAAACTCGAGATGGTGAACCCGCGGCGGGTGATCGAAGAGTGCCTGGAGCTGATCGCGCCGATCGCCAACGACCGCGGCATCATGGCAGTCGCCGACATCGAACGCGACGTGCCGGCGATCCCGCTCGACGCCGACGGGCTGCACCAGGTACTGATGAACCTCCTCACCAACGCCCTCGACGCCATCGGCGCGAACAAGGAAGGCGGCGGGCTTATCCGTGTCACCTGCCGATTCGCGCCCGAGGAGAAGGCGGCCGTCATCGAGGTCATCGACAGCGGCCCGGGCATCGCGCCCTCGATGCTGCCGCACCTGTTCGAGATCTTCCACAGCACCAAGGGCAATCGCGGCACCGGCCTGGGGCTGGCCGTCGCCAAGAAGGTCGTCAACGAACACGAGGGCACCATCGACGCCAGCAGCCGTGCCGGTGAAGGCACCACCTTCAGCATTCGCCTCCCCGCTTACCACGCCGACATGGACGATGCATCGCATACGCACGGACCAGGCGTCTGATCGGACGTTGCGGCTTGCCCCCGATTGCGGACTTCTCCTGAGTCGAATTGTCACGTCGATGAACCAGGAGGGAATTTAAACCGATGAGTTGGCAATGGTCGACATCATCTCGAATCCCAATTGCGCGCCGAAAAACAAACCCTGGATCGCACGATTCACCTTGCGTACGCGCCTACTTACGTTGGCACTGCTGCTGCTCATCCTGCCAATCGGCATCTTGTCAGCGGTGTCGTACACGAGCCTGCAGCGCGTCCGCACGGACGCCATATCCGAAACGCACGACGTCAGTATGGCCGGCATCTCGCAACTGACCGATGCGGTCTTGCGGATGTGTCAGACGTCGCAACCATTGATCGACCAGGCTAACGCCAGCCGGCTCAACTGGATCCGCGAGCGCCTGGTGCAGCGAGGCGGCGTGAGCGTCGATCCTTCCACGACCACATCATGGCAGGTGCGCGAGCAGACCAGCACGGCGGCAGCGTCGACCCTGAGCCTGCCTCAAGCGCGTCTCGGGAACACCCCCATCATGCCCGGAGCGGACGACCCGAACTCTGGAAACGCATTCATCGACGGCGCCGGCCGGGATGGTGACGCGTTCTGTACGATCTTCCAGCGCATGAACGAAACCGGTGACATGCTGCGCATCGCGACCAACGTTCACACCGCCGAAGGCAAGCGGGCGACCGGCACGTACATCGCCGTCCGCGCCGCCGACGGCTCGGCCAATCCGGTGCTCACGGCGGTCCTTGCCGGCAAGACCTACACCGGGCGGGCACAAGTCGCGGGCGTGCTCTGTCAGACCGTCTATGCCCCACTGCTGGACGCGCATGGCGGCGTAATTGGCATGCTCTTCACCGGTGTCGAAGAGCGAAAGGCAGTCGCTTCGCTCCGCGAGGCTATGCAGGGCATCCGCGTCGGGCAGTCGGGCTACGTCTACGCCATTCGCGGCTCAGGCCCGGCGCGCGGCATGTACGTAATCTCCAAAGATGGCAAGCGCGACGGCGAGAACGTCTGGGAGGCCAAAGACGACGCCGGCAACTTCGCAATCCAGCAGATCGTCGCCAAGGGCGCCGCACTCAAGCCGGGCGAGCAGGCGTTTCATGAATACCCCTGGCGCAACAAGGACGACTCGCAGGCGAGGCTGAAGATCGTGCAGATCGCGTACTTCGCGCCGTACGACTGGGTGATCGGCGTGGGCGCGTACAAGGACGAATTTGAACAGGTCGCGCAGAAGACGGCGCTGGTGGCCAACCGTTCGCTGGTAACGCAGTTGGCGACGGCGGCGATTGCGCTGGTGATCGGAGCGCTCGCGTGGTGGTGGATGTCAGGCTCGCTCGTGCGCAACATCAGCATCGCAATCGCAGAACTGACAAACAGCGTGCAGCAGATGGACGGTGCCGCCGCTCATGTGGCCAACTCGAGCCAGACGCTCGCCAAAGGCTCTGCCGAGCAGGCGGCGGCGCTGGAGCAGACGGGCGCGTCGCTGCAGATGTTGCGCACATCGACGACACACAACGCCCAGCGCGCCGCCGGCGCCGACACGCTCGCCGCCGACGCGCTGCGGCACGCCGACTCGGGCAAGCAGGCGATGACGAAAATGGACGAGGCGATCTCCGGCATCGAGCAAAGCACCGCCGAGACCGGGCGCATCATCAAGATCATCAACGAGATCGCCTTCCAGACGAACCTGCTGGCACTGAACGCCGCCGTCGAGGCCGCCCGCGCGGGTGAGGCCGGCCGGGGCTTCGCGGTGGTGGCCGAGGAGGTGCGTTCGCTGGCGATGCGTAGCGCCCGGGCAGCCGCCGACACCAGCGCGATGATCGAGACGTCGATTCAGCGCAGCCACACCGGCACCTCGATCGTCGGCCAGATGCGCGGCATGCTCGACAGCATTCACGCCGCCAGCACGCAGACCAACGGCGTCCTCAAAGAGATTGCCAACGCCAGCCGCGAACAGGCGGGTACGGTCGGGCAGATCAGCCAGGCCGTCGAACAACTCAACGGCGTCACGCAACAGACCGCCTCCGGCGCCGAGCAAGCGGCCGCAGCAAGTGAAGAGCTCTCAGCCCAATCAAAGGAACTCGGCGATGTAGTGTCTTCGCTGCGGAGTCTGATCTACGGCACAAAGAAGAACTGCTGAGCAGCACCGCTGAATGCTGAACCCGCGTGACGACACGGAGCGTCCGCGCATTCTCATTCAGCATTCAGAATTCATCATTCAGAATTCCCCGATCAAGTGTCCGAGCGCTTGCGAATCGAGATGTGCGGTTTCGAGCTGATCTTCGGGCGCTTTCCGTAGCGCGTTCCCTCGCCGGTGTCTTCGGATTTGTAGCCGCTGAGTGTGCCGAGCGCCTTCGGGCCGTCCTTCACACTCTCCTCGAGCGCGACGGCGTCGAGCGGCCGCCACCAGTGCTTCTTGACGCCGCGTTTCACTTCATCGACCGCCTGCTTGGGCGAATCGACGATGCGGAAAATGTCGACGTCTTCGCCGTCGATATAGTGCGGGATAAGCTGTTGCTTCATCCAGTCGACAAGCCCGCCCCAGAACTTTTCGCCATAGAGAATGATGGGGAAGGCGTCGATCTTCAGCGTCTGCACGAGTGTGAGCGTTTCAAAAAACTCGTCGAGCGTGCCGAACCCGCCGGGGAAGCAGATGAATGCATCCGCATACTTCACGAACATCACCTTGCGGGCGTAGAAATAGTGGAAGTCGAGCGAGATCGTCTGGTAACGATTTCCTTCCTGCTCCTGAGGCAGTGCGATGTTGAGCCCGACACTGGTGCCGCCTGCGTCGTGGGCGCCTTTGTTTCCTGCCTCCATGATGCCCGGCCCGCCGCCGGTGATGACGGCGAAGCCGGCCTTGGCGAGCAGGCGCGACGTTTCCTCGGCGGCTTTGTAGTCAGGGTGATCGGGCTTGGTCCGCGCCGACCCGAACACAGAGACGGCTTTGCCCACCTTGCTCATCACCTCGAAGCCTTCGACGAACTCCGACATGATCCGAAAAATCCGCCAGGATTCCTGGCTATCGAGCGGCGCGGGCTTGGGCATGACCAGAAGGATACGAAGAGAACCCCGAAGAAGCTAAAACTGTGAGCGAATGCCGGAGAGGATTGGCGTCCCACCCATGCCAGAAGACCCTACTGCGGCAACGCGCCCCACTGTGTCGGATGCGGATCTTCATGTCGGCGCGTTAGCATGCACGCGGCATTTCCACCAAGGAGCGACCCGATGAGTGAAGCCGTATCGCCGTCAGTCGAACCCGTTCCCGCCGCCCCTGTTTCTGCGCCCGCAGTCGAAGTCGAGGAAGAATACTTTGTGGCCCCGCCCGGCGCATCCGATTTCGCGATGTGGATGGGCGTGACGTTGATTGCCATCATGTTCGCTGCCGGCTGCATCGGCTATGGGTTGGTGCGACGGCATACCGATGTGCATGTGACAATGCCGACGGTCTTCTGGCTGAGCACTTTCGTGATCAACGTCAGTTCGGCGCTGCTCTACTACGCGATGCACTCCGACCGCGTCAACCACCTCGCTGCGGCCCGCCGCGCGGTCTATGCGACGACGCTGCTGGGCCTGGTGTTTCTGATCCTGCAAGCGCCCGGCCTACAGCAAATCCTCGCCGCCCACCGCGCCGTTGTCAGCGTCGGCAGCGGCGTGTACGGCGTGATGCTGATGCTCGTCCTGCTCCACGCCGCCCACATGACGATCGGCCTGATCTTCATGGCGCTGCTCGCCCGTCGCCTGCACCGCGAGCCAACGGTCAGCCACCTGAGCAGCATCCGCGTCACCAGCATCTACTGGCACGGCATGACCGTCATATGGGTCGTGATGTTCAGCCTGCTGGCTTGCCTGTGAGGCTCTTGGCAGGGAGTCTTTAACATTGTGTTCTTTTGACGATGCGTACGCATACCTTTGCGTCATGAAACCCGCACCGGCTCCAAGAGTCGAATGCGAGTGTCGAAAGTCGCGTAATTATCAGCCCCCGCATTGCGGCTAGAGAACCATGCGAGCCGCGAAGATGCGACGATGCGACGAGCGCGAAGGCAGACGCGAAGAATGCGCGATTCTTTAAGTTTGCCTTCGCGTTGATCTTCGCGCTCATCGGATCTTCGCGGCTCGCATTGGCATTCGGGCGCGGGTTTCACGCCGGAAACGTATCAGTCCAGGATATCCAGCGTTGAGAAATGCCCGTTCTCCAGGAACTCGAGGCTCGCTCCGCCGCCGGTGCTGACGTGGCTGACCTGGTCGGCGAGTTTGAAGTCTTCGATCGCCGCGGCGCTGTCGCCGCCGCCGATGATGGTTACAGCGCCGCTGTTCTTGGTTGCCGCGGCGACGGCGCGGGCAACGCCCTCGGTGCCGGCGGCGAAGTGGGGCTTCTCGAACACGCCCATCGGGCCGTTCCAGATGATCGTCTTGGCTTTGGCGATCTCCGCCTTGAACGCCGCCTGCGTCTTCGGGCCGATGTCGAAGCCGCTTTTTCCGTCGGGGATATTGCCGTCGACGATGCTCGTCTCGGTCGCGTCGAAGCCGTCGGCGACGACGGTGTCACTCGGCAGCTTGAGCTTTCCGCCGGCCTTTTCGAGCAGGCTCTTGGCGAGTTCGACCTTGTCCTTCTCGACAAGCGATCCGCCGACCGTCTTGCCCTGGGCGAGGAAGAAGGTGTACGCCATCGCCCCGCCGATCAGCAGCGTGTCGGCCTTGCCGAGCAGTTGCTCGATGACCTGGATCTTGTCGCTGACCTTGGCCCCGCCGAGGATTGCGACGAACGGGCGGGCCGGGTTGCTGACGGCGTCGCCGAGGAACTTCAGTTCTTTCTGGATGAGGAAGCCGATCACGCGCGGCTTGCCCTGCATCGCCTGAGCGGCGCCGAACGTGCTGGCATGTTCGCGGTGGGCCGTGCCGAAGGCGTCGTTGACGTAGACGTCGCCGAGCTTGGCCAGGCTCTTGGCGAAGTTCGGGTCGTTCTTTTCCTCTTCCTTGTGGAAGCGGAGGTTCTCCAGCAGGACGACGTCGCCGTCCTTCATGACGTTGACCGCCTGCTCGACCTCGTTGCCGATGCAGTCGCTGGTGAAGGTGACCTTCTTGCCCAACAGCTTGCTGAGGTGCTCGGCGCAAGGCTTGAGCGAGTATTTAGCTTCCGGCCCGCCCTTGGGTCGCCCGAGGTGGCTCATGAGGATGAGCTTGCCGCCACGATCAATGACGCTCTTGATCGTCGGCAGCGCCTGCACGATCCGGCGGTCATCGGTGATCTTCAACTCTTTATCGAGCGGGACATTGAAGTCCACCCGCATCAGAACCTTCTTACCCTTCACATCCACGTCGGCGACAGTCTTCTTGGCCATTTTGGTTTCGCTCCGAAAAATCAGTTACGAGGCTTGCGCGGGCGATGCTAAAGGAGTGGATAGTCCTGTCAAGGATGTGACGACACGTCTCGGAGAAAGCCACGAGCGATGACACGCCAATACCGCGCCGCTCCGCAAGCGGATCCTGCGAATGACGCGAGTACGCATCTCATGGGCAGGATGCCCATGCCACGTTCAAAACATCGGCTCCGGGCGCTTCGGGGTGGTGTCGGCGTCGCCTTGCTGCTGGCGCATGTGGGCGAGCAGGATGTTGTTGAGGTAGGCGTTGAACGGCGCGCACACTTCAAAGTGCTGCGCCACTTGCTTCGCGAACGACTTTTCCAGCGCCGCCTTGGCGGGAAGTTCTTTGTAGAAGCAGAACTGCTTCATCCGCATGAATTCCGCCGCCGGGTCGTCGGCATCGAAGCCCTTGGGGACGCGGACCAGCTTTTCACCCTGCAGCGGGCCCATCAGTTTCTTCAGCCGGGGTTCATTGATCAGTTTCCTGAAGCGCGGCAGGTCGCCGGCGATCGTCTTCCGCAGCGCCTGCAACTGCGGCGGCTCGGGCATGTAGACGCCGACGCCGATGAACGCCTCCGTCGCACTGCTGTGGAAGTAATACCCCGCGCCATTGTTCTTCGGCAGCAGACGATGGCCGAACATGGCGCTGACGTTGAGCTTGTAAGGCGTCTTGTCCTTGCTGAAGCGGGTATCGCGGTGAAGCCGGTAGATCGCCTTCTTCGGCTCCGTCACATGATCGGCGGCGAACATGGCGAACCGCGTGTTCAGCCAACCGAGGACTTCCAGCATGGGGGTTTTCACCCGATCCTCGTACTCCTGCTTATGAGCGGCGAACCACGCGCGATCATTATGCCTCGCTAAATTGCGGAAGAACGCCAGCGCCTGCGCCGGGAATGCGGCGGGCACGGGGGGCACATCGTTGCGCTTGGGTCGGCGTGGCATGACTTAAATATAGGACAACTCCCCAATCACAGGAGTGCCGCGACGACTGATAATGTGATGAATTGACGCATGATATGCCGATGCACGAAGGTCGTGAACCCGGTCTGTGAGCCATCAGTACGTCTTTAGGAACTCCGCGTGTCGGTCCCGAGATCGTCGGCCGGCGCAACGTGAGTCGGAGATGGAAGTCACTATGTCGTCGCCCCTCTGCTGTTCGTCCACCGCCTACGCCGCCTTCGCCCGACAAGTCGGAGTGATTGAGTCGACCGAAGGCCTCCTTCGCGCTTCGATCCTGCTCTCGCTTCATCACAACGAGCCGCAGCGACCGAACGACACCTGCATCAAGGACGTCGAGCGGACGCTCGGCGGATACGCGAAGCTGATCAGCTCGCGCGTCCGGGGCAGCCAGCCCCAGGCGATGCTCGCGCACCTGCACCAGTATCTGTTCGACGACCTCGGCTACAACGGCAACAACGACGACTACTACTGCCCGGCCAACAGCTACCTGCCCGAGGTGATCGACACCAAGCGCGGCCTGCCGATCAGCCTGGCGCTGGTGTACAAGGTCGTCGGCGAGCGACTCGGCATGAAAGTCCGCGGCGTGGGGCTGCCCGGGCACTTCATCAATGCCGTCACCACCGACAGCGGCACGATGCTCGTCGACTGCTTCGCCGCCGGGCGCGTGCTCAGCGTCCAGGAGTGCCGCAAACGCGTCGAAAGCATCTTCGCCGACAGCGTCGACTGGTCAGAGCAGATGCTCCAGCCG
>JBBRFH010000125.1:0-9786 GCA_038224615.1 Tepidisphaerales bacterium
GGCCCGCCAGCGAAAAGTCGCTGATGGTGTAGCTGGCGACGCAGGTTCCGTAGGCGAGGGCGCGTTTGACGATCGCGGGGGTGACGTGGCCTTGCGTGGCGAGATAGCCCATCATCCCGCCGGCGAAGCTGTCGCCGGCGCCGGTGGGATCGACGACTTTGTCGGCCGGGAACGCGGGGAGAACGAACGTGTCGTTCTTGGTCACCAGCAGCGAGCCGTGCTCGCCTTTCTTGATGACCACAAACTTCGTGCCGTAGCTCAGCACTTCATGCGCCGCTTCGATCAGGTTCTTCTTCTCGGTCAGCAGCCGGGCTTCGCCGTCGTTCAGGACCAGGCCGTGGATCTTTCCCAGCAGCTTCACCAGCTCCGCCCGCTCGGTGGTGATCCAGAGGTTCATCGTGTCGGCGATCGCCAGCTTCGGGGCCTTCATGCTCGCCAGCATATGCTGCTGCATCGCCGGGTGCGTGTTGGCCTGGAACACATCCTTGCTATCGAGGAATTGCTCGGGGATTTTCGGAGCGCGCTCGGCGAGCACATTTAGATCAACCTCGACGGTTTGCGCTTCGTTGAGATCCTTCAGATACGAGCCGTGCCAGCGGAAGGTCTTGCTGCCCTTTCGCGTCTCCAGACCGCTGGTGTCGACGTCGCGGTGCTCGAAGACTTTGAAGAAATCCTTGGGCGCGTCCTCACCGACGACCCCGACGAGCCGGACGGGCGTGAAGAAGCTGGCCGCGTATGCGAAGTAAATCGCACTGCCGCCGATCACGTTGTCGCGCTTGCCGGCGGGGGTTTCAATGGTGTCAATACCGATGGAGCCTGTGACGAGTAAAGACATGTCGTGGGGGATGATTCGGGGTTCGGGATTCGTGACTCAAAGGCTCGGCAACTGCCGGACCTTCACACGCATTTCAGTGACAGTATAAAGCATACCGGGCTTGGGGGCCTTGTAGCGTTTGAAGAGCCGGTCAATGGCGTCGTCCTGCTCGACGTCGCCGCCTTCAAGTCGCAGGAAGACGATGGACCGCCCGAAGCGCTCCTTGGTTTCAAACGGGCGATGGGCGAACGCCTTGTCGTTGGTGAAGACGTCAAGCTGCTTCAGGTTGGCCTGCTTCAGAAACGCGTCATCCGCCGGCACGTCGTCGCCAAATGCCTCGCCGGGCGTCTGTACGGTGTGCCCGTGGCGTTTGATCGCCTCAATGGCTGCGGGAGTGATACTGCCGTGAATGAGCCAACGCATGTTTGGGTGAAGTCCTCTTTCGAGCGAAGCGGGGAAGGATACAGGGAAACGGCCGCAGGCGAAACACGCCGCCATGCGTTCTTCACCGAACGCGTGGTCGAGCGCGCATTGTCATCCTGAACAAAGTGAAGGATCTGCGTGCTCCGTCAAGGCCCGCAGAAGTGCCGACCGACAGTGAGCGAACGCACCGCTGTTCGCCCGGGCCTTGACGCGGCAAGAAGATCCTTCACTGCGTTCAGGATGACAGGATCGGCATGAGCCGGGGGGCGATGGAGCGAAAGCGAGCCGCAAAGGACTCGACGAGCGCGAAAGCGAACGCGTGGTCGAGCGAGCATTGTCATCTTGAACAAAGTGAAGGATCTGCGTGCTCCGTCAAGGCCCGCAGAAGTGCCGAACGACAGTGAGCGAACGCACCGCTGTTCGCCCGGGCCTTGACGCGGCAAGAAGATCCTTCACTGCGTTCAGGATGACAGGATGACAGGATGACAGGATTGCCTTCGCGCTCATCGCTGTTTCGCGGTTTCTCTTGGTGTATGCTGGTTGGCCTTGTTGGAGAAAGAATCACTGATGGGACGGATCGACGTACACGCACACTTGTTGCCGGGGGTGGATGACGGAAGTCGGGACGTGGCCGAATCCATCGCCATGGCCCGGAAGATGGTGGGCGCGGGATACACGCACCTGTTTTGCACGCCGCACGTCTGGCCGAACCTGGGGAACCAGTTCGATTCCATCGCCTTACGGGTGACGCAGTTGCAGGCGGCGCTGGACGAGGCCGGCGTCGCGCTCAAGCTGATGCCAGGTGGCGAGATGAACATCAGCACGTCGTTCTGCGCGATCGAACCGGGCGGGCTGGTGACCTACAACAACAACGGCAAGTACCTGATCTTCGACTTCTGGGCCGACAAATTGCCGGCGTTTTTTGACGCCTGCGTCAATCACATCCGGGGAGCGGGCATCCAACCGATCCTCGCACACCCCGAGCGTGTCGACGCGCTGCAATCCGACCCGGGCCTGATCGACCGCATTCAGGAGGCCGGCCTGCTCTTGCAGTGCAACCTCGAATGCCTAGGCGATGAGTCCATGACGAGCCGGCGTCGGCTGGGCGAGCTGTGGCTTGGTGAGGGACGCTATTTCATGCTCGGCAGCGACATGCACCGGATCGAAACCCTCGACCGGCGCCTGCGCGGTCTGGCGCGGGCGATCGAACTGGTCGGCGACACCGAAGTCGACCGGCTGACGATCGAAAATCCGTCAACGCTGCTCTGAGGCCAGGCGCGCAACGCGCGCGGAAGCAGAAGTGCGGAATTTATCGACGATAGTGAGCGACAGCGAAGGAAGCGTTGCGCGATTCACCCCGGATTGGCGCAACCGACCTGTATATAAGGAGGGACCGCGCGCGGACGCTGCGCGCTACGGTCGCTTGCGCTCTTTGACAAGTGAAGAATCCGCCCTGCATTCCCGGCCGGTTTGGTGGGGCGAATGTATCAAATGTAGCGCGCGTCACATTGATGCATCGCGCGTGCCGCGTGGCGTAGGTCCTGCATCGGCCATGACTTGGGCCGGCGAGAGGCATGCACAGGGTGTAACCGATGTGACATCGGTGTCACATCGGTGTTGCGCGTTTCATCGCCAGCCCCGGTTAACCCGGCCGGTGTTGTGGGGGATCGGTTACAAAACGCTACAACCGCCGCGGCACGCCGCGACGGTCGTAGGTGGGTTCGTGCCTTCCTGGGAAGGTTCTGGCTTACGGGTTCGACGGCGGCGTGGCGACGGGCGCGGCGCCGGAGATCAGGATAACCGCCTGTTCGATGGCCTTGTCGTCCTGACGACTGGCCTTGTAGAGGTCGATCAACTGCAGGCGAATCGCCCGTTGGATGGCGGGGTCTTTTGCCTGGGGGAGCACCTCGTTGAGCTTGGCGATGGTCGCTTCCGGGCCCTTGGCCTTCATCAGCTCAGTGAGGCTTACGACTGCCGAAACGCCGGCGGCCGAGGGGTTGGACGCGAGGGTCGTGTAGCGGTCGACCAGTTGAATGTACTCGCTGAGCGCGCCCAGGGGATCACGACGGCCTCCGCCCGGACCGCCCATTCCTCCCGGACCGCCCGGACCGCCGCCTTGGCCGCGCATCGGGGGCGGGCTGTCCTGATCGTCGCGAGGTCCACCGCGACCCCCACCGGGACCACCCCGATCACCGCCACCCGGTCCGCCACGGTCACCACCACCACCGCCGCGATTGTCGTCGCGCGGGCCGGGGGGACCGTCGGGACGCTCGTTGCGACCCCCCGGACCACCACCGGGACCGCCGCCGCCGCTCGGGGGTGCCGGCGGAAGCGTCTGGGCCATCACGCCGGAGGCAAGCAGGCCGCTCGAAATCAGACCGATCATCAAATTACGCGTTTTCATATGGACTCCTTGGTGTTCTGTGTTCCCTCTACCGACTGCTGTTGCTGTTGCTGCTCGTAACGAATCTGCTGAACTTCCGACTGGGTTGGAAGCGAAAGCGACTGGTATTGCAGAGACATGCCACCGATCGAGCTGAAACTAGGACGATCGTCGTCGCTCCCAGCCACGCTGGTCCAGGTCGGCCGCTCCACTGTCGTCGTTTCCGCAGGCTTGGCGGCGATCAGCGTGGGGACGGCGACCGTGGCATGGTCATCAGTTGCGATCAGGGTCTCGGCTGGCGTCGTCATCTCGGGCGGATTGCCGGCGATTTCAGGGGGGCTCTGGCGATCGAGCCCGACCCACACCAACCCCGCCAGCGTCATGGCGGCGGCGATACCGACGGCGAGCTTCACCCACCCGCCGCCCTTGCTTTGCTGGGACTTTCCCATCACGTCCGCGGCGAGATCGCCCGGATATTTCAGCGACGCGTAATCGTCCTGAAACTCGCGAAGTTGTTTTCGGAGATCACTCATGACTTCTTCTTTCAGAATTCATCATTCACAATTCAGAATTCTGCATTCATACGCCGAGCCGTTCCCGCATCGCCCGCAACGCCTGATGAACGGTGGCCTTCACCGTCCCCGCAGCGCATCGCATAAGGATCGCCGTCTCCTGGACACTATGGCCCTCGAAGAACCGCAGCACCAACGCCTCGCGTTGCCGCTCAGGCAGGTCCGCCAGAACGGATTTCATCCGGCCCAGCGACTCTTGCCGCTCCAGTTCGGGATGGTCTTCACTCGCGGCAGCGGGCTCGGAAATGTCTTCCAATCCCCGGCCTGTCCGACGCCTGCGTTGTTCACGACAGACATTGAGGCAGATGCCGATGGACCATGTACTGAACGTCGACCGCCGATCAAACGTGGAGAGCTTCTGCAGCACTCGAACGGCGGTTTCCTGCACGGCGTCGCGAGATTTGTCTTCATCGCCGAGCTGGGTGTACGCGAACCGGAACCAGCGGTCCTGCATGGCACGGAGCAGCTTCGCCTGGGCCTCTCGGTCCCCGCGGCGGGCTCGCTCAATGAGCAGGTCGTCGGTCGATTCCTTGTCCTGCACTCCGTCCATGGGTGAGTGATGAGTATGAAAGGTTTATTGTCCGATTGCCAGATTCTGCCCCCGCGGATACACTGCTCCGCCTTTAAGAAGCGCAGCGGCCGCAGGTAAACGCAGATAAACGCAGATCGGATTCGACCACCAGGAACACCAAGGTCACCAAGAAGGGGTCAGAACTGCGATCCTGAAGCGTTCTTGGTGTATTTGGTGTCCTGGGTGGTTCCAGAATTTTTCATCTGCGTCCATCCGCGTTCATCTGCGGCTACTATTTTTGAGCTGAAAGCCTGACAATGAATCAAGTGCGTAACGACATCCGTAACGTCGCCATCATCGCTCACGTCGACCACGGCAAGACGACGCTGACTGACGCCCTGCTGCGCCAAAGCGGCAATTTCCGCGATAATCAGGTGCAAGACACCATGCTCGACAGCAATCCGCTGGAACGCGAGCGCGGTATCACGATCCTGGCGAAGAATGTCGCGATTCAGTACACCGACCCGACCGGGCAGACGACCAAGTTCAACCTGATCGACACCCCCGGCCACGCGGATTTCGGCGGGGAAGTCGAACGCGTGCTGGGCATGGCGGACGGCTGTTTCCTGCTCGTCGACGCCGCCGAGGGTGCCATGCCACAGACCCGGTTCGTGCTTAAAAAGGCCTTCCAGCACGAGTTACGGCCGATCGTGATCATCAACAAGATCGACCGTCACGACTCCCGCGCCGACCAGGTGCTGGACGAAGTGTTCGACCTGTTCGTCGAACTCGGCGCTGACGATGAGGCGCTGGATTTCCCCGTCATCTATGCGTCCGGCCGCGCCGGCACGGCGTCGTGGAAGCTCGAGGAGCCGGGTAAAGACATCACGCCGGTCTTTGAAGCGATCCTGCGTCACGTCCCGGCACCGCACGGCGATCCGGAAAAGTCGCTGCAGCTTCAGATCAGCAGCATCCAGTACAGCGAGTACGTCGGCCGAATCGGCATCGGGCGCATCTACAACGGCCGCATCAAGTCCGGCCAGCAGGTCATCGTCGCCAAGCGCAACGGCGACATGGTCAAAGCCAAGGCCGCCCAGGTGCAGGTGTTCGACGGCTTCGGCCGTAAGAACGTCGAAGAAGCCTCCGCCGGCGATATCGTCGCCATCATCGGCCTGGACAACGTCGATATGGGTGACAGCATCTGTGACCCGATCAACCCACAACCGCTGCAGGCGCAGGACGTCGAGCCGCCGACGCTCACCATGATGTTCAGCGTCAACGACAGCCCGTTCGCCGGCAAGGAAGGCAAGTACGTCACCAGCCGAAACATCCGCGAGCGCCTGATGAAGGAACTCGAAAGCAATGTCGCGCTCAAGGTCGAAGAATCCGGCAACAAGGACGCGTTCAAGGTCTCCGGCCGCGGCCTGCTGCACCTGGGCATCCTTATAGAGAACATGCGTCGCGAAGGCTACGAGCTGTCAATCAGCAAGCCCAGCGTGATCATGCACAAGGCCGAGGACGGATCACTCAGCGAACCGTTCGAGTATCTCGTCGTCGACGTCCCGGAAAAGAACATGGGCGGTGTCATGGAACTGGTCGGCAACCGCAAAGGCGAACTCGTCCGCATGGACAACCGCCAGGGACAGGTCCACCTCGAGTTCACCATCCCCGCCCGCGGGCTGATCGGTCTGCGTACCCGCATGCTGAC
Organism: Tepidisphaerales bacterium; assembly: GCA_038224615.1. Taxonomy (GTDB): domain Bacteria; phylum Planctomycetota; class Phycisphaerae; order Tepidisphaerales; family Tepidisphaeraceae; genus JBBRFH01. The sequence continues at coordinate 6,412 of JBBRFH010000125.1, forward strand.
CGCCACCCAGGGGACGGCCGTCATGCACCATAATTTTCATGAGTACGCCCCCGTTCGTGGTGACGTCCCCAGCCGCGGCAACGGCGTGATGGTCAGCATGGTCAACGGCAACGCCAACGCCTTCGCCATGAACAAGCTGCAGGAACGCGGCACGATGTTCGTCGACCCCACCGACGCCATTTACGAAGGCCAGATCGTCGCCGAAAACGTCCGCGACACCGACATGGTCGTCAACTGCACCACCGCCAAGCAGCTCACGAACATGCGAACCACCAGCAGCGACGAAGCCATCGTCCTCAAGCCCGCCCGCAAGATGACCCTCGAAGCGGCCCTTGAGTACATAGAAGACGACGAACTCGTCGAAGTGACCCCGGTCGCCATCCGCCTCCGCAAGATGGCTTTGACGGAAAATGCCCGCAAAAAGATGGGCAAGAAGAAAGCGACGGTTGAAGTCGACGGGTGATTGGATTTGCGATATTCGATTTGCGACTGCCGATTGAGACGCAACGGTGCCCTCAATCGGCAATCTCCTTCACGCCGCTTCCAGCATGGGCATCCGCTTTATCGCCGGCATCATGGTTTGCTCGCAATCGTGTACCCCTGCATCGGCTTTCGCACCCCGCGACTGAATTCCCTTACGTCGGAACTCCAGTCCACACCATGCAGACTCAAGTCTGCGTGACGCGGATTCAAGCCCGCACCCCGCGGACTCCAGCCCCCCGCCCGCGGGCCTCACCCCGGGCGCTCGTTTCGTCGTCGGCCGGATGGCAAGCTTGCAGGTTGGGGTTCGATCGCCACCCGTTCCATCGCTTCTAATATCGATGAATGGTGGCGATGAAACCTCCCCCTGCTCACGCTTGCGACTAAGGTAGTCTCCGTCGGGCGGCTAAGCCCGCAGGGTTCGCAGGTACGCCAGTCGGCCGATACCTCTTCGCCGACACGAATGATGTTGCCCGCTCGCCGCGTTGACGCCTTGGGGGTCCCTCGCCTCAGCATCCGCCTGATCCTCCCGCCGGTTCAAGAAACGGTCCGCAGGCATCCAGGTGGGTTCTACAAGACTGCTCCTAAAGACTTTATGACACGATCTTTAGTTCGATTTACGACTCTGTTCATTCGCCGGCGCGGACTATTAAGACCGCAGGGTGTCAATCCCATGCGTTTCATTCGCCGAGTGGCGAGCGTGTCCATTTAGAGGAGACAAAATGTCTTATCATCCCCGCCTTTCACGTACCGTGATTCGTTCCGCTGCCCTAAGCTCGGCGATGGAAACGCTGGAGAACCGCAGGCTTCTCGCTTCCATCACCGTCACGACCAATGCGGCAGGCGCAGCAGTCGACGGACAGGTCTCGTTGTATGAGGCCATCACATCCGCGAATTCCAATAGCGCGATCAATGCCGACGTCGTCGCCGCAGGCCCTTACGGCGCGGACACGATTAACTTCAACATCGCTACGGTCGGGCAAGTTTCGATCGCCGACTCCGCCCTTCCTGCGATCACCGATGGGTTGACAATCGACGGTTACACCCAAACCGGTTCCAGCGTAAACACGCTCGTAACGGGCACCAACGCGGTGCTCAACATCCGTCTCACTAACAGTCCGCTGGTCGTTCAGGCGGACGGATCGACGATCACGGGCCTCGCGTTGACAGATAGCACGACCGGCGCTGCACTGTCGATCAGCGCCGCCAACGTCAACGTTGCCGGCAACTTCATCGGCACCGCGGACGGGGTCAACATGGCCTCGAATGAAGTGGGCATCACTGTCAGCGACAACGTCATGGGTACGACGATCGGCGGCGTACTGCCCGCCAGCCGCAACCTGATCTCGGGCAACAACGTCGGGATCTCCCTGCAAGGCGATCTGAGCACGGTCCAAGGCAACCAGATCGGCAGTAACGCCGCCGGTGACGCCGCGCTCGTGGGTACAGTACCCATCGCTTCCGTGAACGCCGGTGTCTATGTCCTCGGCGGGCAGACTAATCTCATCGGCGGCACCGCAGCCGAGGAGGCGAATGTCATCTCGTATAACGGCGGAGACGGCATTTCCACCACTGCTTTGGCAGTCGACAACGCAATTCGCGGCAATAGTATCTATGCCAGTTCCGCCCTCGGCATCGACCTGCTCGACGACGGCGTCACCGCCAACGACACCGGCGAGGTGGATTCCGCACAGAACGCGCCGGTCATCGTCAGCGCCGATCGCCTCAACGGCAGCCAACTTTCCACCCGCCTACAGTTGAGCAGCCTACCAAGCACCGGCTACCTCATCGAGTTCTTTTCGAGCCCCGCCGCGGACCCGTCCGGCTTTGGTGAGGGACAAACGTATCTGGGCTCCACGACGGTCATGACTGACGCCTCCGGCGCTGTCGACACGACCGTTATGCTCCCCTTCGATGTGGCTGTCGGTGCGTTTCTCACCGCCACCGCGTACGACACGAATGCACTGACGACGCTGGGCACGAGCGAGTTCTCCAATGCGTTTGCCGTTACCGCGCCGGTCGTCGCCGCGCCGGCGCTTTCAATCAACGACGTCACACTCGACGAGGGGGATAGCGGTACGAAGAACTTCACCTTCACCATCTCACGCAGCGGTAGCGACCTCTCAGGCGAGAGCAGCGTTGACTACGCCACCGCCGACGGCACCGCGACCGTGGCCGACAACGACTACACCGATACCGCCGGTACCATCACCTTCGCCGCCGGCGAGACGAGCAAGACCTTCAGCGTCGCCGTCGTAGGCGACACCAAGGTCGAAGCGACAGAGAAATTCGCGGTCATGCTTTCGAGCGTCAGCGGCGCAACCATCGGCGATGGCACGGGCGTCGGCACCATTACCAATGACGACGGCACCACCCCGCCGCCGTCGAATCCATCTGGCCCGGGCCTGAGCGTCGACGACGTCACGCAGCGTGAAGGCGATTCCGGCGCGTGCTACACCACCTTCACCATCACGCGCACCGGCGATACCAGCGTCACCAGCACCGTCGATTACGCCACCCAGAGCGACACCGCCGTCGCCGGCAAGGACTTCGTCTCCCGCAGCGGCACGCTCACGTTCGCCGCGGGCGAGACGAGCAAGACGGTCGATGTGCGCATTCTCACGGACACCACGACGGAACCCGACGAGCAGTTCCTCTTCGCGCTGAGCAACCCGAGCAACGCGCTTATTTCCGACGCGAACGGCACCGGCACGATCAAGAACGACGACTTCGGCGACTCGGTTATCACCATCGACAACGTCCGTCGTGCCGAGGGCGACGGCGGGAACACGCCGTTCACGTTCGTCGTGCACCGCTCGGGCGACACTTCGTCGAAGACCCTTCTCTACTACACCACCCGCAACGGCTCGGCCAAGGCCGGCAGCGATTACGACC
>JBBRFH010000126.1:0-9777 GCA_038224615.1 Tepidisphaerales bacterium
CCCTGCCTCCCTGCCTCCCTGCCTCCCTGCCTCATTGCCTTATTGCCTCTTCCCCCTCTTTCCTCCCTGCCTCTTCCCCTCTCCCCCTCATTGCCTCTATTCTTCCCCCCATGCGACACGACGGCCGAAACAACGAGCAGCTCCGACCGATTTCCATTCAACGCAATTTCACCGAGAACGCCGCGGGCAGCGTGTTGTGGACGCAGGGGAAGACGATCGTCTTCTGCACCGCCGCCATCGCGCAGGACTTGCCGCCTTGGATGCCCGACAGCAAGCCGGGCGGGTGGGTGACGTGCGAGTACGTCATGCTCCCGGCGTCGACACCGCAGCGCAAGCAATGGCCCAAGAGCGGGCATACCGACGGGCGCGGCACGGAGATTCAGCGGATCATCGGCCGATCGCTCCGCGCGATCATCGACCTCAGCAAGATCGGCCCGCACACGATCGCGCTCGATTGCCAGGTGCTCCAGGCCGACGGCGGTACGCGTACGGCGTCGATCTGCGGCGCGTACGTAGCGCTCGTCGACGCCATTCGCAAGCTCCCCAAAGAACTGCCGCCACCCAAGCGTCCCTTCAGTGGAGCGCCGCCGGCCCGGTACGACCCGCAGTTCTATGACCCGAGCAAGGCGCTGGTCGACCAGCTTGCCGCCATCAGCGTCGGCCTCGTCGAAGGAGACATCCGCCTCGATCTGGCTTACGAGGACGACAGCCGCGCCAACGTCGATCTCAACGTCGCCTACACAAAAAGCGGCAAGTTCGTCGAAGTCCAAGGCTCGGCCGAGAACGGCGAAGGCTTTGACCGCGCCTCAATGAACGCCATGCTCGACCTCGCGGTTAAGGGGTGCGAGGAAGTGTTCGCGATTCAAACCAAATCGCTCGAACCCGCGTGATTCAGCGCTTCTGCTTTTGGAGGAAGGCCGGGTGGCAGCCTCGACCGCTGCGGACGCCGGCGTATGATTCGCTGCGCCGGATGCTCAACACGCTCCCTCTGCCTACCGACGCGCCGTCCTATCGCCCGACGTGGCGCGATGATCTTGCCGTCGCCGGGGTTGCCATCGCGATGCGGATGATTGTCTTCGGCGTCGTCACGCTGGCGCTGGGCGTCCCGCTCTCAAACTACGTCGTGCGCGGGGACGGCGAGAGTTTCGTGCTCGTCAGCGAGGCCATGCTCGGGCGAATCGATTACACGTCGATCGACGAATACCACCATCGCATCTTCCTGGGCTATCCCGCGCTGATGGCGCTGGTTGGCACACTCGGCGTCCCGGTGGGCGTCGCCGGCCTGACGATCACGATCGCGTCCGCGGGCGCAGCGGCGGCGCTGGCGGGACGGGTGTTCGACGACCGGCGCATCGGCTGGGCCACGACGATGCTTGTGCCGCACTGGGTGATCAACTCCTCGCTGGTGATGACCGAAGCGCCCGCGCTATGCCTGAGTCTGCTCGGCGTGTGGTGCGCCCGGCGCGAGCGCTGGATCGCCGCCGGTGTCGCGCTTGCCGCCGCGGGGCTGGTGCGACCGATGGCGTGCTTCGCGGTACTGGCGGTCGTCATGGCGCTGCTGGCGGGGAGTCGCTATCGCAATGCCGTGGTCGTTATGGTCGCGTGTGCGGCAGTCTTCGCGATGGGCACGATCGCCGGCGCGATGTGGCGGGGCGGCGTGCTGGAGAGCGCCCGCATCTACGTTGAATCTCCCCGCGCCTACGGCGGCCCGATCTTCGTGCCGCCGTTCACATCGCTCTTGCGCGAAACAACGCGCGGCCAGTTCGCGAGCGTCGGCTTCTCGATCTACATCTGGCTGCACGTGGTGTTCGTCGGCGCGTCGATTGTGATGCTCGGGCGGCAGTGGCGGCGCAGCCGGGCGGCGTTCGACCTGCTCGCATTCGTCTGGGCGATCGGCAACACGGCGTTCGTCCTGTCGATCGGCAGCATCTGGGGCTATCTGCATTTCCCGCGCTTCCACATCCTGTCCCAGCCGACGTTGTTGTCGGCGTGGACGCGCTGGCTGCCCACGCGGACGTGGGTATGGGTTCTGCTGGCATCCGGGATGACGGTGTTCGCAATTTTCGGCGTCCGTGCGACGCCTTAACCCGATCGCGCAAGCAAACACGCAGCAGCAGAAGGGGTGGATCCCGAGCGTGGGATCGATCGATTTCGATGGGTCAGACGACGATGATCTCGACATTGATATGTTGAAGTGCTGCGTTGCTCACTTCGAGGTCGTTCGCCGCACGACGGGGCGGGTGGCGACGATGTGGGCGATCGCCGCTGTGGTCGTGTCGCCGGCCAGGCGCCGGGCGATGACCGACATCGCCGCCGACACCATCTCCGCCCACGGGATGGCGATCGTCGTCAGGCCCAGCGATTGCGCGATCGGGGCGTCGTCAAATCCGACCAGCGGGGGGGTAGGTTGGTCGGTTGCGCGACAGTGCCGGATGATCGCCTCGGCGAGCCGGTCGTTGCAGCAGAAGATGCCGTCGCGGCCGTCGGCGATTACCCGCGCCGCGACGAGCGAGCCGCCCTCAAAGAACCAGTCCGGGGACGGCACGACGCGCGCGTTGGCAATCGAGGTGAATCCTGCGACCCGTGCCAGGCTCCGCGGATCGTCGCCGGGTCCGGACAGCACGGAAAGCTTGAGCGGCGAAGATCGCGCACCGACAAGCAACTGCGCCGCGCACGCGCCGCCTGAGAAATCGTCGACCGAAACGCTGTCGATAAAGAGCGAATCAAGTCCCGCCGGTGGACGATTGTTTAGCAGCAGGGCCGGGCGACGCGCGAGAATCAGCCGCCGCAGGGATGCGGGGTCTTCCCACACGACCGGGTACCGATCATCGGCAACGCGCACCTGCCGGCCGCCTGACCAAATGATCGTCCAGTCGAGGCGCTCGCGGTCAAGCCGTGTGGTCAGCTCCGCCAGCAGTCGCGCGCCGAAGCTCTGCGGTCGACGCGCCCGGCGGTGGACGATGAGTTGCACGCCGCTCAGCACCATGCGGCGGCCGGGCACGTAACTGCCAGATGCCGGCCGGCGTTCGAGCAGGCCCGCCGCGACGAGTTCGCGCACCAGCCGGTCGGCGGTCTGGTAGCTGACGCCGTACTGATCGGCGACGGCGCGATTGGAGAGAAATCGATCGCCCGGCCGGTGCAGGCCGTCGTTCAGTCGCGCCACCAGCATCTGCCGGACGCGATTGACGTGATCGGAGGGAGGACGGGCCACGGCGGGTTATCATATCAGTTTATCGACGCAAGTGATATTCTAATCTTGAAGCCGATTCGGCGGGTGGTAACGTGACGCCCTAGATGCAAAGGCTCGAAGAGAAGGTCATCCTGATCGTCGGCGGCACCACCGGGCTGGGCCTGTCGGCGGCGATTGCCTGCGAGCGCGAGGGGGCGCACGTGGTCGTCGTCGGGCGCAGCGCAAAGAGTGTCGAATCAGCCGGAAAAACGCTGGGCGAACGCTGCCACGCGATGCCCGGGGACGCCGGCGACCCAACAACAGCCACGAGCGCCGTCGCCGCCGCAGTGCAGCGCTTCGGCAGGCTCGATGCGGCCTATCACGTTGCCGGCGGATCGGGTCGGCGCATGGGCGACGGCCCGCTCGATCAGATCACCGATGAAGGTTGGGCGTACACGATCCACCAGAATCTCACCACGGTGATGAATACCAACCGCGCCGCAGTGCGGCAATTCATCGCGCAGCACAGTGGCGGGGCGATCCTCAACATGGGCTCGGTGCTCGGCTTCTCCCCGTCGCGGCAGTTCTTTGCGACGCATACCTACGCCGCGACCAAAGCTGCAATCATCGGGCTCACGAAATCGTGTGCGGCGTACTACGCGCCGCAGAGCATTCGCTTTAACGTCATCGCGCCGGCACTCGTCGAAACACCCATGGCCAAACGCGCCGCCGAGGACGAGACAATCCTAAAGTTCATCACCACCAAGCAACCGCTCGACGGGGGACGCATCGGGGTGCCGGAGGATCTGGACGACGCCGTGGTTTATCTGTTGTCCGATGGTTCAAAATTCGTCACCGGCCAGGTGCTGGCAGTCGACGGTGGATGGTGCGTCAGCGAAGGACAAATACCTTGAGCGCCAGCGACTACGTCATCGGCATCGACCTCGGCGGCACAAACGTAAAGACCGTCGCGGTCGACCGCGCGGGTGAGATCATCCGCCGCGACTGCTTCGGCACCGGCGATGATTCTGCCGCCCAGTGGATGTTGGCAATCAAGCAGCACGTCGAAACCGTCGAGCGTGATCTCGGTCCCGCCGCGGGCGTCGGCGTCGCTTCACCCGGACTCGCCGCGCGCGACGGCCGAAGCATCCAGTGGATGATGGGCCGGCTCGAAGGGGTCATGGGTTTGGACTGGACGCGCCATCTCGGACGCCGCGATCGCGTGCCCGTGCTCAACGATGCTCACGCCGCGCTGCTCGGCGAGGTCTGGCTCGGCGCGGCAAAGGGATGCGACAACGTCGTCATGCTAACGCTCGGCACCGGTGTCGGCGGGGCAATTTTGTGCGACGGGCGTGTCCTCAAAGGTCACCTCGGTCGCGCCGGGCACCTCGGGCACATCTCGCTCGATCCGGATGGCGCGAAGGACATCGTCAACACGCCGAGTTCACTCGAAGACGCGATCGGCGAGTGTACGCTGCAGCGGCGATGCGATGGTCGATACGCGTCTACGAAGGCGCTCGTCGAAGCCGTGGCGCGCGGGGATGCGGTGGCGCGCGCGGTATGGATGAAGTCTGTAAAAGCACTGGCCGTGTCGATGGTGTCGATCGCCAACGCGGTCGACCCTGAAGTCTTCATACTCGGTGGTGGAATCGCGCAGGCGGGCGACGCGCTGATGCGGCCTCTACGAGCCTTTTTCGACGAGTTTGAATGGCGGCCGACCGGGACGACAGTGCGAATCGTCCACGCGACGCTTGGCGATAAGGCCGGCGCGCTCGGCGCTGCCCGGGCCGCGTGGGATGCGGCGGAGGTGTCGCCGTGAACTCGCGCGACCGCGTTCTTGCCGCCATCAACCATCGACCCGTCGATCGCGTACCGGTCGACCTTGGCGGCACGCGCCAGAGCGGCATCGCCGCCCTGACCTATGCCCGCGTCCGCAAACTGCTCGGGGTCGATTGCTCAACGCCGTTCAAGGTTTTCGATACCTATCAGATGCTCGCCGAGATTGAGCACGAAGTGGCCGAGCGGTTCGGCAGCGACTGCGTTGCGCTCAACAGACCCGCCGTCGCGTTCGGCATTCGGAATGAGAACTGGAAGCCGTGGCAACTGGCCGACGGCACGGACGTTCTCGTCCCGGGTGGTTTCAATCCCGAGCGTGAACCCGACGGCGATCTCGTGCTCCGCCGAGGCGGGGAGATCCTCGCGCGCATGCCCGCCGGCGGTTTCTACTTCGACCGCTATGAGAAATACCCGGGCGCTATGCACCCTGACCTCGCCGGCTGGCGGCCGCCGCAAATTTCGGAGGCGGACCTTCGGCACTACGAAGTCGCTTCGCGTTCACTCTTCGACGAAACCGACAAGTGCGTCATCGCCGCGATAGGCCCGCCTTATGAGTTGTTCAACGGCATCGGGCAAGGCGGGTTTGAAGATTGGATGATGACGTTCGCGTCCGAGCCGGAGTACGTCGATGAGCTGTATCGCAAGCTCGTGGACGCCTGGATCGAGAACCTGACGGCGTTTCATCGCGCCGTTGGCGAGCGCGTGCAGGTGATCCAGATCGCCGACGACTTCGGCACGCAGCACGGGCCGTTCCTGTCGGTCGACATGTTTCGCGATCGCCTGCTGCCGGCATATCAGCGCGGACTCAACTGGATTCACGACAACACGGGCTGGAAAGTGCTGCTGCACAGCGACGGCGCGATTCGCCCGCTGCTGGCGTCCATCATCGAAATGGGCGTCGATATCCTCAACCCGGTGCAGACGTCTGCGGTCGGCATGGAGCCGCAGCAGCTTCGCGCCGATTTTGGCGAACGCCTCGCTTTCTGGGGCGGATCGTGCGACAGCCAGGGCACGCTTTCACGCGGCACGCCGGCGCAGGTAGCGGACGAAGTGCGCCGCAATCTGGACGCGTTTGACGCGCTGGCCGGCGGGTATGTTTTCGCCTCGGTCCACAACGTCCAGGCGGATGTGCGAGCGGAAAACGTCGTGGCGCTCTTCGATGCCGCGGGTGATTACAGCACGCAAGGAGCACTGACGAAGTGACCAGCCCCACCCAGGATTATCTCGAAAAATGCGCCGGCCTGATCGAGACGGTGCGCGGCCAGACGCTGTCCATCAACCGCGCCGCCGACTGGTTCGCGCACACCATTCTCGCCGGGCGGATGGTCCACGTTTTCGCCTCGGGGCACAGCCGCATCATGGTCGAAGAAATGTGGCCGCGCTACGGCTCGTTTCCGGGGTTCAATCCGATTGTCGAGCTGTCACTGACATTCCACAATCTCGTCGTCGGCGCCAACGGCCAGCGCCAGGCGATGTTCCTCGAGAATGTCTCCGGCCTCGCCGAACGCATCGTGCGCAACTTCGCGATCAGCGGCCAGGACAGCGCGCTGGTCATCAGTTCCAGCGGCTGCAATGTCGTGTCGATCGAGATGGCGGAGCAATTCAGGAAACACGGCGTGAAGGTCGTGGCGCTGATCTCGGCTTCGCATAGCGAAAAGAGCAAATCCAATCACGCGTCGGGTAAGAAGCTGCAGGACTTCGCCGACCTCGTGCTCGACACCGGCGCTCCGCCCGGCGACGCGATGGTGAAGATCGAGGGGCTTGACACGCCCGTCGCCCCAGGCTCGACGGTCGGCGGATGCCTGCTGATCAACTCGATCAAGGCCGAGCTCGCGCTGCGGCTCACTCGCGCCGGCCAACCGCCGAAGGTGCTCAGCGGCGGGGCGATCGTCGGCGCTGAACGCGCCAAGGCGCTGTTTGAGGCGGCGTACGACGAGCACGCGCATCGGCTTGCCAAGCTGTACGAAAACGTCGGAGAGAACCTATGAAACTCGCATCAATGGACAGCGTGCTCAAGGCTGCCAACGACGCCGACGCGTTCGCCAAGGCGAAGTCGCTGGGCCTGGACGGCATCGAGATCAATTTGAAACTCGCCGACCTGCGCGATCCCACATCCGCAAGGCCGACACGGCTCCGCGAACTCGCCGCTGAACATGACCTCGACCTCGCATCAATGGTGTTGGGCGAACACAACAGTGGCGGCATCGCCACCTGGTGGCGCGACCGATCTGCTGATGACGAGGTCCGGCGGGCGGTCGAGTGGTGCAGCGACATCGGCGCACAGACGCTGCTGCTGCCTTTTTTCTTCTTCAATGAGCCCAAGGGACGAACCCACCGCGCCGCCGTTGCCGAGCGACTGAAGCCGCACTGCGAGCGCGCCGCCGAGTTGAAGGTCGTGATTGCATTTGAAGGCGTGCTGACTGCCGAGCAATTGTTAGAGATGGCGAACGCCATCGACTCGCCGGGATTCGGCGTCTACTACGATCCGGCCAACGCGACATGGTGCGATCACGATGTTGCAAGCGAAATACGCGCGCTTGGAAAACTGATCCGGCAGATGCACATCAAGGACGCGAAAACGTTCACCGGCGATGTGCCCGCGGGCGAAGGCCGGGTTGATTGGAAGGGCGTCGTCGCTGCGCTTGATGCAATCGGGTTCGACCGCTGGCTTTCGCTCGAAACGCCGCCGGGTCCGATCGAAAGCATCGCAAAGAGCGTCGCGTTCGCGCGCAAGACATTTCCCCGACTGAATGGTGTCGTGAATGCTTGACGCGATCGTCCACAATCGCATCCCGGTCATCGCCGATGTCGACGTGCTCGTCGTCGGTGCCGGCTCTGCTGGCTGCTGCGCGGCGATTGCCGCGGCCGGTGCGGAGGGGACGCCGCGCGTCATGCTGGTGGATCGCTATGGTTTCCTGGGCGGAGCGAGCACGGGCGTGCTCGATACGTTCTACGGGTTTTTCACGCCCGGGCCTGAGCCGCGAAAAGTTGTCGGCGGAATCCCCGACTTGGTCGTCGATCGGCTCTGCGGCGCCAATGCGGTGTACCTGCGGCCGAATACATACGGCGCGGGAACGGGTGTGACGTACAACCCCGAGCGGCTCAAGCGTGTGTGGGACGAACTGGTTGCCGAGGCTGGCGTCGAGGTGCTGCTGCACGCGACGTTGATCGATACCGAGCTCGCCAGCGACGGCCGAATTGTCGGCGTCGTCGTGGCGACCAAAGGCGGCTTGTTCCGCATCCGCGCCAAGCGGTTCATCGACAGTTCCGGTGATGCCGATTTGTGTCACCTCGCGGGGCTTCCCTACGAGAAAGCCGGCGACATCGATCCCGCCCAGACGCTTACGACGACGTTCCGTCTGGCGAATGTCGACCAAGCTGCATTCGAGAAGGCCGGCGGGAAAAAGATGCTCGCCGAGCGCATGGCAGCGGCGGTTGATTCCGGCAGGCACAAGTTGCCGCGAAGGAAGGGCTCGTTTCACGCAATGGCGATTCCGGGATGCGCATCGACAGTCGCCGCACGCGTGGCCGACGTCGATGCGACCGATCCGCGTCAGCTCACGCTGGCCGAGATCGAAGGCAGGCGGCAGGCATTTCTGTACGAGGCGTTCGTTCGTGACTGCGTTCCCGGTTACCAGGACGCGCGGATCTGCGGGCTCAGCGTGCAGATCGGCGTCCGCGAAACCCGCCGCGTCTACGGCGAATATCGGTTGACGCGCGACGACTGCCTGACCGTCGCCCGCTTCGACGATCGCGTGCTGCTGTGCGGCGCGCCGATTGAAGACCACCGCGCCGGTAACGACGGGCAGGAAGAAACCGCGTGGGCCTACGTGCCCGGCAATCAGGCATACGACGTGCCGTACCGAACGCTCGTTCCGCAGGCCCGCGACGAAGTGTGGATCGCCGGGCGGTGTTTCAGTGCGACACACGATGCGCATGCGAGCTGTCGCAGCATGGCCCAGACGATGAGCATGGGCCAGGCGGTCGGCGTGGCGGCGGCGATGAGTTTGCATGATGACTGTGGTGCGCGCAACGTAGACGTTCGCATGCTGCAGCGCCGCCTGGTCGATCTCGGGGCCGTGCTCGAGATGCCGGTGCATGTGGCGCACACGGCGGCACACGCGTGGGACGAGAACCGAAAATCACTCCAACAGGTCAACCAATGAGCACACCCGTTATCGCATTCAACACCGCCAACCTCGTCGCCCGCCACACGGAGTGGCGATTCGAGCTGAAGAATTGGGGCGAGCAGCACAAGCTGACCGTCGAGAAGACAGACGAGGCGGAGTGGGCAAAAATCTGCGCGGAGATCGCCGCCGCCGGGTTCAGAGCCATCGAAGTGTGGGTCGCGCACGTCGACCCGGCCAACATGACGGACGCTCGCGCCAAGCGCTACAAGACGATCATGGCCGACAACGGGCTGAGCCCGATCGGACTCGCCGGCACCCTCAACGACGACACCGCCCGTGTGTGTCAGCAACTCGGCATTCCCGCCTGCAACGGCGGACTCTGGGGATCGGATCTGCCGACGATCCAGCGTCTGACGCGCGAGACGCCGCTCGCGTTCAACTACGAGAATCATCCCGAGAAGAGCGTCGACGAGATCGTCCAGAAGATCGCTGGCGGAAACGAGAAGATCGGCGTCGCGCTGGATACCGGTTGGCTCGGCACGAATAACCTCGACGCGCCCGCCGCCGTCCGAGCGCTTGGGCCGCTGGTACACCACGTACACGTCAAGGACATCGCGACGCTCGGCCAGCACGACACGTGCC
>JBBRFH010000127.1:0-9728 GCA_038224615.1 Tepidisphaerales bacterium
TGAACGCATTGGCGCCCAGCGAGTTGTACCCCTGAGACGAATTGTTGAGCGGCGCCCCATTGTTGGTTCCGTAAGTGACGTTGGGCACGGTCACCCAGGGCTGGAACCCGGTTCCCTCGTTCAGACCGTCGTACTTCTGCCCAACCGTGTATACGGCGTTCGACGCCGCATCGCTCGCGAGAAACGCGGCTTGCACCCCCCCCGCGCTTGTGACAACCATGCCAAAGCCTGCCGCGAGGGCCAATTTGCCGCAATTCAGCGAATTTTTTCCACGCATTGTCTTACCTCGAAAAGATGTGAGAACCGCATCGCACTGCCACACGGCAGTACACTTGATGAGAAACATACAACATGCAGAATGTCGGGTGGCGGCAAAAATTTTGTCGGTTTGCGCCATTCGGGTAGTATCCGGCGATGCCTGAAGCACGCCGTGTGGCAATTTTCGTCGACAAGGAGGTCGGCTACTGCGAGCGCGTGCTGAACGGCATCGTTCGCTATGCGAACGAGTCGACGCAATGGGTATACCGGGGCAGCAACCCCATGATCGAGCACGTGCGGGCCGTACCGCGTTGGAAGCCGCACGGGATCATTGCGACATTGTGGGACAAAACCGTATCCGAGGAGATCATCGGCTTCGGCGTGCCGGTGATTGACGTGTTCGACTGGCTCGACCACCCATGCACCGCTCGCATCGCGGTCGATAATGCGGCGGTGGGGCGTTTGGCGGTCGAGCATTTTGCCGAACGTGGGTTGCGGCATTTCGCGTTCACGGGGGCGCTGAACTATGAATTCATCCGCAACCGGCTGACAAGCTTCGCCGCTGCGCTAGCGGAGGGTGATCGGTCTGCGCCGATGGAGCACGCGTTAGAGTTCGGCAACACGTCGTGGGGCTTTTATCATCTGGGCGCCGATGCGCCGTTATCGGACTGGATCGTGTCACTGCCCAAACCCGTCGGCATCCTGGCTGGCAACGACGACGCCGGGCTGCGCGTGCTGGAAGCGGCAAGGCGGTTGAAGATACGCGTGCCCGATGACGTTGCCGTGTTGGGGGTCGATAATAATGTCTTGCTGTGCAACCTCGCGCACCCGCCGCTCAGCAGCATTGAAACCGGCCCTGAGCGGATCGGCTTTGAGGCCGCCCGCGCGCTCGATTGCGCGATGAGAGGTGAGCCCGTCGCCCCGCGCACGCTGGTGATGCCGGTGCAGGTGGTGGCGCGGCAGAGCACCGACACGCTGGCGATCGAAGACGCGGACATCGCGGGCGTCGTCCGTTCCATCCGCCGCACCGCGACGAAGAAAATGACTGTCGCGGCGCTGCTGAAGGGCTTGCCAGTGCGGCGGCGCACACTTGAGCGGCGGTTCCGCGCGCTGGTCGGGCACAGCATGCACGATGAGATCCGCAACACGCGAATCGCTCGCGCCCGCGTGCTGCTGGCCGAGAGCGACCTATCGATGCCCGCCATTGCGGAGCGGTGCGGCTTCGGCAACGCCGAGCGGCTCAGCCGCGTCTTCCGAGAGGTTCTCGCGATGACGCCCACCGCCTTTCGGCGACAGTTCCGGGGCAGGGAATGATCCGTTTCGGGTGTGAAATCCGCGCCGGAATGCCAGTGCGAACCGCGAAGAGGCGACGGGCGCGAAGGAAGACGCGAAGAAGGAACCATCCTTTTTTTAAGTTTTCCTTCGCGTTGATCTTCGCGCGCTTCGCATCTTCGCGGCTCGCATTCGTCTGAAAATCAAAGCGCGTCATTCGATTTTAAGGCAACACGCACTGCCACCATTGGGCAGGACTGGAAGCCGGCGGAAACCACGAGGCGGTTTGCTTCACGCCGCCGAAGTCGTCGTCCACCAGTGTGACGTTGATGGATACAACCTTGGACGGAATCGTCGCACGCGCTATCACGAAACGATACCAAGTAACTCCGGCGGTACCGAGTGTGCGCGTGACATCCGCTCCGGCGTCGGTGGCGGTGATGGTGCGGGTGGCACCGTCCGGGCCGGCAATCGAAACGCGAACGCCGTCGCCATCACGGGGGGTATCGTCCTGAACAGAGACCATGACTTGAAGCGATCGGGCATCGGCATACGCCCAGATCGAAGCGCTTAAGTCGGCGGGACCTTTGTACCACTTGCTGCTGTCGGGCTGCTTGGCCCATTCATTTATGATCTGCCCTTCGAGCAGATCGCCGGCCGGCTCATCGTGGCCGAGGGCGGCGATCGGGCCGTCAAACGCGGCGGGGCTGGCATGGAGCACCGTGCGACGGGCGAGGATCACGCGCTGACGCGCGATCGTTTCCGCGCCGACTTTCAGCGACAAGGACAGATCATCGCCTGGTCCGGCCGAAGTCTTGGCAGCGGCAAGTTCCTGCGGCCCGCCGCACGTCAGGCGGAAACCTTGCGAACCACTGAGCACGCGCACGACGATAAGATTCTTGCCGGCTCGCAAGGGCATGTCGAACTGATGGGCGAGTAGCGATTGAGGCCCGCTGTTGCCCTGTTCGAGTGTGTCAAAAACGGGCTGTCCGTTGACGAACCAAGCCATCCACCAGTCGGCGCCGGCACCGACGCGGATGGTGCGGGCATCAGGCGAATCGATCTCGGCGACGCAAATTGCTTCACTCCGCTCTTTGATCGCCCCGGTGATAGAGGCTAGGTCTATCACGTTATCTTTCAACCGCACGATCTTGGCGCGGATGGCTGTATCGCCGGCCTGAAGTGTCTGGGGGACATCTTTGATCGCCTGTGGATCGACCGCTCCACCGGCCATGCCGGTGAAGACGGCCCAGCGATTGGGCCAGCGCACGACGTTGGCCAACGGCACGGTCGCCAGGACCACCTTCACGTCGCTCGTGGAACGCGGTGCGACCGTGACATTCTTTTCAGCATCCGCCGGCGTCACGCCCGTTTCAGGCGAGGCGGAGGCGATGAGGGTGGCGTTCATCGGGCGGTCGGAATCGTTGCGTACCTTGACGACGATTTCATCGCGCCCGCCGGGCGTAACCGTTGCCACGGGGTCGGTCAGGAGGATCGGGCGCAAGGGCGCAATCTGGGCGATGTCGCCGCCGGTCCAGGTGAGATAAGCGGGATCATTTTCAACTGCTGCGGTGACGATCCCGGCCTCGCCGCCGGTTTGTCGAAGCGGGTTGCCGAACAGATCAACGCCCGCGAGGTTCGTGACCGGACCGCCTAAGGCGATGGTGGCGAGTTGCCCGCCGCGGCCGTCGGTCCAGAAGACCAGCGCGCGGCGGTCGCCGGCAGGTTCGGCGAACAAATACGCTTCGGCGGCGCTGTCGGGCAGCTCGATCTTACGAACGAAACGAAGTGCCTTGAGCGTGCGCGCGGTGGTTCGATAGCTCAGCACGACCGGGCGGGGTTCGTGAACGTTGAGCGTGCTGGTGTAATCGCCGTCGCCTCCGGTGATGTTCAGGCGGAACCACATGAACGCGTCGAGGCCGACGGACTGGGCATAGACCAGTTTCTGCGTGGCGGTGCGGGCCTGAACGCGGATCTGCATCGGTGATCGCGCCGAAACGCCGCTTTCGGTCTCCATATACGGTCGGTCAGCCTTGTCGTATTTTGCGGCTACGGCGCGCATTTTTTCGTACGCGTTGCGTTCCGCTCCAGCGCCCGGGCCGTGGGCATGGTAGGCCCAGCCGCCAAGGGCTTTGGTGTCGATGACTTCGACGAGCCGACGCGCGCGCCTGTCGCCTTCTTCGCCGGCGAAGCAAAGGCCACCGTTCATGACCAGGCTTTGCGGATCGCCGCGCTTGATCGCTTTGGCCACAATGGCAAACCCTTTGGCGTATTCTTCGATCGGACCCGGATAGAAATACGTCAAATCCGGCTCATTGCCCAGCTCGTAGTAATAAACCTTGTCGCCGAATTCACGGGTGATTTCCTCAGCCTTTTTGGCAAGTTCGTCCCAGCGCTGCTGGCGGCGATTTGCATCGTTGTCCCACGGGATATCGAAAAACTGCGACGCCCGCAGGTTATGCTTTCCAATAGCGTCGAACGCGCGACGAAGGGCGTCGGCATCGGCGTGATCGTGCCCATGGCCGGGTCCGCGCAGAATATCCACGCCCATGAAATCGGCCCATTGCAGCCAGCGGTCGTCGAAGCTTTCCACGCCGCTGTCCAAGCCATAGAGGAATGTGCCGTCGCCGGGCTTGCTGGCGGTTTTTTCGATCGGCGCGCGTTCGCTAACCATGACGTTCACGTCGCGTTCGATCAACGCCGCGTACTTCCCGTCCGCTTCATGGCCGAGGCTCAGGCGGATTGTGTAGACACCCTGTTTGAGCCCCGCGGTATCGAAGGGAACCGGCACATCAAAATCACTGGCGGCGGCGACGGTGGCGGTGTGGCGATGGGTCCAAATTTCATTGTTGAAGTCGTCAACGAGCGTCACGCTGTAAACCGCCTGCAACGCAACACGGGCGAGATTCGTAAGCTTTAGCTTCAGGTCGGTCTTTTCACCGGGATCAAAAATGAACAGCTCTCGGCCGGCGTCAACGGTGTCGAACCTCAGCAATCGGCGGTAATCGGGCTGGGATCCAGGCTGGGCGTCCAACTGATAGCCGCGCACGAACAGGCTTCGCAACTGTCCGTCGCCGCTGTTGAAGTTCACACGCAAATCGAAGCCGTCGCTTTTAGCTTCCTTGGGGTCCGACCCGTAGTCGGTGTCATTGAACAGCGCATCGTCGATGCGGATGTTCTGACGTTGCCAGTCGGGACTGTTCCCCCATCCGCCGACGACTTCGCGGCTGCCCGAGGCGGTGTCGGCGTAGACGTTCATGGGGGCGTTGGCGACGTGACGGTAGTTGACGATCACGTCGACCGCGGTACGGCCGGCATTTTTGAATCGCTTGTCGGTGATGTTGAAGACGAACGACTTCCACCACCCCTCGGCGCCGCGTTGGGAGCCGGAATTGGCTTGCCATGTCCAGCGTTTGGCACCATTGACAGTCACTTCCATCGGGCTGACGGCGGTGCGGTCGAACTCGATGCCCCGCGCGATGGGGGTTTGATCGAAGACGATGAACAGATCCTCAGGCCCGGCGACGACCAGTGGCTGCTCGCGCGCCAGCAGGGGTGCGGCTTGTCCGGGCAGTTGAACACTGAGCCGCACGGCATACTCGCCAACCGGCCGATCAGCGGCGTCGAACGACGCGTCGACAGCGAGGGTGCTGTCGGCCGCGAGGGTCACGTCCCGCTCTTCGCGCCCGAGCACCTTGCCACCGCCGTCGGTGGTTTCCAGCCGCAACTTTGCGGGGGTGGCGATCAGCGCCTTGTTCCGCACGTCAAAGGTGATTTTATCGCTGCCGCCTGGTTTGACGATGAAATCGCCGCTGCCGCTGGCGACATGTCCGACGCTGATGAAACGCGACCAGTTGGCGACCTGCGTGCGATCGACGCCGGTGATTTTGACTTCGCGCAGATAAAACTCGCCGGCAAAAGCGTTGATGCGCAGGTCGAAGCCGTCGCTCGGCAGGGTCTTCGGATCACCGCCGTGCGCACGAGCGCCGAAGTAAGCGTCGTCGAGGCGGATCTTAAGCGTTTGCAATGCTTTTTTGTTCCCCCACCCGTTGCCGATCACGCGGCTGCCGGATTCGGTGTCGGCGACGACTTCTACCTTTGTGTTCGCCTCATGCACATAGGTGACTTCGATATCAACAGCCGGCATGGCGCCGTTCTGGAAACGCGGATCGGTGACTTTGATGAAGAACGATCGCGCCCACTCGTCGGCGGGAACGCTGTTGTGGCGGCTTACCCAGGCCGGGACTTGCTTGCCGTCGATTGCGACGGTTCCGGCGGCGATGCGCTCGCGCGATAGGCTCAAGCCTTTTTCGACCGGCGTTTCACTGCAAACCAGTGTCGCCGTTGGCAACGGAGGCGCAGGCTCCGCTTTCGCGGAAACGCCGACAACGGCGACGATCAAACAAGCGAGGACCGACATCGAGCGGTGCAGCATCTGTAAATCCTTCAGAGGCGATCTTGCGCCGTTGGTACTCACAAGCCAGCAGACCCGGTGAGACCTACGGCGCTCTCAAAAGACGGCTTATGCAGGAGCTACACCGATTTCGGTCGCTCGTTGCAAGCCGTCTCAAATTCAAAGACGAGACAGGTCTCGCCTGTGTTACGTGGTGAATGCGTATTTTGGGGACGTTATTCTTACGCGCCTTCGACGCCGGAAGCCAAGCAGGCAAGTCCGTCAGATTCACGGAGCGGGCTTTTGATTGACCAGCAGGTCTTTGGGGTCAAACTTGCCCGGCTCGAAGGAGAAGACGCGGACTTCATCTATCTCCCCGGTGAAGAAGCCTTCCTTGCCGTCGCCGCTGGCGCCGATGGCGAAGCTTGCACCGGCGGCGTTGGGCTTGGCGTCGGTGTCGCCGCGGCGCTCGCCGTTGAAGTAGAATTCGGTCTTGCCGTTCTGTCGGACGACGGCAACGTGTACCCATTCACCGGGTTCGACGTCCCCGGACCAGCCGAGGAGGTTGATCCCGCCGAGCAGCACTTGGTAGCCCTTGTTATTGTGAACGAGCGAAATCCCATGTGAGCCGGCACCGGCGCTGACGACAAAGCTGAAGCCTTCGGTCGCCTTCGTGCGGACGAACGCTTCGATGCCGACGTTATCTTCACCGATGTCGAGGTCGGCAACGCGCAGAAAGCTCTTGGCGGTTCCGTCGAACTTCACAGCCAGCTTGCTGTCGGTGGCAGCCATCGCCGATGACGCAGCCACGGCGGCGTATTTGGGTCCGTTCACGGGGGTGCCGGGGTGCAGATCCTTGGCGTCCGTTGCTTTGACGACCGGCTGATCGGCGGCGGCGTTCGCATCGGCCTCGCCCAGCCGCCAGTACCCGACCGGCGTCACTTCGGCCAGCACGACTGCATTCAATGCGAGTGTCGCGGCGACGACGACGAACGACTCGGAGATCCGCTTTTTCATCTGCCATCCTCTGCAAAGTTCAATTCAATAGCGAAGCCATGGACGATTCAAATTCTCATCATCGGCTCAGAATCGGTCGAAGTCAACCCATATACCGCTGGCGTTCGATTCGCCGTCCCAATCCAGGAAAACGTAATTCTGAGAGCCATTTTGATAGAACTGAACGGGCGCGAGTCGGGTGGCATAAATCTGCTCAGGGACCCATTTCACCGAGCCATCGCCGTAGCAAACATTGAGTCCCGTACGGTGACGCCCGCGTGCGGCCGAGAGCGTCGGAAAATTATCCGCCATCATCGCCCGCAAGGGCTTGTTGAATATTTTCAACTTGGGAAAGTGCCGGCCGTAAGGCGGGTAGTACAGCGCTGGCACACCTTTCCAAGCGTTCGTGTTGTCGCTCCATTCCGCCATCGGCCGGCCGGTGTAACCGCTGAATATCGTGGTCGTCGGAAGGGGGGTAAAGGGGTTTTCCGGGGTGTTGTACTGGTAAGAGGGATTCGCTTCCGCCGCACAGTAAAAGTAGGCAGGATTTTTAACGAAGCCCGCATTGTAAAGCAGGCCGAGTTGCAGGTATCGGGGATTGGATCCGGCGGGATACCCCGGATCCCAAATGTACATGCCGATATTTTTGCGGTAGTTAAAACCGATGGGCACGATATCGTGGTTTTCGTTCGAGTAGAACTGGGTCGCCATGTAGATCTGGCGCAGATTGCTCATGCACTTAACGCGCTGCGCGGACTGCCGTGCCTTTTGCAAGGCGGGCAACAGCACACTGATCAGCAACGCGATGATGCCGATCACGACCAGCAGTTCGACGAGCGTGAAGCCGAACCGCGCCGACTTGCCGTACGGGCTATGAACTTGCATAAATCAACTCCTTTGACACGGGCACCCCAGATCACCACGTTCAATCAACGAACCGCAGGACTGCGCCATTCAACCGGGTGGTCTGGACACTGTGACGCTGAAATGCGCAACCCTCTTCTAACAACATCTTATGCCAGGCTTCAGTTTTGCAAAGACGACTTTTCGTAGAAGTGATTATCCGTTTGCGTCATCATGCTTGGCACCCAGCGCGCCTCCGTCGGCTCTCCCGGCGTAGCCGGGGTCGACTCGCGATCACGTCAAAGCGATTACCGTGTTTCGTCGCCGCAGCCCGCTTGGTTCAACGCGGCTGACGGTATTGCCGGCGGTATTGAATGGGGGTCGTGCCGAGGCGTTGGCGGAAGGCGTTGCACAGGTGCGTCGCCTGCCCGAAGCCGCAAAGACGGGCGATTTGTTCGAGCGACATCTCGGTTTGTGCGAGGGATTGGCAGGCGCGTTCGAGCCGGCTGCGATGAATCTCGGCAAGGGGCGTGCGGCCGAGCACTTCGCGGAACCGGCGCTCGAGCGAACTGCGCGAAACCGTAACCGCGTCGACCACGTCCTCCACACTGATCGGCCGATCGAGTTTTTCGCGGATGAACCGCACCGCGTCGCGCACGATGGCGTCGGCGACGGCGCTGGCGTCGGACGATTCGCGCACCACCACGCCCGCCGGTGGAATCAGGATCGGACCTGACGGGGGGGCCTGCCCGTCGATCATGCGATCGAGCAGCGCTGCGGCGGTATGCCCGATTGATTCCATCGGCTGCACCACGCTCGATAGCTGCGGCTCGTTCATTTCGCAATCCGGACCTACGTTGTCCACCCCCACCACCGCGACCGCGTGCGGAACCGCCACCCCTGCCGCCAGCAACGCCGTTGCCAGGCGCGTGCCAACGGCGTCGTTGCATGCCAGCACCGCCAACGGCTTCGATAGCGCACCGACCCACGCGAGCGGGGCGTGGAAATCGCGGTTCCACCTGAAATCCTGAGGTAAACGCAGAACGTCCACCGCTTCCGCAGGCAATCCCAACGCCGCGACGAAACCGGCCAGGCGTTCTTCTGAGAACTGCAAGCGCTCGTACCCTAAAAAGGCGAAATGCCGATGCCCATTGGCCAGAAAATGTTCCGCCGCCGCCCGACCGGCGGCGCGCTCGTCCATGCTGACCCGCGGCACGCCCGGCACGTCCTGGAAGTGAGCCACCTGCACGATCGGGCCGGGGTATGCTGTGACCAGTGAGACACGGTCGTTGGAGAGGTCTGCCAACACCCCGTCAAATGCCTCGAGCGGCCCGAACGGGTCAGGCGTGCCACGGAAGATCAACTGCCACGCCGGCCGCGATTCTGCGTACCGGCGAATGCCGCGCAGGACTTCCCCATAGAAGCCGTCATAACCCGGCAAAAGAACGCAAACCCTCCGACGTTTCTTAGGTTGGCTGCGAATTCCAGAACGCATTCGATCGCCTTGACGTAAAACAGTAACAGTTTTTACGATAACAAGTATTCCCGCGTTCCGCAATGTGGTATGATTTGTTCGTGGTTTATGGGATGCGTTACGCAGAAGCGTGACCCCAAGGCCCCAATCATGTCTGAGGAGAGCTATATGGTGTACCGCAATGCGTTACTGAGCCTGGTCCTGGCCGCTGGAAGCGTCAACGTCGCGCGGGGCGCGGTTATGTCCTTGGATTTCACCGGCGGTGGAACCACGATGGATGCCACCGAAACTGCCGGTGTCGTGGCCGCTACCAACTGGAATAGCGCCGCCGGTATTAGCGGTACGGTTTCGAGCCTCAAACTCGCCGACGCCTCGTCGACCTCCGCCAGCGTCACATACGCTGGGGCTTGGGCCAGCACGGTTTCCATCGCCGATACCGCTGGCGATTACCGGATGATGCGAGGCTATCTCGACACGGGAACTACATCGACG
>JBBRFH010000128.1:0-9692 GCA_038224615.1 Tepidisphaerales bacterium
ACTCTTATTTTTAAATTAAATACAATTCGTTTTTTTTGTTTGGTGTCCCCTCATCCCCCAGTTTATTTATTTAAATTTCGGCGTGTCCTCTTTCCCCACACTACGAATACGCCCTCCCGCTTTTTCTGTTTTGTCTATGTGTCGGTGGCCAATCGAAGTGCTGTGATGCTGCAATCGACCCGAACGGAGCGGAGTCTCCTTCGCCAACTGCTGTTGCTCGCGTTGCCGGTGTTTGCCGAGCACACGCTGCACATTCTCGTCGGCGTGACCGACACGTATCTCGCCAACCACCTGCTCGGCACGCAAAGCGTCACCGGCACGGCGCTCAAGCTCGCCCACGACACCAACGCCGCCGCGGGCGCCGCCGTCGGGTCGATCGCGTACATCACATGGTTTATCGGATTGATCGTCAGTTCGATCGGGACCGGCGCCACCGCCATTATCGCCCGCTCGGTCGGGGCGCGGCACCGGCGGCTGGCGAACAAGGTGTGCGGCCAATCGATCCTCTGCTCCAGCGCGATGGGCGTGATCGTCGCGATCGGGATGTACCTGCTCGCCGAACCGATCGCGCACGCGGTCGGACTGCACGACCAGGGCGGGCGGTTCTTCGTCGATTACATCCGCATCCTCGTCATCGGTCTGCCCTTCGCCGTCATCATGTTCACCGCCAACGCCTGCCTGCGCGGCAGCGGCGACACCGTCACACCGGCGGCGGCGATGATCACCGTCGACATCGTCAACTTTGTGCTCAGTGTCGGCCTGACGTACGGCGTGTGGTATATGCCCGAGCTTGGCTTTCGCGGCATCGCGATTGGCACCAGCGCTGCGTATATCACCGGCGGATTACTCCAGCTTGTCGTCCTCCTGATCGGCCGCAAGCACCTCAAGCTCTTCGTCCATCGCTTGCGGCCGGACTTTCACACGATCAAGCGCATCGTCCGCATCGGCATCCCCGCCGGCAGCGAGGGGCTGCTGTGGTGGATCGCCAACTTCGCGGTCGTCAGCGTCGTCAATCGCCTGGGCAATGAATCGGCGACCGCGCACAACCTCGCGATCCGCGTCGAATCGTTCTCATTCATGAGCGGCATGGCGATCGGAACCGCCGTCGCGACGCTGGTCGGACAGAACCTCGGCGCACGCAACCCCGACCGCGCCCGGCGCGCTGTCTATCTCGGCTACGGCATCGGCGGCGGGATGATGGTCTTGCTGGGGTTCTCCTTCATCGCCTTCAGCGGATGGTGGGCGACGCTCTTCACCGACGACCCCGCAGTCCAGCACCTGACGGCCCAGTGCCTCTTCCGCACCGGCTTCATCCAGTGCGGCATGGCCGGCTCGATCATCTTCGGCTCCGCGCTGCGCGGCGCCGGCGACACCATGGCCGCGCTGCTCTCCAGCGTCGGCAGCGTCATCGTCATCCGCTGCGGCGGCGTGCTGATCGCGCAGGCGCTCGGCGCCGACCTGCCAACCATCTGGCTCATCCTCTGCCTCGAACTGCTCACCCGCGGCATCCTGCTCTACAGCCGATTCGCGTCAGGAAAATGGGTTCATGCCAAGGTGTGACGGGCTTCACCCAAGCCCGCGGAGCGCGGTCGTCTGATCGCATCGCACAGGGGCGCCCATGCCCCGAAGGGGGCGCCGATATGCGTCGCCGTCGTGTCCGCGCCGATTGCGCCCTAAGATCGCCCCTTCGGAGTTCATTATGCAGACGATCATCAGCGGCAAAGCCTACGTTCTCGGCGACAACATCGACACCGACCAGCTCGTAGGGCGCGCTATTGCGTGCCGATCCAATACACGCGGCACGCGGTAGCGTAGGGTACGGGTTCACCCCCGGAGTGTCTTATCGAGTGGGAATTGCTCTACGCCGTCTCGGCGGCTGTGGAGTCGCAGCCAGGTGGCAAGATGCGCTTCAAGCATCGCCGCGACACGCTCGACCGAGCATCGGCAACTCGGCAAGACGAGGTGCGCACGTCGCGGCTCGTTGAATCCGCCGAAGCGCTGTTCGGAGACTGGGAAACACCCTCGTCGCTATTCAGGCGCGGGGGAGGGTGAGCGTGAAGGTGGTTCCACGGCCGAGTTCGCTTTGGACGGCGATCTGGCCGTTGTGGTGGTCGATGATCTCGCGGCAGATCGCCAGGCCCAGGCCCGTGCCGCGCGATTCGCCGCGGCGGACCGTGCCCTTGGTCGTGAAGAACGGCTCGAAGATCTTCTCCAGATTCTTCTCGGCGATCCCCGGGCCGGTGTCGGCGATGGTGAGTTTGACGCCCGCGCCGTCGTCGCTCGGCATCGCCCGGATGGTGATCGATCCGCCTTTGCCCAGCATCGCCTGGCGGGCGTTGATCAGCAGGTTCAGCAGCACCTGTTCCAGTTGCACGGCGTCGCCCATGACCTTGAGGTCCGGGTGCACCTGCACGCGGAGCGCAATGCCGTCCTTCTGCGGGTCGCGGGCGAGCACCAGCAGCGTCTCGTCGATCAGCAATTGCAGGTTCACCGCGCCCCGATCCGATTCGCCACGCGCCAGGCCCAGCATCGAGCTGCAGATCCGCCCGGCTTTGGTCGCGCCCGCGAAGCTTTTGGACAACGCCTTTTTGATCAGCTCCAGATCCGGCTTGTCGCTCTCGGCCGACTGCAGGGCGTACTGTGCGTAGCTGATGACCGGCGTTAAAATATTGTTGAACTCGTGCGCGATGACGGCGGAGATCGTGCCGATCGTCGCCAGTCGCTGCGTCTGCATCACCTGCTCGCGCAGGAGCGATAACTGTTGCTGCGCATCGTCAAGCTGCTGCTGGATCGAATCGGCGATGGACGGAGGGGCGACGACGTCTGGCATGCGTAGTGCGGGATGCGCCGAGCGATAGTGCGCGCGCCTCGCAACCCACGTATCGACCGTTCCCATCGACTTTGATGAATTGAGAAACGGCGCTTACCTGTCTTGTCATCGCGAGTGTTATCGGGCGTCCGCGATCAGGGCGCTGCGACGACATCGACGTCGATCGAGCGGGCCAGGTGAGGCAGGCGTGCGTCGATCGTACACTTTCCCGCGCCGGCCGACGCCCACGTCAGCTTCACCTCGCCGAGCGGCGTGGCGATTGCGCCGTCAACCCGCTGGCCGCTTGCCGACTGGGCGCGGGCGGCTTGGGCGCCGGCGACGAGCAGTTGTGTCGCCTGCGCGTCGTCGGCCGTGCTGAATGTGCGTTGCATCTCAAGGTTGGTCCGCACCGCCACCGCCCCCAGCACGACCGCGACGATGCCGAGCAGCGCCAGCGCCATCACCATCGCCACGCCGCGCGATCGGGTTAATCGTTTCATCGCGTCCTCCCTGCTTGGGCGAGCATCAGCGGCCGCAACGACCATGACGCCCCGCCGATCTGCAATCGCACCACCGACGCATCTGCCCGAATCGCTGTCGGCGTCGGCATCGGGCCGAACCGCTCGTCACGGTTCTCCTGCTTCAAATGACGCACCAGCGCGTCGCCGTCCACCGTCCAGGTGATGTTGCCAAGCGAGACGCCTTGCGCATCCCCCGTCGCCGGTGGCTGCGTCGCCACCAGGACGTCGCGACGTAGCTGCGCCACGGCGCGATCGACGATCGCCGCGTCGCGCTCGCTGGTGGCGATGTCACGGCTGGTGCGCAGCATGCTGCCCATCAACTGCATGACGATCGTCATCAAAACGGACACGACGAAGAGCGTCACCAGCATGTCCAGCAGAAAAAACGCGGCGGCGCGACGGCGCGGCGTTGATCGAATGCGACGGTTGCGATTCATGACGCCCTCCGCACCAGCCCGCTGATCCGTCCCACCCGGCCGTTGTACGAAAGCTCGACCCGCACCCACCGCCAGCCAGCGGGCGCCAGCGTATCGAGGCCGACGACCTGCGCGCCTTCTGAGGCCGGCTGCCCGCGCTGGAGGTCGACCAGCGTCGTCTCCGCCATCCGATCCGCCTCGCGCTGATTGGCGAGTTTTCGCTCGACACGGGCGTAAGCGCCCTTCACCGACAGCAACGCCACGGCGAGCGCCGCCATCAGCGCCAGAGCGACCAGCGCATCGGCGAAGAGGAAGCCGCGCCGTTTCCTGTGTGGGTGTTGCCCCGAGGGTTGCCTCATTTGATCACCTGCACAGATAGTGAATTGATCAACGCCAGCAGCGGCTGAAAAAGCGCCAGCGCAATAAACGCGACCGCAGCGCCGAACAGGAGTGTGACCATCACCGGCATCACGGCGCGGAGGGTGGTGAGCATCCGCTGCGTGGACGATGCGTACGCGCGGGACGCAAATCCCATCGCGCCGGCAAGGTCGGAGGCGCCGCCTCCCATCGCGAACGCGGCGACCATCAATCGTGGCAATCGGCTCGCGCATGCCGCCGGGCCGATCGGTTCGCCGCTGGTCACCCGTGCGTGCATGGATTCGATTCGCCGGGAGAGTACGCGATTAAGCCCACTCATCCGCGCGCCGGCGATGGCATCAGGCAAGGGTCGGCCGGCGGCGAGGCTCTCGGCGATAACCGCCGACGCGTCGGCGGCGGCGTTGGTTCTGACAATCGCACCCACCACAGGCATGTGCCATAGCAATGCGTCCAGGATACGAACCCCATCCCCCGGCACCGGCCGCGAAATGAACAGCGCACGGGTTGTTCGACTAAGCGTGAACATCAATACCGGGACCAGCAGCACGCAGAGCACAGAGGTCGCGATTACCGGCGCGTTGACCAGCGCCACGGTGGTCCACGGAAGCTGGATCGCGAAGTCGCGAAAGATCGCCGCGTACTTGGGCACGACGAAGATGAGGATCATCCCGACCATCAACTGCATCATCAGGAACATGACCGCGACGTAGGCAAGGCTGTGTCGCAGGTCCGAAGCCGCCATGGCGCTGCGGCGCTCGCGTTGAATGAGTTCAGGAATGGTCTGCCGCAGCGTGGCCGATTCTTCCGCGGCGCGGATACGGTCAAGCATGGAGCGTGGCAGTTCGCCGAGTGTGTGAGCGATCGCGACGCCGATCGGATCGCCGCGCTCCAACAGCGCCGCCAGGCGTAGCAACCTGCGTCGCACCGAGCCGCTTTCGCCCGCCGCGGCTGCGTAGAGATATCGCGGGATCGGCAATTGCAGGGAGATAGCCGTGCCCAGGTGACCGAGCACCGATGCCGCGATTTTTCGCCGCGCTGTCGCGAAATTCGAAGCCAGTCCAACCATCACCAGGAACGCCAACGCGCTAGTCAGCGGCGACACGGACGGCGATGGAATCCAGACGAACGTCACCACCGCAATGATGACCAGCCCCGCGAAGAACCACGCGATCCCCATCGCGACGGCGGCGAAGAATCGCCGCGCGGGAGAGGACGTGCCGGCTTCACCACGGATTTGGGATTGGTAGTCAATCATGGCGACCCAGTTAACGCTTGAAACAGGCGTGCCAGCGGAAGCCACAGGCTGAACAGAATCCCACCCGAAAGCACGCCGATCAGAATCAGCAGCGGCGGGAGCACTCGGCTGGGGATCAGGCGGATGCGCCGCTCGGCCTGCTCGCGATACTGCACCGCCATCGCGGCGAGCGTTTGCGGGAGTTGGTCCGCCTGGTCGGCGAGGTCGATCGCCATCGGGATCATCGCCGGCAGCCGCTCGAGCACCGCGTTCTGCGTCGGCCGACCCTGTTCAAGTTCGGTGGCGATGGCTTCGCCGTCACGCGTCAACGACGGCAGCCCGACGGCGTTGCCGGCCAGCTCCAACGCCCGCGGGAGATCAAGCCCGGCCGCCGTGCCGATCGAGGCCACATCGAGCCATGACGCGATCGCATTGCTCCGCAGCGCCGGGCCGACAATCGGCAATCGCATCAGCACGCTGTCGACCCAACCGCGGTCCTGTCCAGTGAGTCGCAGCACGCGCGCCACCAGCCATGAGCCGACGAAAATCACTACCAGCGCGCCGGCAATCCAAGGCGCCGCGCGCCCGAGGTGGAAGATCGCCAACGCCACCCACGGAATCGAGACGCCCGTGGTCTCATGCATGGGCATGGCACCGGCTTTGAACGAGTACATGCGCATCGTGCTGAACCCCTCCAGCGCCGCGAAGTACTGCGGCAGCACGAAGTAGCCCAGAAACGTCAGCAGCAGGACCAGCGCCCCCAGCACGACCACCGGATACGCACACGCCCGCCAGAGTGCATCGCGCAATTCCGCGACGGTTTCCATGTGTCGTCCGAAACGGTGCAGGACGCCGGGCAGGTTGGAACTATGGATGCCGGCCTCGAGCAGCCGCGCGTACAGCGGCGGGAAGCTGGCGCGGCGATCGGCGAGCGCGTGCTCGATCGGCGTGCCACGCTCAAGATCGGCAACCAGCGCCGCAATCGCCGACTTCAGCCGGCCGGAACGCAATTCGAGCGACAGCGCCCGCAGGCCCTGCTCGATCGGCAAGCCTGCGGTGCTGATTTGGATGAGATATTCGTTGAACGTCTGCAGGTCGGTCGCGCCCAGCCGCGCCGGCGCTGCCGGCCGCGACGTCGGCGTCAGCTCGAGCACACGCAGGCCGAGTGCCAGAAGCTGGCGCTGCGCGCCATCCACGTCGGCCGCCTCGATCGTGCCCCGCATCGGTTGCCCGAGATGAGTTTCAGCTTGGTATTGAAAACTGTTCAAGTGGGCCTCTTGGCTTGGCTTAATTCTACTGCTTGCAGCGCGACCGCGGATGATTGCACAGCGCTTGCTGCGCCGATGACGCGTGACACTTCGGCGCTGTCGGTGACGCCATTGTTGACCTTGTTCGCCGCGGCGGTGGCGAGCGACTCGAACCCCGGCGCTCGCTCATACGCCGCACGCAATTGTCCGGCATCGGCCCGCGCGACGATCTGCCTGCGCAAGGTGTCGTCGATCCGCACCGCCTCGCAAACGGGCGTGCGCCCCGCGTACCCATCGCCTTGCCTGCGGCGGAGCAGTCGCTGTGTGATGACGCCAAACACACTGCTGCTGATTTGGTACGGTTCCACCTGCATCTCCAAAAGCCGCGCCATCGCCTGCGCCGCGTCGGCGGCATGGAACGTGCAGACCAGCCGATGCCCGCTAAGCCCGGCCTGCATCGCGATCGACGCGGTTTCGGCGTCGCGGATTTCGCCGAGCATCAGCACCTGCGGATCCTGCCGCAGCATACTGCGCAACGCCGTCGCGTAGGTGAGCTGTCCGAACGGCTGCACCTGGATCTGCGTGACGCCCGGCAGATCGCGCTCCACCGGGTCTTCCAGCGCAACGACGCTCAGCCCATCTTCGCGAGCGCGGATCGCTTCCAGGATCGCGTATGCCGTCGTCGTCTTGCCCGAGCCGGCCGGCCCGACGACCAGCAGCACGCCGCTGGCAGCGCTGAGGAAATCGTGGACGAGCCGCATCGCCGGGGCATCGAGTTGCAGCGCCTCGAGCGAGCGCGGTTGCGTGAGTTCGGCCGGCAACCGGACCGCGGCACGCAGGCCGTGCGTGGTGGGCATGATCGACACCCGCAGTTCGATCGGCCGATCAAGCGACGCCACGAGCACGCTTGCCCGTCCCTCCTGCGGCACGTCGCGGCGATAGGTGAGCAACTGCGCCATCACCATCAGCCGTGAGACGATCGCCGCGCCTTGCTCGGGATCGACTTGCCGGTGCGTCCGCAATAGCCCATCCACGCGCAGCCGGACCTCCCACGCGCCGGCCGCCGGCTCGACGTGCAGATCGCTGGCCTGCTGCGCGACGGCATCGGCAACCAGTGCGTCAACGGTGGCGATGGTGTCAAGGGCAATGTTCATGCGCGATTTCGCGCGGTTGGGCGCAGACTCACCCGCCGCCATTGGCGAACCCTCATCCCGCGAAGAGCGATTCGCTGTCGGCGACAGTCGAGGCGGACTTGGCTCGGTGCGAGTGGGCTGCATTCACTGGTTCATGTCCAGCCGGCGATGAAACCCAACACGAATTTTGCACGCCGGCGACACGCGCCTCGTGTTCGAGCAGCCAACGCTTGCGATCGATGCCCCCGCCGTAACCGGTCAGCGTGCCGTCGGCGCCGATCACGCGGTGGCAGGGGATGACGATCGCAAGGAAATTCTGCCCGATGGCCTGCGCGACGGCGCGGACGGCTTTGACATCGCCGATGCGCCGGGCAAGTTCGCCGTAGCTGATCGTGACGCCGAACGGAATCTTCTGAAGCGCCTGCCACACGGTCATGCGGAACGGCGTGCCCACCGGCGATAACGGAAGATCGAACTCGCGACGATTGCCCGCAAAATACTCCGCCATCTGCCCCCGCACGCGATCCAGCACCCCCGATTCGCCGGGCACGATCGGCCCCAGCGTCGACCGCAGCCGCGCCATCGCCTCATCGATCCGCCGGCGGTCATGGAATTCAAGCAGCCGCAGCCCCGCAGCATCCGCCACCGCGATCATCGTCCCCAGCGGCGATTCGTCCGTCCGCGACAACAGCATCGGCCTCGACATCGCATTGCCCATCCCGACAACCTATCCCCAACCCGTCCGTTTGACCACGCCCACCCCACCCGCCCCGCCGGCATCCATCGCCCGAGTCAGCGGTCGAGCACATGGTACACGACACCGCCGGTTGCGTTACCCGGGCCGCTGGGCATCAACGCAGCCTCACCTCACGCGCCACGCCGCTCAATTCGACGTGCGTCCCCGTTTTCCGCCCCGGCTTGAAGGGTCGTGTCCCCTTCAGTTACTCAAATCATCGCGTGACCGGCAGACCGCCATCGCCGACTACAAGACCAAATACGCCCGGCTCTTCCGCACGAACGTACCGCAGTTCTGGCAAAAGGTGGCCGTCGACCTCCGCCGCATGGTGCAGCAGCACGGGCGGCTGGCGCGGGTGTAGGTGACAACGTCAGGCGTCGTGTTCCATCCGAAACTCGATTCGCTTGATGCCCGCCACGCCGCGGCAGGCGGCGCCCGCCAGGATCATCAACGAACCCAAGCTCAGGCATTCGTGGGCGGACCATTCTGGTTGCTCCAAACGTTCCAACGCGTTGGCGGTCGCGCCGGGCGCGTAGCCCTTATCGAATCGGTCCGGGTGATAGCGGCTGGCGTTCTGGATCGCGACGAACGTTCCGGGCACGCTGATGATGATCCCAAGTGCAATCAGCAATCCGCCCAGCACGCCGGTAGGCGAGATCCACGGCAACGTCGGCCCAGCACTGCGAGTTTCCAAGGGCAGTCGCTCCTGCTTTACGGCCGATCGGTATTCGAGCATCGGCACCTTCTCGACCCGCTCAATCAGAAGCGTCGGCGCAGCCCGTACAGCCTCAGCCTCAGTGGCCGCGTCGAGTTCGATGATCTGATCGGTACCGTCCTCTCGGCTCGCACCGTGAATGCGAAACTTCATGTCGCGCCCCTTCCTTCGGCCGCCACGCGGGCATTGCGGTCATTTCTTCGGTTTGCGGCGACAATTTTACCAGCGTGTTCACCTGTGTCCAGCGACAATTAAAATCCACCACCGACGACAATTAGAATCCACCGGTTGAACGGGGATTCGGCGACCCTGTTTCGGACTCAAATGCAAGGAGTCCAAAGCATGGTGTCGGATCGCCAGATAAGGAGACTGATGTCGTTGTTACAGCAGGAGCAGTCGTTGCAAGTGTCGGCGGATAAGGCGGGGATGGACCGCGGGACGGCGCGGAAGTACCGCCAGCTCGGGCAGCTTCCCAGCGTCGTGCGGACGGAGCACGACTGGCG
>JBBRFH010000129.1:0-9534 GCA_038224615.1 Tepidisphaerales bacterium
AGCGGGAGGGCGTATTCGTAGTGTGGGCATCCTGCCCACGCGGAATTTGAATTCAATGCGCGTGGGCAGGATGCCCACACTACGACAAATCCGCGATTGATTTCAGTGCATTTCTCCGTGCTCTCTGTGTCTCTGTGGCCAACTCCTCCAATATCATCAAATGAAAAACCCGCGACTCGGGAGTCGCGGGTTTGTTCGATTCATCGTAGGCCGTGAATCGTTACCTTCGCGACTGTTCGACGATCAGGGTCTTGGCCTGGTCGCTTGGCAGGTTGAGCGCGCCACGCGCTTCGGCGGCGGCCGACTTGACGTCGGGGTTGGTGGCGTCCTTCACCACGTGGTCCAGCGCTTCGATCTGGGCGGCGTCGAGCTTGTTGCCCCAGAACTTGGCGCTGACGGAGGTGCTCTTAAAGAGGCTGACCTTCACGTCGTCGGCGGTCGCGTCGGTGGTGGCCTTGAGCAAAATGCCCTTCTGGGCGTCGTCGCTGTTCAGCAGCGCCAAGCCTTCGCCGGCCAGTTTGATGATCTCCGGACGGGCGTCTTCGAGGGCACCCAGCAGCGTCGAGCGGGCGGGGGTCAGGTCGAGGATCTGCCCACGCGAGATCGCCAGACGCTTGATGAGTTCGCCGGCCCGGGTGGCGTACTGGGTCGCCAGTGCCGGATCGAGCGGCAACGCGCCCGAGGCCTCGCGGGCGGCGGTCAGCACGTCCTTAAGGGCCGACGGGTCGGACGACATCGTCGTGCTAATCGTCGGATCGGTGACCTTGCGGGTCTCCCATTGGCTGGCGTTGCTCTTGACGATGAACAGCTTACCGGCGGCGCGGATCTTGGGCGACTGGGCGATCAGGCCCAGCAGCGTCTCGATTTCGGCTGGCTGGAGTTCGTCGCTGATGAGAACGACGTCGATTGCCGGCAGCGATGCCGACGCCGACAAGGCACCGGCGGCGCTGGTGGCGCCGGTCACCACGAAGCCCTGGCGCTTCAGCGCATCGACGATGGCGTTGACGGCTTCCTGGGTCGGCAGCACCGCGAGCACGCTGGGCGTGCCGGTCTGCGAGATCGCCTCAGCAAGGAGCGGGACGACCAGTTCCTGACCATTAAACGCCGACTGCGGCAGCGCCTGGGCGACGGTGAACGCCGCCTCGAAGCGGACGCGGCGGTCGCCGTACTGCATGGCGTCGATGATCGACTGTGTGTCCCCGGACTTGAAGTTCGAGTCGCCGGCGATTTCCTGCAGAGACTTCACCGCCGCCAGCGCGACCGGATTGTTGCGATCGTGCAGCGCCCGGGCGAGGGTGGCGTTGAGGTACTTCGCGCCAGCGGTGACGCCGTAGTAGTGGGCGTTGGGCTGGGCGTCGGCGCGGGTGGCGTCCTTCTCGCCGGCGGGTAGCTCGGCTTCACGCTTGTAGTTGGCGGCGAGCCACAGGCTCAGCGCGTCCTGCGGCGTGTTGAGCGCCAAGGCGTACTCGGCGGCGCGCATCGACATGATTTCGTTGAAGATCGCCGGCGGGACGGGCGTGCGGAGCAAGCCCTTGTCGCCGTCCACACGCCAGACGTTGGCGGTGGGGAAGCGGAGGTCGGCGGTCAGCGACGACTTGTCGTAGTAGAGCTTCTCGCTCAGTTCGTAGAACAGGTCGGCCGAGGTGTTGCTGCCGCTGTAGCGGAGCTGCTCGAGGGCGCGGGCGGCGACGGTCTTGATCGTGTCGCTCGGACCGGCCTCGGTGATACGGACGAGGTACGGGACCGCCGAGTCGTAGCCGAGGTTGCCGAGCAGCGAGATGACGACCTCGAGCTGCTGCTGGTCCTTGGTTTCCGTCGCGGCGACGAGCGGGTTCACCGCGTAGCGCCCGAGGTCAACAATTGCCCGGCGGATCGCGCCGTGCTGGGCCTGCCTGGCCGGATCCTTCAGCACATCGAGCATGAGCGGAACTGCCAGCTCACCGCTTTCGCGCAACTGCACCATCGCCAGCCCGTAGGCGCGGGCGTTGGTGCTCAGGCGTTCGATGTTCGACTGGATGAACTCCGGCTTGCCACGCCGCTCGAAGCGGCCTTTGTTGATGATCTCGGCGATCTGGTTGGCGACGTCCTTGGTCTCGGGCGTGCCCTGCCAGCGGATGACCCACTCGTTGAGGTCGTCGCTGCGGTCGCCGGCAACTTTCTCGAACGCCTCCAGCACCTTGATCGGATTGCCGGCGGCGGCGGTGATGTCGGCGGCCTTGGCGACCGCGAGGTCGTAGCGCGCGACTTTCCCGTAATGCCAGAAATCTTCGACCGCTTTGATAAGCGGGTCGGCGTTCTGTTGCACTTCCTGGGCCTGAACCGGAGCGACCAGCAGCAGCGGGGCGATCGACGCGCCAACCACCGCGGCCCGCAACCGAACGGCTACCAGCGAGGGAGCCCAATACGAAGACAGGGGACGACGAATCATGGTGCGGGCCTCCAAGGGGTGCTTATTCAACGAGGGCATAGCGTGCATTCAAGGCTGAGCGTGCGAGACGACAGTTCTCCGCGTACAGAATCGACGTGCCGCAGGCATCGGCCGATTGTGCAGCGTGAGGGTAAATCGCGCTCCCATAAGTGTCAACAAACAGGAGGCTTGGCAACACGACGACGGGGCAACCGCATATGCCACTCTTGCCTCCCTCTCCCATGTACGCATGGGAGAGGGCCGGGGTGAGGGTCTTCGGATTGCGCTGATAAACGCGAGTTAAACTGACGCTCGGCCCTCACCGTTCCCTCTCCCGGATTACCGGGAGAGGGTATCAATGCCCATATGCGGTTGCCCTGCAAGCGACGACTATTTGCCACATCGCCATGCGGAAGTCGATTGCGCCTTCGCGGTGGAAGCCAGGCTTTCGTGCAAAGTCGGGCGCGCTGGAAATTCGCACCCCGGACGCTCTCCCGCGAGTATGCGGGCGTCAGATGCGCTCATGCTGTTGCCAGGTCCGACATCACGCCGGGTCGTAGCCGCGTCCGCCGAAGGGATGACAGCGGAACAGTCGTTTGACGGTCTTCCAGCCCCCCTTGAGGGCCCCGTACTGGGTGATGGCGTCGATTCCGTACTGGCTGCAGGTCGGATGGAAGCGGCACTGCCCGCCCAGCAGACGCCCAAGTGTGACGCGGTAGAGGACGATCAGCCCGATCAGCACGCGCTGGGGTCCGGCGAGCCGGGCGGGGTTGGGAGGGGCGGTTTCAGGCATCGCCAGCAGTCGAGTTCGGCGTTGAATCGGGCGTCGAAGCCGGGCGCTGCTCTCGCGCGACCAGCTTCACCATCAGCCCCGAGAGCGTCTTCTGATACTCCGCCAGCGTCAGCGGCAGATGCCGCTTGACCAGCACCACCACGTCAAACGCCCGCGGCCAGTCGTGCTGCATCATGCGGAACGACTCGCGCAGCAGCCGTTTGATCCGATTCCGCCTGGCCGCGATCCCCACGTGCCGGCCGATGCTGATGCCCATGCGGGATTGCCGGGCGTCGCAAGGCGCTATCGCCATCCCGATCGGCCCGCGCCAGGCGCGGTTCTCATGCTCCAGAATTTTCTTAAACGTCCCCCGCCCCCCCAGGCGGTTGGCCTTCGGATGGCGATAGCGTTTGTCAGGTGACTCGATCATGGCGCCCTGGATGCCCGGAGGGGTGTATTAGCCGCGAAGTTGCGATGAGCGCGAAGGTAAACGCGAAGAATTCCACCCATCTGGTTTTCTTCGCGTTCGTCTTCGCGCTCATCGCAACTTCGCGGCTTCCAATTCTTATTTCTTAGTGTACGCCGTGATCTGCCAGCCAGCGTTCGGCGTCGATGGCGGCTTTGCAGCCCATGCCGGCGGCGCTGATGGCTTGGCGGTAGATTTGATCTGCCACGTCGCCGGCGGCGAAGACGCCGTCGATATTCGTCAGCGTGCGGAAGCCGTCGACGAGCTTGATGTAGCCTTTGTCGTCCAAACCGACGCCGCTGTCGCTCAGGAAGTGCGTGTTGGGGGTATGGCCGATCGCGACGAACAGGCCCTTGATCGGCAGCGTCGACCACTGGTTGGTCTTCACGTTCTTGAGCTTCAGCGCCTCGATGTAGTTTTCGCCGAGCACGTCTTCGACGACGGTGTCCCAGATGACCTGGACCTTGGGGCTTTCGAGGATGCGCTTCTGCATCACCTTGCTGGCGCGGAACTCATCGCGGCGGTGGATGACGTAGACCTTGGACGCGAACTTGGTGAGGTACGACGCCTCTTCCATCGCGGTATCCCCGCCGCCCACGACCGCCAACTCCTGATTGCGGAATGCCGGCAATGCGCCGTCGCACACCGCGCACGCGCTCACGCCGCCGCCAGCGATGGCGAGGCGATATTCATTGGCGAGGCCGATCCAATTGGCGCTTGCGCCTGTCGCGATGATGACGCTGTGCGCTTCGATCCAGTTCTCATCGCTGGTGTAAAGCTTGAACGGCTTGGATGAGAAATCGCATTTAAGGATGTCGAGCGTCTCGATGCGCGTGCCGAACCGTACGGCTTGGTCCTTGAACTTCTCCATCATTTCCGGCCCGGTGACGCCGGTGGGGAAGCCGGGGTAATTCTCGACCTCAGTGGTCAGCATCAACTGCCCGCCGGGGAGCTGGATGGTCGGCGTCTGCTTGGGAATGCCTTCGTAGACGACGGGATTGAGATTGGCCCGCGCCGCGTAAATGGCAGCGGTCCAACCGGCGGGACCGGAACCGATGATGACGATTTTTTCGGCGGCGGATGCGGTTGTAGCCATGATCGAACGAATATTAGGCGAAAGATTGCGACGATGCACGATGCCCGCCAAACTGCCAAGCCCCAGCCACGACAATGCCGCCGAGGCTGCTATCATCCGGGTCTATGCTCGCGCTCGGCCTGTTCATCAATAACGCGGTGGAGAACCCCACCTATTTCTTTGCCGTCATTATCACGGTCGTCATCAGCATCACGCTGCACGAGCTGGCGCACGGCATTGTCGCGGTGAAGCTCGGCGACGACACGCCCATCGTCACCGGGCACATGACGATGAACCCGCTGGTACACATGGGGATGTTCTCCATCATCCTGCTGCTGCTGGCGGGGATCGCGTTCGGGGCGATGCCGGTGGACCGCACGCGGCTGCGCGGCAAGTACGCCGAAGCGCTGGTCGCGCTCGCGGGACCGGCGACGAATCTCGTGCTGGCGGTGCTGGCGACGGTGGCGCTCGGGCTGTGCTATCGGTACGGCGTCTTCGCGCCCGACAACCAGGTACATCAGAGAGCCGAAATGCTGCTGACGGTGTTCGGCATTCTCAACTTCGCGCTGCTGCTGTTCAACCTGCTTCCGATCCCGCCGCTGGACGGGTCGCTGGTCGCGGCCAACCTGTCTCCCGCTTACCGCAATTTCATGTCCAGCCAGGTGGCGCAAGGCGCGATGCAGGCAGTCTTCTTCGCCATGTTCCTGGGCGGCGCGTCATACATCTTCAGCGGGGCGCAGTGGGTCTGGGTGAAGCTCCTGGTCCTTATCACGGGCGCCGGCATGTGATCAGCCGAACCGCGCGGGCACATGAGCGCCCGGCTCCAGCGCGTCGGCGATGTTGCGGCGATACTTCGCGATGAGGTCCGCCGGCAGTTGGTCGGCGGCGAACCACGTCAGTTCGAGCGATTCGTCGTCGGTGATCCGCGGCGTCTGCCCGGCGGCGGCGAGACAGCGGAAGCAGATCGTGACGTACTGCGCCTGGTCCCCATTGGAGTACGTCACCGATGGCTCGGCGTAGACACCGCTCAGGCGGTCGATCGTGACGCGCAGGCCGGTTTCCTCTTCGATCTCGCGCAGGATCGCCCCGTCCGGCGAATCGCCCGGCTCCATCACGCCGCCGAGGATTCCCCAGCGGCCGTTATCGCTGCGGCGCTGCAGCAACAGTTCCCCGCGCTCATTGAACACCACCGCCGTCACGCCAGGCAGGAGCATGAGATCGTTGCCGATCTTTTTCCGCAGGGCGAGCACGTAGTGGGGGATGGGCATGGGAACAAAGATAAGTGTGGCGTGATGAGTGTAACGTGAACAACGCAGCGGCTTATCACGCAACACTCATCACGTCACACTCGTCCGCTTACAGTGATGCAATGACCGCGTCGGTCACATGTGCCGTCATCGCGTTGCCGCCCAGGTCTTTGGTATGGTTCTTCGGATCGCTGACGACCTTGCGGCACGCGTCGTTGATGGCTTGGGCGGCTTTGGGCTGGTCGAGAAAGTCGAGCATCATTGCGACGCTGAGGAACGTCGCGATCGGATTCGCCAAACCTTTGCCCGCGATGTCCGGCGCGCTGCCGTGGACCGGCTCGAACATGCTGGCCGCCTGCTTGGTGGGGTTGAGATTGCCCGACGCCGCCATGCCCATGCCGCCCTGAATGGCGGCGCCCAAATCGGTGATAATGTCGCCGAACATATTGGTGGTGACGATCACGTCGTAGCGCTTCGGCTGGGTGATCATGTACATCGTACAGGCGTCGACGTGGTCGTAGGCGTTCTCGATGTTCGGGTATTCCTTCGCCACTTCATCGAACGCGCGCATCCACAGGTTATGCGCGTAGCGCAGCACGTTGGTCTTGGCGACCAGCGTCACCTTCTTACGCCCAAACTTGACGGCGTACTCGAAGGCGTAGCGGATGGCCCGCTCGACGCCGTGACGCGTGGTGACTTCGATTTGGTTGGCGACCTCGTGCTTGGTGCCCTTGTAAAGGAAGCCGCCGTTCTGGCAATACAAACCTTCGGTGTTTTCGCGGACGATCACCATGTCAAATGGCTCGTCCTTCTTCAGCGGCGTCGGCACGCCGGGGAGCAGGCGGGTCGGGCGAAGGTTGATGTACTGATCAAGCTCGAACCGCATTCGCAAAAGGATGTCGGTCTCGATAAGCCCTTGGGGGATTTCCTTGTTGCCGCGCGGGTCGGCGCCGACCGCGCCGAACAGGATCGCGTCGTGGGCCGCCAGTTCCTTCAGCGCCGAATCGGGGAGCGTGATCTTCGTCTTGAGATAGTGCTCGGCGCCGAAAGGGTAGTCGGTCGTCGAGTACGAGAAGCCGAACTTCTGCGCCGCGACCTTGAGGATCTTAAGTCCCTCGGCCACGACTTCCTTACCGACGAAATCACCAGGCATCACCGCGATCTTCATGCTTGCACCTTCTGCAAAATGGAATCGAGCAGGGTAGACGGATCGGCCGACCCGTCAAGCCATTGCACGCGCTCGAACCGGCGGAACCATTTGACCTGGCGACGGGAAAGTTGCCGCGTGGCGATCTTGATCTGCTCGATTGCGTCGTCGAGCGACATTCGGCCGGCGAGGTGCTCGATCAACTCGTGATACCCCGTCGCCTCCGCCGCCGTGCGCGAGAGCGTGCCGTAGCGCGCCAGCAAACCGCGCGTCTCCTCCAGCCAGCCCGATTGCAGCATCAGCTTGGCGCGGGCGTTGATTCGGCGATTCAACACGTCCTTGTCCCAGGCCAATCCGAACCAGGTCGCTTCGTGCCGATGCGTCCCCGCGCCCCATTCCTGCTGATGCTCAGTGATCGGCTTGCCCGTCAGCTCAAACACCTCCAGCGCCCGCACGAGCCGCCGGCGATCGTTCACATGAATGCGCTGCGCCGCCTCGGGGTCGATCGTCGCAAGCCGCGCGTGCAACACGTCCAGCGCTTCTTCGTTGAGCTGCGCCCGCAGCGGGAGGTCGGCGCTGGGGCCTTCAAAGAGTCCCTCAAACAGCGCCTTGTAGTACATCGGCGTCCCACCCGTCGCGATGAGCGGAACGCCGCGCGCCCGGGCGTCGGCGATTACTGCGTCGGCACGCTCGATGAACTGCGACACCGCGAACGTCTCGGTCGGGTCGACGAGGTCAATCAAGTGGTGTTTCACCCGCGCCTGTTCGTCGGCCGA
Organism: Tepidisphaerales bacterium; assembly: GCA_038224615.1. GTDB lineage: Bacteria > Planctomycetota > Phycisphaerae > Tepidisphaerales > Tepidisphaeraceae > JBBRFH01. The sequence goes on from JBBRFH010000129.1 coordinate 7,891, forward strand.
CGGCTTGGCGGTGCCGAGGTCCATGCCGCGGTAGACCTGCATCGAATCGACCGACAGTATCTCCGCGCCGATTCGCTCGGCGGCCGCCAGCGCGAGCGCGGTCTTACCCGACGCGGTCGGTCCCAATATTGCGATAATCTGGCTGCCCACTGTCATCGTGACCACCACCTGGCCGCCGCTGCCAACCGTGCAGCCGGTTATAGAACAGCCCCGGCAGCATAGCAGCAGAATCCCTCGAAAAAACAAGCACTTACAACCCATTGGTAGTGGCGGGGCACTGGCGCGGTCGTTTTAGTGGTAGCGAAGACTTGCCCCGAAGTGCGAGAGTCAGGCTAAACCTGCTACAAGATTTCCCGCCATCGCACGACGCCGCCCGCGGGGACATCGACGCGCTGCACGACTGTTCGCATCACGTCATAAAGTCGCTCTTGCGCGGCCGATTCGGAAGTCTCGACGAGGATCTTCACCGTTGCATCAAACTTCGTCGGATTGCTGATCGTGATCTCGCCGGTCCCCGACCATTCGGCGTTGACATGATCAAGGACGCAGAGCAGCCGCGTATCGGGCTGCGCGTAAATTCCGGGCAGTTCGGCCCAGGTCAGGAGCATCGAGCCTTCCGACCAGGTCGAGCCGCCGAAGATCTCCCCTACGCCGATTTCATTATCCGGATCGCCGCGGACTTCCCAGTCACTCATGTTCACCCGCTCATTGATCCAACCCGCCGGCATGATCGGCCAGCGCTGGTTGGGGCGCCGGTCGACAATCGGACGATCGACGCGCGACATGTATTGCGGAATCGCATGCGCAATCGAGCGGAGCAAATCCAGATAGTTTCGCTCGCCGGTGGCGCGGAACAGTTTCAGCAGCGCGTCGCCGGAAAGTGTGCAGATGCCGGGCGCGCTGTGCTTGTTCTGAACATTGGCGTAGACGGTTCCGTCAGTCAGCATGCCCATGCGCCCGAATGTGGAGTTGGCCGGGAAGGGAAAATCGTAGTTGACGACCCACGTCGCCGCCTGGTGCGCCACGTTGCGTGCCGCAGTAAGCCAGCGGGGATCGCGCGTCGCTTCGAAAAGTGTGACGAACGAATCAAGAAGTCCGAAGCACGACTCACTGTCGGGCGACTGAATAATGTCGCCGGGCCCGCCATTGGTGATGCCGCGTGCGATGAACTCGTCGTGATAATACGAGCCCGCGGCGGTTGCGGTTTCGAGATATGCCGGTTCGTCGAACCACGACGCCGCCCGCACCAACCCGCCGATCGCGAGCGCCGCGGTACACGTTCCGCCGACGCGAAGCTCATCACGCCACGCCGAAGCGTAGTGGCCGAACTGATGATAGCGGTTCCACAATCGCACAAACCCGTCGGCAAGCGACCGTGTCATCCGCTGCCAGGGCTCATGGATTGTCTCGGATCGATCCCGCAAAAGCTGGAACGATCGCAGCAGGCAATACATGCTGTCTGCGCTGTAGCGAAGAAGCACACGATGCGCATCCGACCAGACACCCTCGTGGAACGAACTGCGCAGGAAACCTGACGCGGTCAGCGCGCCGTTGGCAAGGAAATCGAACGTGCGCGTCGCGCGGGCGAAGGTGATCGGCTGCCCCTCGCCGAGCAGTGCGGGGAGGATATTCGGGCCGCCCACC
>JBBRFH010000130.1:0-9528 GCA_038224615.1 Tepidisphaerales bacterium
TCGATGGCACCGCGCTTGGTTTTCCAATCGGCCTGGTGCGAGGCCTCGTCCGGCGACTCGACGTGGGAGACGACGATGTCGAACCTGTCCAGCGCGGCGCAGGTGGCTTCACCCTGGCCGACGTAATCGGTGTCGTGGAAGCTCGTCATGCCGGGCACGGTAAGGTTTTCCCACCCGAGCAGATTGGCCAGCCCGCGCAGGAGATCAACGCCGGTGATCATCGCGCCGCGCTGGATGCCGAAGCGTTCGACGAACGTCTGCATCGCCGGCGCATGTCCCTGGCCCCAGAGCCAGACCTGCGTCGCGGGGTTGTGGCTTTTGGTGATTCGCGCCGTGTTGATCTCGTGTACGTCGAACATCCGCTCGGACTGCTTGATGATGCTGCGGAGGATCTCCGCGCCCTGTCCGGTGGGAAGGTACTTGCTGGTCGGTTCGTCGAGCATCTCGTGCGGCGGCTTGGTGACGACGTCGAAATGCTGCTCGCCGCGATAGACGAGCAGGTTGCGATACGACACGCCGCAATGGAACTCGAACCCCGGCGCCTGCACGGTGCGGGAAAGGTCGTGAATCATCACCTGCGCCTCGGCGTCGGAGATTCCGCCGGCCGAGTGGTCCTTCATGATCCCGTCGATGACGGTGACGAGGTTGCAGCGAAAGACCCAGTCGGTAGGCGACAGCGGAATCCTCGACGCCGCCGCCTCCAACGGCGCTCGGCCGGTGTGGTACCTGGCGGGGTCGTAACCCAGCAGCGACATCGTGGCGACGTCGGAGCCGGATTCAAAACCCTCGGGCACCGTGCGAACCGTGCCCAGCACGCCTTCGCGCGCGACACGGTCCATGTTGGGCGTATTGGCGTCCTCCAGCGGCGTGCGGCCGTGCAGCTCGGGCAGTGGATCGTCGGCGGCGCCGTCGGGGATGATGATGGCGTATTTCATGGTGCGTTTACCGGAAATCGGAAAGCAGCTTCGCGCGCGAGCCACAGATAGTGGCGAGCATGCGGTCGTTGGTCAGAAACACGTCAATAGCAGACTGATTCGCAGTCGCCAGGTGAATTGCGTCCGGTGTGCGCAACGACGGATGACGCGCTCGCAATGCTGCCGCCGCGCGGAGCAAAGTACGATCAATCGCCACGAACTCGAGCCAACGGACACCAAAGAGCAAATCAAAGTCGCGAACGATTTCGGTGTCATTGGCTCGTAGCGGCCGAACCATCGATTCCATGATCGCCAATTCGCTTGAGACTAACTCGATCTCCTTCGACGAGCCGCGATCGATCACGGTACTCGCCGGAACTCCGAATTCGATGTGCTGCTCGATCGCGTAAATAAAGATCGAAGAATCACAGTAGACGCGTGCCCCAATGGGTATCAGTCCCGGTCCCATGCGTCACGCTCTTTCCGCAGTTGCTGATCGAATTCATCCCACTGCTCGCGTGTTCGCGTCGAAGGCGGCAAGGATTTTAGCCAGGCCATGAATCCTATTCGTTCGATAGGGTTGTCCGACTTTTCAGTCGTTCTGGCTGCCTTTGATTCGACCGGCTCGACCGTGACGCGCACGCTCTGCCCCGCCTGAAACTGCGGCAGGTTGAGTTCGAGCTTGTGGTCCGGACGAACGGTCGCGGTGATCGTGACGCTCATGGCTGCAATCGTACCCCGAACAGGGAGGCGATGTCGACCGATTACGCGAACTCCTGCGGCTGCTCGATGATGCGGTGGCAGACCGTGGTGGGCTTGATCGTTGCCAGCGAATCGATCGCCGCCAGCGCCGCCCGCATGGCACCTTCGGTGGCCTTGTGGGTGGTGACGACGACGGGAACCAGCTTGGTGCCTGGCTCGACTTCCTTCTGGTAGACGCCCGAGAGGCTGATCTGGTGACGGGCGAAGGCGTCGGTGATGTCGGCGAAGACGCCGGGGACGTCGTGGGCGGTCACCCGGACGTAGTAGCGCGACTGGAGCTCGTCGAACGGCAGCTTCCGGGCGGGAGGGAGTTTGCCGGGATAGATGTTGAGCCTCGCGAACGCGTGCGGAATGGTGCCCATCGCGACGCCCAGGATGTCGGCGACGACGGCGCTGGCGGTCGGCATCTGGCCTGCGCCGCGGCCATAGAAAAACTGGTGCCCGATGGCATGGCCGTAGACGCTGATGGCGTTGAAGCCGCCGTTCACGTCGGCAAGTACGTTGCCCTGGTGGACCAGCGTGGGGTGGACGCGCAGCGCGAGCTGCTCGCCGACGCGCTCGGCGATGCCGAGCAGTTTGATCGTGTAGCCGAGCTCGTCGGCGAACTTGATATCCTCGGCCTGCAACTGGTCGATGCCGGTGATGGCGATGTCGGCTTCATTGACCTGCGCGTTGAACGCGAGCGTCGCGAGGATCGCCAGCTTCTGCGCCGTATCGCGGCCGCTGACGTCCAGCGCCGGGTCGGCTTCGGCGAACCCGATCCGCTGCGCTTCCTTGAGTGCGTCGGCGTAGGTCCAGCCGTTCTGGCTCATCTGTGTCAGGATGAAATTGCAGGTTCCGTTGATGATGCCGATCAGTGCATCGATGCGATTGCCGATCAGCCCGCGGGTGAGTGCGTCGATGATCGGAATGCCGCCGCCGCAACTGGCTTCGAAGCCGATGGCGACGTTGTTGTGCTTGGCGAGTTCAAACAGCTCGGTACCCTTGGCGGCCAGCAACGCCTTGTTGGCGGTGACGACGTGCTTGCCGGCGTTGAGCGCCTCGGCGATGTAGGTGCCGGCGGGCTCGAGGCCGCCCATCACTTCGACCACGATCTGCACGGCCGGGTCGTTGATGGCGGCGCGAGCGTCGGTCGTCACCGTGTATGTCTTGGCGAGGTCGGCGTGGCGCGCCAGGTCGCGGCCGACGACGTGGAGGACGTCGATGCGCAATCCGGTGCGACGGTGCAGCAGGTCGCGTTGTTGATCGAGGATCGCCAGCACGCCGCGTCCGACGACGCCCGGGCCGAGGATCGCGATGCCGACTGCAATTGGCTGGTTCATGTCGATGGGTCGCTCCGCTCAGAACATCCAAGGACTATTTAGGCTCCCGCGTGAGCCAACGCAAGCGCGTCAAGGCCGTTGCGTCACGCCGATCGGCTCGCGCGGGAACACGCAGAGCCGCTTCTCGTCGTGTTCCGAGGTGTACACCGCGACGTAGCCGGCGGGATCGGCTCACGCATCTGCGGCTATCCATCGGCCGATCCTGCCGCACCAGTGGGAATCGCTTCGGTCGATCGAACAGGGATACCGCATATGGGCATTGATACCCTCTCCCGGTAATCCGGGAGAGCGAGACAAGAGCGGCATCTGCGGTAGCCCTGAGTAGCTCGATCGAACGAAGGGCGGTAATTTGACGCTCGCGCGCAATGCTTTTAGGATCGCCAGATTACTGTGTTCGCAATCATCAGTGACATCCACGGGAATCTCGAGGCGCTGCAGACCGTGCTCGCCGAGATCGACAAGCGCGCCATCCAGCACATCCTGTGCCTGGGCGACATCGTCGGCTACGGGCCGAACCCGATGGAATGCCTGGACCTGGTCTCGAAGCGGGCCCGGGCGGCGCTGATGGGCAATCACGACTTTGCGGTGCTGTTCGAGCCGTTTAATTTCAACGCCGGTGCCGAGCAGGCGTGTTTCTGGACGCGCAAGCAGTTTGAAGATGACCCCGACCCCAAGGCCCGCGCCGAGCGGTGGAAATTCATCGGAAACCTGCCCGTCCGCGTGAAAACGCCTGAATTCGTCGCCACCCACGCCAGCCCAAGGCGGCCGATCAACGAGTATATTTTTCCCGACGATATCTACACCAACCCCGGCAAGTTCCACAGTATCTTCGAGAAGTTCGATCGCATCTGCTTCGTCGGTCATACACACGTTCCCGGCGTGTTTTTGGAGGGGCCGGATTTCTATTCCCCGGACGAACTGGACTACAAGTTCGAGCTTTCGGACGAGAAGGCGATCGTCAACGTCGGTTCGGTCGGCCAGCCCCGCGACCGCGACCCGCGGGCCAGCTTCGTCATCGTGAACGAGAACACCATCGAGTTCATCCGGCTCGATTACGACATCCAGACGACCGTGAAGAAAGTTCACGCGATCGGCGAGCTGGACAACTTCCTCGGCGATCGCCTGATCGACGGCAGATGAAACGAATAAAGAAGGAACCGCCGATTTCGCAGATTACGCAGATGCGTACAAAAAGTTTAGAAGTGGCCTCTTCTGAATCTGCGTAAGCGGCGAAATCGGCGGTTCCAGTTTTGAGTGAGATCGGTAAACGCATGCAGATGAATGAACGAACGCGAATGACGCTTGCGATTGTGATCGCGGGCCTCGTGCTCTTCGGCTGGAAGCCGATGTTGCAGGGGATTGAGCACGTGACCGGGTGGGAGCTGGTGCCCAAGCCGGTGCCGATCGTCCAAGGCGATCCCTCGACCCAGCCCGTGCCCGCCGCCCCCGCAACGGCGCCGGCCGCGATACCCGGCGCGATTTCCGCGACCCCGACGCAGCCGGTGTTGACGCCCGCCGCGACGGCGCAGTTGGCACCCGCGCCTGCGGGTGCGGGGACGCTTGGGGTCCTGGCTAACGCCACCACGCCGCCTCCGCTGGTGACGATCGGGTCGGCCAAGCCCAGCGATACGCAGTTCGCCATGCAGATCGCGCTGTCGTCCAGGGGCGGCGGGATCGTGAGCGTCACGCTCAACGAGTTCAAGCGCTCCGTCGGCTCCGACGAACCCTTCGTCTTTGAAAATCCCGACAACACCGGCGGCATCTCCGCGCTGTCGACGCGCTCGATCACCGTCAAGTACGGCGACGCCGCGCCCGACCTGATCGACCTTGCCAACGCGCAGTGGCGCGTCGAGACCGTCACTGAGCGCAGCGCGACGCTGGCGATCGACATCGGTGCCGATAGCAAGCCGGTCGTCACCGTTTACAAGACCTTCGACATTCCCCCGCGCGACGAAGGCGGTGCCGCCGGGCCGCAGGGATTTGATACCAACGTCAAGTACACCTTCGCCAACCGCACGGATCGGCCGGTCGTCATTTCCAGCGTGATCAACGGGCCGACGTTCCCGCCCAGCGAGCAATCGCGCGGCGGCGACCGCCAGGTGATCGCCGGCTATCGCGAGCCGAACACCATCAAGCTCAACTACCAGGCGCTTGAGTCGTTCTCCGCCAAGGCACCGTCGAAGGATTTCACCCTCTACGAGAACTTCCCGCTCGTCTGGATCGGTGCCGGCGGCAATTACTTCAACTCGATCGTCCGCCCGATCGTCGCGCCCGGTCAGCCCACATGGGTCCGCAAAGCCACCGCCGACACGCTTAATCCGCAGGAGGAGACGGCCCACCTGCGGCAGGTCGGCATCGCGATCGAAACCACTGACCTCGCGCTCGCCCCCGGCGCTCAGCAGGAGTTGGAGGCCAAGGTCTTCTTCGGCCCGCGCTGGCGCACCTTGCTCAAGAACGCGTACTACGTTGACCCCAACATCGGCTACCACCACACGCTTGAAATCAGCGGGTCGTGTACCTACTGCACGTTCCAGTTCCTGATCGACTGGCTTATGTGGCTGCTGGCGTTCTTCCACATGATCCTGCGCGACTGGGGTCTGGCGATCATCGCGTTGGTCTTCCTCGTGCGTGCATTGCTGCACCCGATCACGAAGAAGGCCCAGGTCAACATGGCCAAGATGCAGAAGTTCGGGCCTGAGCTTGAGCGTCTGAAGAAAAAATATGCCAACGACAAGGACGCGCTCAACCGCGCGATGATGCAGTTCTACAAGCAGCAGGGTGCCACCCCGGTGCTCGGCTGCCTGCCCATGTTTTTGCAGATGCCGATCTGGATCGCGCTCTACAGCGGCTTGTCGAGCACGTTCGAGCTGCGCCTGCAGCCGTTCTTCTATGGGCTTACCTGGATCAAGGACCTGGCCAAGCCGGATCACCTGATCACCTTCAGCGAGCCGGTTCATTTCCTATTCTTCACGTTCGACGGCGTGAACATCATCCCGTTCCTGATGGCCGGCGCGTTCTGGCTGCAGGCCAAGCTCCAACCCAAGCCCCCGGCGATGACGCCCGAGCAGGAGCAGCAGCAGAAGATGATGCAGTGGATGACGCTGCTCTTCCCCGTCATGCTCTATTCCAGCCCGTCGGGCCTGAACGTCTACATCCTGACCAGCACGGTGTTCGGCATCATTGAGAACAAGATCATCCGCAAGCACATCAAGGAGCAGGACGCCCGCGCGGCCACCGGCCCGGTGATCGTCGATGCGGAAATCCTCGACGCCAAGGACGTCCCCAAAAAGGGCGAAGCCCCGAAAAAGCCCGGCGGCGGCTTGATGGGCTGGTTCACCAACCTCCAGCAACGCGCCGACAACCTCCGCCAGGACGCCGAACGCAAAGCCCAGCAACAGCAGCGCAACAAGAAAAAGTAGGCGAAGATGATTTGCAGTTGGGTGCTTGGAGTTTGAAGTGACCGCCGATTCTCCAAACTCCAAAGTGCCAACTGCAAACTCGTCTCACGACACCATCGTCGCGCTCAGCTCGGCGGCGGGGGAGTCGGCGCGGCACATCGTCCGGCTCTCGGGCATGCGCACGGCCGAGCTTCTAAAAACTGTTGCCCCCACGCTCGCGGTTTTATCGTCAGCGGCGACGCGGGTGAGCGTCAATTTTGCCGGGCTGTCCGTGAAGGCCTGGGTTTACACCTTCAAGGCACCCAACAGCTACACCGCCGAAGACACCGCCGAGATGCATATTCCCGGCAACGATCTGCTGGCGCGCTTGCTGATCGACCACCTGATCGCCAATGGTGCCCGGCAGGCCGAGCCGGGCGAGTTCACCGCCCGCGCGTACCTGAACGGACGCATTGATCTGACCGCCGCCGAGGGCGTGCAGATGACGATTGCCGCCCAGCACGCCGCCGAACTCCGCGCCGCGCGTCAACTGATGGCCGGCGAACTGGCCCATCGGCTCACGCCGCTGATTGGTGTAATTGCCGACGCACTGGCGCTGCTCGAAGCTGGCATCGACTTCTCTGAAGAGGACATCTCCTTCATCGACCCCGCCGACCTCCGCCTTCGCATCGACGGTGTGAAGCGTCAACTGACCGCGCTCGTCGACGGCGCGCCGCGTTTCGAGCAACTGTCACGGCACCCGCGCTTCGTCCTCGTCGGGCGACCTAACGCGGGCAAGAGCACGCTGCTGAACGCGCTAGCCGGGCTGGAGCGCGCGATCGTCTCACCGGTTGCCGGCACTACGCGCGATGCGCTGTCGGCCGTCGTCCTGCTCGACGGGGGCCTCGTCGAGGTGATCGACGTTGCCGGCTTTGAAGCCGATGACGACAACGCTTCGTCGCCACGCGAAGTCGCCGCGCAGATGCAGGCCCGCGCCCGGCGAGCGAGCGAGGAGGCGGACTTTGTCATTCATCTCATCGACGCGACGCACCCGGCGCCGGCGATGCCGCTGGCGCGCGAGGCCGATCTCTCGGTCATCAACAAGATCGATCTTCACCCTGCGGCACCGGCCTCGCGTGGAATCGGTATTTCCGCGCAGGCCGGCACAAATCTGCACTTGCTCCGCAGTGCGATGAGCGATCTGGCCTTCGCGCGCGGCACCGCGGCCGACGCCCGTCTCGCCCTCAACGCCCGTCACCGACAAGCCATCGCCACTGCCGTCAGTGCCCTCGACGCCGCGAACGCGGACGGCCCGATCGAAGTGATCGCGTTTGAACTCCGCCACGCCCTGGACGCGCTCGGCGACGTCCTCGGCCAGATCTCCCCCGACGACGTGCTCGGACGGATCTTCTCGAGTTTTTGCATCGGAAAGTAGCTGTGTCGATTGCCTGCGGCGCGAGGTTTACTTCGGCTCGTCGGAGCTGATCTGCGGCTTGGCGGCGTTGGCGGCGCGCCGCCGATGAGCCAGGTCGATCGCCAGTTCGATCGCCGCCCGCATTGATCCCGGGTTGGCGCGGTTTCGACCGACGATGTCGAACGCGGTGCCGTGGTCGGGGCTGGTGCGGATGATCGGCAGGCCGACCGTCAGGTTGACCGCACGGTCGAACGCCAGCAACTTCACCGGGATCAGTCCCTGGTCGTGGTACATCGCCACCACGGCGTCGAATTTTCCGTCCCGCGCCGAGAGAAAGACCGTGTCGGGCGAATACGGGCCGGTCGCGTCGACGCCGTTTTCTCGCGCCATGAAAATGGCCGGCGAGATGATGCGTTCTTCCTCGTCTCCGAACTGGCCGTTCTCACTTGCGTGCGGGTTGAGGCCGGCGACGGCGATTCGCGGCTTGGGGATGTCGAACCATTCGACGAGCGTCTTGTGTACCTGTTCGATCGGATGAAACACGGCACCGATGTTCAACCGCCCCCACAACGAATTCAACGGCACATGGACGCTCGCCAGGATCACCTTGATCGGCCCGCCGACAAACATCATGCTGACGTTCTTGGCGCCCGTGCGGTCGGCGAGCAACTCGGTGTGGCCGGGATAGTTGAAGCCGGCGAGCTTCCAGCTTTCCTTGGCGATCGGTGCCGTGACCATCGCGTCGGCGATGCCCTGCTTGCACATCTCGATCGCGTCGAGGCAGAACCGCATCGACGCCTGCCCGCCGATCTTGCTGGGCCCGCGGATCGTGTTCCCCAGGAGCGAGAATTCGTCGAAGTTGTCGTAGTCGACGACGACGACATCATGCCCGTAATGCTTAAGCTTGCCGCTGAAAACGTCGCGCCACCAGAAGACGTCCAACTCGCACAGGTCGGCGGCGTAGTTGAGGATTTCGTTCATCCCGAAGATGACGAACCGCGCTTTCCTACGCAGCGACGGATCGGAAAGGGCCTTGACGATCACTTCCGCGCCGACCCCGGCGGGGTCGCCCATGGTGATCGCGAGGGTGGGTCGGACGTCGTCTGTCACGGCAACATTAGTATGCCACCGAAATCGACTTATCACGAGGGAATCGGCAATATTTCTGTCGGCGGCGTCGGCGGGGTGGGATCTCAGAGGAAAGCGCAGAGACACGAAGACACGAAATGCACGAAGTTCAGCACGAAGGAAATGCTGGAGCGGATTTCTTTTTGATTCGTATGCTTCGTGTTTGCTTTCGTGGTTTTCGTGCCTTCGTGTCTCGGCGTGGATTGGTGCGATGAATCGCACCCCTACGCGATCGTGCTCACTTCGCGCTGTACAGCACCGGATTGAGCGGCGATGCGACGGGCTTGCCGATCTCGGCGCCGGGCATCCAGCTGCGCCAGTCATTCTTGTGCGCGTTGTGCTTCGGCTCGATCAGCTTGATGCCGTCTTCCATGTAAATGATCGTCATCACTTCGCGCGCCTTGGTGCTGACGTTCGGGGCGGCGCGGTGGTAGCACCAGCCCATGTGGTAGCTGACTTCGCCGAGGTCGAACCCGCTCTCGTTGGTCGGGTAATTCTCGCGCTTGAGGGCGTCCTGTAGCAGTTGCTCGGACGTGTCGCTGATCTCCAGGTTGCGGCCGAATTCCATGTGCTGGCTGCCTTCGGCGAACGCGAGCGGGCCCATCTCCAGC
>JBBRFH010000131.1:0-9492 GCA_038224615.1 Tepidisphaerales bacterium
GATGAAGTAAGTCGCTTGCGCGGTTGCTGCGCCGGTGACGCGCTGGACGGCGGACGTCGCGTTAAACGCGCCGGCATCGAAGTCGGCCAGCGTCGGAACCTTCCCGAGTGACTCGAATATCTCCGCAGCGCCGTTGGTCGCGCCGGTGAACGTGAACGTCGGCGTTTTCCCGGCCGGCAGCGTCACCATGTAGTACAGGCTCTGGCCGGCGGTGATCGTGCCGTTCTGAGCCACGCCGGGCGTCAGTGCCGGGATCGTGACACTGATCGTTCCGGCGCTGGCGGCGACATTCGACGTGCGATCCACGTCGGCGACCTGCCCGCGCGAGTCGGCGACGACGACGAGGTGATAACTGCCCGGCAGCACTCCGACCAGCGGCACCGTCACGTTGCCGACATACGACGCACCACCCGTCAGCGCGCCGGAATGGGTGACGTGTGCGAGAATGACGTCGCTGCTGTCGAGCACGCCGTTCTTCGACAGGTAGATCGTGTCGGTCCATCCCGTCACCGACGTCGGGCCGCCGTTATTTGTGACGGTGTAGGACAGGGTGATGTTCTGTCCGGCAACACCGCTCGCGGGTGGCGTGATCGCGGTCACCGCGAGGTCGGCGGATCCGGTCGGCCCGCCGGTGACGACGTTCACGGAGAAACTCGTCGGGGTGTAGACCGGGTCGAGCGCGGTGTTGGCGGCCAGGTTCAGGCCCTGCACGGTGGTAAACGTTCCGTTGCCGGAGGTAAACGTTTCAAGCGTATAGGCGGCGTTGGTCGGCGGTGTGTAGCCTGCCGCGGCGCGAACGATGGCGGTGCCCGCGAGCGTGGCCGCGCCACTGCCGAGCAGTTGCCCGATTTGATCAGTCGTGGTGCCGTTGATCACGAACTGCACCGTGCCGCCTGCGGTTTGCGTATAAGTGCCGACCGAAAGCGCCGATCCCGCGCCCAGAATGAGCGTGCCGGAGTTGGTGAGTGAAGAAGTCAGCGGGATATCGATGCCTTGCGTGAGTTCCAGAGAACCCTGGAGGTTGCTCAGGGCATTCAACGGCGCGAATTGTAAAGGCAGTCCACCGCGCAGGATCGACGCGCCTGATCCGAGTGTGTTGATGGTTTTGCCGTTGAAGTCGATGAGGCCTTGGTCGAGGACTTCGTAACGCCCGCCGGTCAACGTGGTGTTGCCGGGCGCGCCGACGAGTTGGGCGATACCACCTTTCAGATAAATGTTGGCCAGACGCGCGGCACGGATGGTGCCGGAGTTATCTACCGGCACGCTTATTTCCATCGTGGTGAACGCGCTGCCGCCGTCGCGATAGAACAGCCCGCCGGCGTCGATCTTGATCGATCCGGGCGTGGCCGCCGTGGTGGTGTAAATATATTGGCCATTGGAGTTGGAATCGGCGCGCACCGAGCCTGTGCCGCCGATATGCAGTTGGCCGTTTCCGTTGAGGATCAGGCTGGCGTTGCCCCCACGGTCGAGATTGAAAGCGCCGTTAACAAGTAATTCATTTTGAATTATCGACGTACCGGATACCCCGACGGTGCTGCCGGCCGCAACGGTCAACGTGCCGGGCCCGGATAACTCGGCATTGACCAGCACGATGAGGTTGGCGGACGTAGTGGCGATCGTCGCGCCTGCGGCGGGAATGATAAACGTAGCCGAGTTGTTGCCGAAGCGGAGTTGGTCGGCCGCACCGCTGCCGGTGATCGTGCCGGACAATGTCGTGACGGATGGGGCACCAAAGTAGACTGGGCCGCCGCCGGTGATCAGGAATGTTGCGCCGTTGATCGTCGCATTCGCGCTGTCAAAGCCGATGCCATAGCCGTTATCGGCTTTGATCGTCGCGCCAGTGATCGAGAGCGGCACTGACGTCTCGAAACCCATGCCGCCGGTGGAGGCATGGAAGGTGCTGCCCGATTCGAGAAACAGCCCCGGCGCGGTAGAGGCCGCATCGGATCGACGGAAACTACCGTTGCCGTTGATCACGCCGATTGCTTTATTGCGCAGCTCACCTGTCGTGCCGCCGAAATCCAGTGCCGTGCTCATCCGCAACGTTCCGTAATTCAGGACTTTGGTCTTGAAGGTCGCGCCGCCGGTGTTCCACATGCTGCCGTTGTTCGTCAGCGTGCCTGGGCCGGCGATGGTACTGCGGCCGGGCAGGCGGAACATGTCGGTGGCGAAATTGATGGACGTGTCGGCCGTCAGGTTGAGCGTTGAGTCGGTCGCAAGATTCACCTGGCCCGCGCCGGTGCCGGTGATCGTGCCGCTGGCATTGACGATGGAGTTGACGCCCAGATTGAGCTGGGCACCGGTGACGACGTCGATCGTTGCGTTGCGCAGATAGCCCGTCAGCGACGAAGTGCCGCCGAAGTTCGCATCATTCAGCACTTTAACGGTGCCGCCGTCGATGTTCACGCCCGGGCCGCTGGCGCCGACGTTGAGCGTCCCGCCTGTTTCGACGATGACGCCAACGCTCCCGTTTTGGGGGTTAAGGTAATTGGCGCGCGAGTTCATTATTCCGCCGCTGAGGACGCGGATTTTTCCGGCCACGCCGTTCATTTCGACAATGACGCCGGGATTGGCAGTCAGCGTGCCGGTGACCTGTAATTCGGTCTTGATCGTCGGCGTATTGTCCGAGAGCGTCATCGCGCCGCTGTTGATGACCTTGCCCGAGCCTTGCAGCTCTGATTTCGTGGTCAGCGCACTGGTGCCATTGAGCGTGAGGGTGCCGCCGGTATTGACGATAGCGAACGCGCCGACGGTGAGTTGCTTTACCGTGCTGTCGCCGCTGAGTACCAGTGTGCTGCTGTTGCCTATGTTAAGCGTATCGTCGCCGGTGACTGTGACGCTCCGCGCCGCTTGCGTACCGTCGACGGTAATCGTCAGCTTGCTCGGGGGGTTGATCACGACGTCGTCGGTACCGCTTGGAACGCGCTGGGCACCCTGGTCGTCCTGCCAGTTGCTGGCGACGCTCCAGTTACCGTCCACTGAGCCGGTCCAGGAGACGGTGCTGAGCAGTTGACGACACTCGAGTGATTCGAGCACCGTCGTTGCGGCCCGCTTGATGAACCGATGTTGAATCTTTGGGCGGCGCGCGAGGACCGTCACGTTGGCATTTTGAGCTGACTGCATATTTTCTCCGCCTTCTAAAAATCTCGCGTCGCCGTCGCACCAAGGACGATCGACGCTCGTTTCGGGCTGTCCGGGTCCTGCGTTTGCTCGAACACGCCACCCGACTGCCTGACATGAATTGACGCTTCCGCAATACACTTCTGAGAATCCAATGACCAAGGGAGCCGCGCCGACCTACTTAGCGAATCGCCCGTGCGGCGGGCGCAAATTACCCATCTTGACTGCGACACTATTCCGAGCAGACCGGCGCGAAAGTGGCGCACCGGCCGCCGGGCGTGGGCTGGCCCGACCAGCCAGCCCACACGCCGTCGGCCTCGCAAGACGTGCCGCACCGCAGGCGCTCCGTAAAATAGCCCTTCGTGCTGCGACACGGGGCTCACACGGCATCGTTCCAGCCGCGTTGCGGTCTCCCATCATGAGCCAAATTATACCACGCATTTTGTCGCAGGGGTAAGTAAAAACCCGCGCCAGAGTCGCGATGCGCGCGAGATTTGACACCAATCGCGAAATCGGTCCCCGGTCGGGTAGCCGATCGACCTTCAGATCGTCTGGAGGAGCTGCCTGGTCCGTTTGAATGCCGACGGGTGATTTCCGTTCTGGGGTGCCCGCATGTATGTGATGAGGATCGAAAGCCGGGTTTTGGTTCCCGGTGACATGCGTTCTCTAGTTTGGCAGGTGCCTTGATGTCCACGTCCCCGATCGACTTTGCCTTACCCCGCTTGCAGAACGCGCCGGCGCCGGGGCTAGTCCCCGCCCCTTCGGTCTGTCCGTCGGCGACACTGCGCAACGACCTGGTGAAACTGACGCTGCAGCTCCCGGACGAGAAAATCGGATTCTACCGCGGCGCGCGTTTCGAGCGTTCGGGCATGGTGACCCGGGCCGAATGGGACGGGCATGTATTCTTCGGTCCCTGGAACCAAGCGCCGTCCGATCCGTATCACCATGACAACGTTCAGGGGACCGCCGAGGAGTTCAGCATGGACGACCCGCCGGGGTTTGCCGACGCGGCCGTCGGCGAGCCGTTTCTGAAGATCGGCGTCGGCCTGCTCCGCCGCCCGAGTGCCGATGCGTACGGCTTCTTCAACGCCCACACGATTGACGATGCCGGGCGCTGGGAAGTGACCGCGAATGACCGCGGCGATGCGATCGTGTTTGAACACACGATTCGGGGTGCGGGGTGGGGCTACCGATACCGCAAGCAGGTCGAACTGATTGCCGATGAGCCGGGATTCACGATCCAGCGCAGCCTGGAGAACACCGGCTCGCGCGCGATCGACACGCTGCACTACGGGCACCATTTCATCAACATTGATGGCCAGCGGATCGGGGCCGGCTGGCTGCTGCGATTACCGTATGACGTGATCGTCAAAGACTCTGCGCGACTTAACGGGCACGTCGCCTTGAACGGACGAACGGCAACGATCACCCGGCCCATTCCGCGCGGCGAAACCGTGTGGTGCGAGTTTGTCGCCAACCACGATCTCCAATCCGCGCCGGGCGAATTCACGATGACCGTCGCCGATCCTGCGGGGAAAACGCTCCGCATCGATCTGCGGCCGGCTCCGGAATTCGTTCGCCTCTTTGCGACGCCAATGGCGCTGTGTCCCGAGGGCTTCGTCCGCGTCCACGCCGACCCAGGCCAGACGTGTACCTGGTCGTCGCGCTACGTCTTCAGCGCAACCCCATGATCCCACCAAATACGTCGGCCCGGTTGTGCCCGGCCTTTTTGCGGTAGTGCATGTCGACATGACTGGCCGATCGGTTCGGGGATGACCGAGTCCGGGGTGAAGCTGTTCAACATGCGTGTGAAGGGAACGGAACAGTCCTGGAACACCGCCGGCGTCGTGTCGATCCTGGCGTTACGGGCCGCGTGGCTGAGCGAGGAAACCGAGTTCCACAATCAGTTGTATGCCCCGACTTCAAAATGGGCCGCGTAAACGGTCACGCACCCGAACTGGTATGCCCCGCATAAAACGCTTACGTTTGGTCCCAGACGCTTCGCTTTCTTTATTTTCACCCCATCGATCGCTCGGATAGAATGGTTGGGTGTCGATTCACATCACGCCGATAAGTGGCGGGAGGAACGCCATTTTCCTGTCGAAATGCCCGCGAGAAATTGTGGACTAAGCCATAGCCGCAGCGACGGGCGATGATATCGAGTTTCATGGACGTGGAGGCCAATAGCATGCGCGCGCGTTGCATACGAACGTGTGTAATCGCTTCCTTGGGCGTGCGCCCCAGGTGCTTTTGGAAGGACGTTTCGAGCCATCGCCTGCTGCTGACCTGTGGAACCGAGTCGATTAGATCGTCAACCGTACACGGGTCGCAGGCATGATCTTCGATGAATTGCAGGGCTTGGGCGAGAGCCATGCTGTCAACGCCGAGCACTTTGGTGGATTGGCGTTCTTCGATGCCAAGTGGGGCGAGCAGGGTGATGCGGTCGGCCACGGCATGCCCGTTGAATATCGCGTCGAGCGTCTGAGCGGCGTGGAACCCGACTCGCTCCCACCCGCAATTGATGCTGCTGATGGCAGGGCTGGCCAAACTGCTGATCAGTTGATTGTTGTCGCACCCCAAGATCGCCACGGTGTTGGGCACGGGTATTCGAGCGGCGCGAAGATGCTCGCATGTCAACCGGGCGAGATTATCGTGTGTGCAGAACATCCCCAGTGGCTTGGGGCACTTCATGACGAGGTCAATGATGTCAGGGCGATGATGCGAGGACGCGGGCGTAACGCCGTCGAGCCAGGCGGCGTTCGCCATGTGCAGAGTCAGCCCCAGTTTGCGCGACCGTTCCACAAAGCCCTCAAACCGTCGGACGGCCGAAGTTGAGCGATCCGCGTAGGCTTCAAAGGCGACATTGCGAAGCCCTCGCCCGGAAAAATAATCGGCAGCGGCGACTCCGATGGCGTGATCGTCCACTGTAACCGTAGCCGTGGTCACCTCGGAAATGTGCAGATACGTTCCGACAACGGGAAGGCCTCCCGACTTGGCAAACTCAGCGGCAGCTGGTGTGATCCGGGCGAAACCGTAAATAAGGCCGTCGTCTTTAAGCCATTCGCTATTACCCGCAGCCCGTTGATCCTGTTCGATCAGCAGGTGCCAGTCGGTGCGGGTGTGAGCGTACTCTGCAATGCCGCGCAGCAAGTCGTCCGCTGGCGTGAGCGCACTTTCAACCACCACCCGAACTGTGCGGATTACGCGTCGCCGATGGCTTCGCCGCGTGAGGCTAACGATATCTGTCATGCGCAATATGATATCATAATATATTAAAATGATCTAGCTGCGCATGCGAGGGGTTGTACAGTCTGATTCAGAGCGTCGGACTTCTGGGTTGACGAAAGGACTGTAGTGAGCCGAGAGTTACACGTCATCAGGACAAGAGGCAATGGTTTTACACTTGTTGAGCTTCTCGTCGTCATTGGAATCATTGCTTTGTTGATTGCCGTTCTCCTGCCCGCGCTCAGCACAGCACGGTCGGCGGCGCGGCGAGTGGCTTGCGCCAGCAATCTGCGTCAACTTGGGACCGCCTTTAAGCTCTACGGCTTAGAGCACCGAGACTACTGTCCCTACTCCGGCTGGGATTCGACCCCCAATCTTCCAATTGCCACCATCAGCTGGGATGACCTGATCGCGCCATATGTCGGCGTCAAGCTGACCGACACCCAGTTCGTCAGCGGCAGTTATATCGTTGCGATGGCTGCCTGGCCCAAAGCTCCTGTGACGCTGTGCCCGAGCGATTCGAGTTCGCCAGGGAAACGCACGTACCGCATGTCCTCGCACGCCAACCGGAGCGACGACGGTCGCATCCGTCCCTGGACTGGCGCGCTGGGAACCATTCAGCGCGGCAGCATTTCTGGTTATCCTTTGCGTTCGGCGACCCAGCCCGAACAGATGAAATTTGCCAGCATGCGGAATGCGACAAAGCTGATCCTCTTGACGGAAACAATGGGTGCTGATCTCGCGTCTGATCGTGGGGTTGGAAACTGGCTCGGCGCTTCCATCGGCACGGCCTCCGACCAAATCGCTTCACCAAGAGCCCAGGCCATGCATCGCGGTCGATTCAACTACCTCATGGCTGACGGGCACGTCAGTCTGATGAGCCCCGTGGAGACCGTCCAAGGTCAGAACCCGGCGCTCGTGGTAGTCCCTGGAACGTTGTGCTACGGCATGTGGTCGGTTGCGCCGAACGATTGAACACCGAGCAGCACCAACGCGCCCGACAAGCTGCGGTCCAGGTTCTGCAGGCGACCGTGGCACTCAGACGTTAGACGCTGAGAGGTTTGAATGACGGCCCAACGACTGATCGCAATTTTCGCCATGTTGCTTTCGGTTGCGGCGCGCGCAGAAGAAGCTCCGAAGGTTCCATCGGCCGACGCGCCGTCACGGATGATCGCGGCCGATGCGTCACTGCTCCCCGTAACTGAAAAGCTGCCCGGCCGTATTCTGTCACTGCCTCAAGGCGCGAAGCTGAAATCCTCTTTCAAATCGGATCGCGGACAAGGTGTCGATAACCTTTTCGATAATGACTTGTCCACCTCCATCCGCGGTGCGGGTAACACCGCCGGACAAGGCCCCGTATCCGTCGTGATCACGTTCGCCGAGCCGATTGAACATTTAGGGGGTATCGAGACCGGCGCTTCAGACCGATTCAAAAATTACTACCCCATCGAGATGGAGTTCTGGGGCGATTCCGACGGCGACGGTCGCTGTGAGACACGTCTTGGCAGCACTCGCAACCTGGGACCCGGCGAAGTTTCGGTCCACCGTCATCGTTTCGACGGCCGCCTTGAAAGAACGCATGCATTGGAAATTCGCGTCATCGAGCAGTCGGTGACAGGGAGCAAACGCGCCTTCCAACTCAACGAGATGCGACTGGTGAGCGACCAGACGCTTCCGATCATAAAATCCGACCCTTCGCGTGAAACACGCTCACCAATGAACACACGCGGCCGTCCCCCGGCCGATGGCCTCGGTGAAATGCGGTATGTGGTCGAGGACTTTGAGTCATTGAGTTCGTGGCGCACTTGGGCCCGGAACACTGCCCAGCCCGAAGGCGAGCGGGCCTACGGCGGGTACACATACCTCACCGGTGCCCTTCGTCCGCAACAGTCCCACCGCGGCGTCGGGGTCGGTCTCATTCGGTACTGCTTCAAGCAACCCGTTACCAGCGACGGTATGAACACCCTCTGGGCTCAACGTGGCTCCGTCACCGACCATAAAGGCACCATCGATGCAATACGCTTCTGGGCCAATCCGCAAGGTTTGAAATCCTCGATCTCATTTGAGATCGTCGATTCGGCCGGCAAGAAAGCGCGTCTCCCCGCCGCCGAATTACTCGGCGACCAGTGGGCCGAGCACGTCGTCGAAGTCAACGAAAAAACCGCCCCCTCGCTCAAGGACATGCAGTACCCCCTGAGCCTGCTGCACGTTTTCTTCTCGACGCCCACCGTGGGGACGGGCGACGTGTTGATCGATGACCTGACGCTCGTCGGTTCGTTCGATCCTGGCTATCGCGTCAGCATCGAACCCACCTTCAGCGGCATGGGGTATGACCCGAAACAGGACGTGGTCGTGCGCTACCGTCTTTCCAACGCGTTACCCACTGCCGTGAGCGCCAACTTCGAGGCCAAACTTTATTCGAGTTTCGACCCGATGAAGACCTCACCTGTGGCGACGCAAGCTGTGCCAGTCACGATCCCGCCTTACGGAGAGCTGGATGTTCCGGTGAACTTCGGTCGCCGCACGTATGGGCACTATGAAGCCTCTCTTGCACTGAATGCAGAAGGTGTCCAGGCCCGCAAGACGGACATGGTGGCCGTGCTCAACTTGAATGGTGGCCGTGTGAATCGGTCTCCAATGTGGTTCGGGTCGCAACACGCGATCGACTGGACATCGGACGAAGAGACGAGGTTCCTGCTTCGCAATGTCGTTGCGCCATTGGGACTGGATGCGTATCGCACGTTCGAGCCCCACCCGGCCGTTACGGAAAATAACCTGTTGATTGCCGCCGGGTTTAATGGCGTTCCTGTCGAACTCCGTGAGCCTTCACAAAAGTCGGACAATCGCGGCGCACCGACCGATCTTGAAGCTTACGGCCGCTGGGTCTCGGAGCGCGCCGTCGCCAAATACCTGCCCTATGCGGCCAGTATTCTCTCGGTCGAATTTTACAACGAGCCGGATCTCCCCAATTTCTGCTTCCTGCCCGATATTCAGGTCTATCTCGACATGCACCGCAAGTTCGCCGCCGCGTTCCGGTCAGCTATTCCGGGCGTGAAGATCGGCACGGGCGGAAACACCGTCCTGCACGGCAAAGCCAAGTCCGACTTCAACAGCGCCATGTATACCCAGCTCGCCGTCGAAACCGAC
>JBBRFH010000132.1:0-9437 GCA_038224615.1 Tepidisphaerales bacterium
CTGGCTCTCCAGGGACACCGGGAAAGGGTTGGGGTGGCGTGGGGGCGTTTCTGCGCGACCGACTTCTGCACACAAAATCCCGCGAAGGCGTAAGCGACCACCCATTGCCATATTCCCAGGCGGACGTCGCTTGCGCCTTCGGGGGAGAAGCCAGACGTTTTCTGCTAAGCCAGCTCGACCGGCAGTGCCTCACCGCAGCCTCCCCCGCGAGTACGCGGGACTTGATGGGGACACCTGCGATTGCCCTGCCTGGCAATCTCCAACCGATGGCAAGCGAGCGAAGCCAGATCGCCTGTGCCGCGCCGTCCGGTGCGACCAATCGCACCCCTCATAATTATCCTCCGGCCTCACTTTTCCGCCGCTTTTTGCGAGCACCGGCGGTAGAAATGAGCCTGCACGAAGCGCTCAGAATGCGCGCGTGATCTGGAATCCGGTTTTTTCCCCCGAAGCAGGAGGTTGGGTGGGGGTTGCGGCGTCAAGGTGCTTGGGTCGCGCCCAAGACCGCAGAGACACGAAAGCACCAAGGGCCACGAAGGGAATCACGAAGAAAATAGTAGGCATGTGGAACGGCGTGAAATCCCCGCTCGCGTTTCCTTCGTGCTGAACTTCGCGACCCTTGGTGACTTCGTGTCTCTGGCTTTCGGTGCCTATCTGGGCAACGGAAGGACTCGGACGCCGCAACCCCCACTCGACCTCCCCCGAAGGAGGCGGAGCCGGAGCGTTCTTTCACAAGTGAATAGCGTTCAGATGTATCAAATGTAGCGCGCGCACACGATGCATCAGTGATACATCGGCCGTAAACCATGGACTGAGAGCGACTTCGGCCGCGGGGTGGATATCGCAATGTAGCAGGTGATACATTTGCGTTGCGCGGTCAACGGGCTGATCGCGCAACCCAGCCAACTCCGGCCGGGACAGTGGGGATTGTAACGCATGGCTACAACGGCCGCGTCGATAGGATTGGATGTAGGCGGGATTTATGCGCGCGGGGGCGGTAGGCTCGGCGGTCTGATGAAACGCTCGCCTGATGACCGTCGGCCCAAGCCCTCCCCCAAGCCGCAGCTGGCCCCTACCACCGACTGGCACGATATCGCACAGTGGTATGACGAACTCGTCGGAGAATCCGGGTCAGAATACCACCAGCATGTCGTACTGCCGGGGGTCATTCGACTTCTGGCACCGCAAGCCGGGCAACGCGTCCTCGACGTCGCCTGCGGCCAGGGCGTGCTGTGCCGGCTGCTGTGGACACGCGGGGTGTCCACGGTCGGCATCGACGCCGCGCGAGACCTGATCGAATTGGCGAAGAAACACGCAGGAGACGACGGGAAAGCAAACCGATTCTTCGTCGGCGATGCACGCGAACTAGGCTTCCTGCTCGAAGCCGAATTTGACTCGGCGGCGTGCGTGCTGGCGATGCAGAACATCCATCCGATCCAGCCCGTGTTCGCGGGCGTGAGCCGGGCACTGAAGCCCGGCGGGAAGTTTGTCGTCGCGATGATGCACCCGGCGTTCCGCGGGGCGAAGGAATCGCACTGGGGGTGGGATGAGCAAAGGAAGGTTCAGTACCGGCGCGTCGATCGCTACCTCATCCCGCGAAAGAGTCCGATCGTCGCCCACCCGGGACGAAAACAGCACTCGGAGTACACGTGGACGTTCCACAAGCCGATTGAGAGCTACGTCAAAGCCGCCCGCAATTCGGGTCTGCTGATCGACGCGATCGAAGAGTGGCCGAGCCACAAGACCAGCCAGCCGGGCCCGCGCCAGGCGGCAGAGAATCAGGCTCGCAAGGAGATCCCGATGTTCATGGCAATCAGGTGCGTGAAGGTGGGCGCCAGTGCCAGTTCTCACGCAACAGATAGCGACTGACCGGCCGCACTCGACATCCGCCGTTCGACACTCGACACTGCCCCACCCATGCGATTCATCGGCACCATCTCCACCGAACCCGACGCACGACGGTTCTGCGATTACCTGCTGACGCAGGAGATCGACGCACACGCCGAGGAACAGACTTCGGACAGGGCGTGGCAGGTGTGGATCGAGCACGATGACGACGTGGACGCGGGGAAGATCGAATTCGAGCAGTTTCGGCAGTCGCCTGCCGATGCGAAGTACAACGCGTCATCGGCGGCGAAAAAGCTGCGCGACGCCGAGCAGAAACAGGCGATGAAGCGGCGCGCCAATTACCGCGACGTCCGCACGACCTGGGCGTCGGCCTCGATGGGCAAGTACGGTACGCCGGTAGCGGTGACGTTGATTTTCCTGTGCGTGATCGTCGGGGGCTTCACGCAGTTCGGCGAGAAGCGCGACTCGCCGATCTATCACGCGCTGCTGTTTGACTACAATCGGGAGGTCTTCTCGAACACGGAGGATCTCACCCGCGAGCCGTCGATGTTCGACAGCATCAAGCGTGGCGAGGTATGGCGGCTGGTGACGCCGATGTTCATTCACTACGGCCCGATGCATCTGGTTTTCAACCTGATGTGGCTCTGGCAGCTCGGCCGTATCATTGAAAGCCGCAAGGGAAGCCTGTTTTTCGCGATGATTACGCTGGCGATCTCCGCCATCAGTTGCACGGCTCAGGCGCTGTGGGCCTACTCGCTGTTTGGCGGGATGTCGGGCGTGGTCGCCGGGCTGCTGGGGTACGCGTGGATGAAGAGCCGCCTGCAGCCGTACGAAGGCATCCACGTCAGCACGCAGACGGTGAGCTACATGATCGCGTGGCTCGTCATCTGCTCGTTCGGTTTCGTCGGCAGCATCGCCAACGCGGCCCACTGGGGCGGGTTGGCGATCGGCATGATGATCGGCGTGGTGCCGTACGTGGTGCGCCGCTACTTGCGGAAGTCGTGAGCGACCCAGCCATGGTGTCGGCCGACGGTTTCTGGCGTCGTACCGAGGCGGGCGCGTCAAGGGGTCAGGCGATGGGTCCAGAAAAGCCCCTGAAAACCGCCGGGGTCCGATAAGACCGCGACGACCAATACCATTGACGGCGATCGGCTCGGGGCGATATAATGGAGTGTCGGTGCCCGCGTCCCCGACGCGTGTGCCGCCGCGACGCCCCCAGCCTGCCTCGATCCGCCCTGTTTCGTCGTCCAGCAGGCTGTCCGTGAACGGGCGTGTGTAGGTTTTTGCAAGCGCGTGAGGATCGTCATGAGCAGCAGCCCCACCCCTGAGCCACCGATGCCGAAAGTACCTTCGCCCCCCACTGCTGCCGGCGCTCCGCCGATGCCGCCGGGCGAGGCGGGCGTGCCGCTGCCGCCGGGGGTCGATTTCGCGACCGAAGGGGACGGGCACCGTCATGGCGGCGGCGTCATGGCAAGTCCGGTCGCTTCGTTCGTCACCGGCGCAGGCACCAGTGTCCTGCTGCACCTGGCGATCATCATCGCCGGAATCCTGCTCATCGAGCCGGTTCGCAACAAATTGGCCGGGCTGATTACGGTCGAAGAACAGAACATTATCCCGACCGCGGAACTCGCCACCGATACGCCAGGCGGGATTCCCAACCCGGGCATGAACAACGCCCCCGACCGCGCCGCGGCCCAGAGCGTGGATAGCTCGGTTAACCAGTCCGACAGTTTCGCCACCGCCAAGAGCGAGACGTTGAGCAACACCCTGTCAGCTAATACTGGCGACGCGCCGGTCGTCATCGGCGCGGGCGGCAAGAATGCCGGGCTCAGTTCCAGCGCCAACAGCGGGCTGGCCAAGTTCGGCGTGCCCGGGGGCGGTGGCCCGCCCGGTCCGAAAGGCGCGGTCTTCGGCAACGGCGGCAACGCCTACCGCATCGTCTTCATCTGCGACGGCACCGGCACCATGGGCGACAAGATGCCCGTCCTCCGCCGCGAACTGCTCAGCACCGTCAGCAAGCTCAAGCCCAAGCAGGAATACAACGTAATTTTCTACCGCGACGGCAAGGAGCAAGGCGTTGCCGCTGCCAACCCGACGCTGATGAACGCCACGCCGCAGAACAAGACTAAGACCGAGGAATTCCTCAAGAAGCTCTCGATCGCCGGCGACACCGATCCGACGCCCGCCATCGAGATGGCGTTCAAGATGAAGCCGCAACTGGTCTACCTGCTCTCCGACGGCGCGTTCGACCGCCTGAAGACCTACGACCAAGTCACCAAGCAGATCAACGACCTCAACAAGGACAAGACCGCCCGCGTCAACACGATCCTGTTCCAGAACGCTGACAACACCAACGGCGAAACCCCCGAGCAGTTGAAGAAAGCCGCCGCCGTCATGGAACAGATCGCCAAGGCGAACGGCGGTAACTTCGTCGCAGTCGATATCCGCCGGTTGTACGGAGGCCAGTAAGCAGTAATACGTGTCGTCGTTGCCCCCATCGCGTGTCATCGTCGTCGCAGGGCGTGGTCCCTCGTCTGATTGATCGCCCGCACTCCCCGCTCAATACCGCCGGCGTTGTCGCCTTCCTGGTGTTTGAGTGGATCGTGGCTTCGATGCGAATCTGGGGATGATGCCGTCAGTCGCGAAGGACAGAGCAACACAAGGGTGTCAGCACCAGCCATGAACGGAAGGTTTTGAGCATGCGTCGGAAAAACTCAATCGGTCGATTTCTTTTGCTCGCCGTGATGTTGATCGCGGTGGGCTATCTCGCCAGCACCGGCTTTGCCCAGGAGACGGCCGCCGATGCGACCGGCGCAGACGGGCCCAAGCCCGGGCAGTCGGCCGCCATTACCATCGTCATCCGGCTGGTCATCAGCCATATTGACCCGGTCACCATCATCATCCTGATCCTGTCGATGATCGGCCTGTCGCTGATCATCACGTCGGCGTTACGGCTGCGCAAGAACGCGTTCATGCCGGACGAGACGACCGAGGAGATCCGCAAGATGATCGAGGGCCGGCAGTTCAAGGAACTGATCGAGTACACCGAAACCGACCCGTCGTTCGTCGCCAAGGCGATCAACCCCGCCCTCAAGCGGGCACCGAGCTTCAGCGCGATGAAAGAAGCAATGGAAACCAGCATCGGCGAGCAGACCGCCGAGCAGTTCCGCAAGATCGAGTACCTGAACATCATCGGCAACCTTGGCCCGCTCCTGGGTCTGCTCGGTACGGTCATGGGCATGATCAAGGCGTTCAACGACATGCAGGAAGCCAAAGGCTCGGCCGACCCGACGCTGCTGGCCGGCGGTATCGCGACCGCACTCGCACACACGTTTATGGGTCTGTTCCTGGCCGTTCCGGCGCTGGCGGCGTTCGGCATCCTGCGGACGGTCACCGATCGTCTGACGATCCGGGCCGCTTTGGTGTGTGAAGAACTGCTGCTGATGATCAAGCCCGCCGAGGCCAAGCCCGGCGCCGCAGCAGCCCGCGCCGCCGGTGCCGCCGCTCCTGGTGCCCCGGCCCGTCCGCGCGTCACCCCCGTCCCGCAACCGCCCCCCGCCCCGGCACAGGCGTGAGGAAGTAGGCCTTGGGCCGTGGGCCTTTGGCATTGGTGAAATCAGATGCGAATCGGAAGCCGCCGATCATTCGGTTGACTTCCACTAAGGCCCAAGGCCCAAGCCCCAAGGCCCAATAACCATGAAACACCAGATGCCCGAGAGTCACAGCACGCACCCCAACGTGGTGCCGCTGATCGACATCATCATGTGTCTGATCATCTTCTACATGCTGATCGCCAAGATCGGCGTGGACACCGGCGAAGATGAGACGATCAAGCTGCCGTTCGGACGGCTCGGCAAAGAGATCAAGTCGATGGACAAGTCGCTGCTGGTCAACGTCAAGGAGGTCAACGGCCAGCCCGAGATCTCCGCGATGATCGACTCCACCAGCGGCAAAGGCCGTGAGAATCTCTTCCTCGAGGGCGGCGGCAGCGGTCGACGCTTTGTGGACGTGCTTAAGAAACTCCGTAAGGACTTCGGCGATGACTTCAAGCTCATCGTCCGCGGCGACCAGGACATGACCTTCTCCGTCCTCCAGCAGGTGCTGCTGTCGGCGGCCCAGGCGAACGTCAAGAGCCTCAACTTCCAGACCACCACCAAACAGGCGCCGGCAGGCAGCGAAGGGTAACCCGCCATGAAAATGAAGGGCGCGAAAAAGGTTCACTACGAGTCCGGCCCGGACATGACGCCGCTGGTCGACGTCGTGATGGTGCTGCTGATCTTCCTGATGCTCGTCGGCAAGTTCGGCGCGCCCAACCGCTACCTGGTCTCGGACATGCCGATCAGTTCCAGCGGTGCCGCCAGCGCGCCGGTCGATCCGAACGAAATCCCCAAGGAGCCGGTCGTCATCACCGTGACCAGCCCGTACAAGGGCAAGTTCACCGCGTTTGCCGGCACGATCACCAGCAGCGATCCGGCCGACCTGTCGGCGAAGGTCGAGGGCCTGATCAAGGCCAAGCTCGCCGCCGGCACCGCGATGAAGGACATCCAGGTCTACATCAAGCCGGCCCGTAATGTCCGCTATAACAACGTCGTCGACGTCTACTCCGCCATCGTTTCCGCCGCCGAGCGCCTCCAGAAGGGCACCATCAAGATCGGCTTCCAGACGTCCGAAGGATGAGGTCCCGGGGAAGTCGATAGTCGAGAGTTGATAGTCGATAGCAGATACGACGCTATCGACTATCGACTATCGACTACTCCGTTCTCGCAGTTAGGATAGACGCCCCATGCTCAGCCGAACGCGCACCCTTGTTCTCGCCGCCGCTGCAGTTACCGCGCTGTCTGCTTTCGCGCTGTCGCAGGACACCGGCCCAACCGGGCTGGACTCCCTCAACGATGACAAGCTCTACGCCGAACTCGCCGTCCGCAATCTCAGGACGTTGCTCAACCGCGCCTTCGAGGTGAACAAGGCCACCGACGAGCAGAAGAACGCCATCGTCGGCCGCATGGCGCTGCTGCGCCTGCAGAGCGATAAGACCGTGTCGGTCAGCGAAGGGCGCAA
Organism: Tepidisphaerales bacterium; assembly: GCA_038224615.1. GTDB lineage: Bacteria > Planctomycetota > Phycisphaerae > Tepidisphaerales > Tepidisphaeraceae > JBBRFH01. Next base: position 6,904 of record JBBRFH010000132.1, read on the forward strand.
GCTTGTGGCCCAGTACGTGGTGTCGCTCCCGACACTCCTGCCGACGATGAACGACCCCGGCGCGTTGATCAACGATGCCAACATCCTGATTACCAACGGCATCGAGAGCGACCAGCACCTGATCGAGTACTTCGGCGCCAACGCCGGCACGATGGCCCGCATGAAGCCCATCGCCGAAGCCGTGCAGAAGATGCTTTCCCAGGCCGAGGTGAAGGCCGGCGAAATCGCCGACAAGGCCGCCAACAACTACCCCGCCGCCGCCGCGACCTATGAAAAGGCCGACCAGCAGAAGACCGTCTCCGAGTACGTCAAAAACATCATCACCTACCCGCTCGCGCTGGCGACCGAAAAGAGCGCCGACCGCGACGAGCGCATCACCCAGTCGATCAACTATCTCAAGGACTTCGACACCGACGAGAACCCCGACCGCGTGACCGTGAAGTTCTACGTCGCCCGGCTCAACCTCGCGCTCGGCACCACCGACAGCCTCAAGGCCGCCAAGGCCGACTTTGATTACGTCGTGCAGAAGGGCAAGAACGACGACGTCGGGCAGCAGTTCGAGTCGCGCTTCCTCGGCGCGGTTGCTGACGTGATGCTCGTGGACAGCAAGGGCGCCGACGCCAAGCTGCTGGGGCTGGAGGCGTGGGCCAAATCCGCGGGCGTCGATGCAAGCCAGGTCGAGATTGCCGCCCAGGCTATGCACTATCGCATCGCGTTGGCTGCCAACGACGGCAACAAGGCCGATGAGATCCTCGACAAGCTCCAGCAGAAGAAGCCCGAGCTGCGTGGCCTGATCCTCGAACTCATGAGTGCCCGCGTGAGCAAGGACGCACCGGTCAAGTCGCTCAACCCCCTGCTGCTGCAGGCGATCGTCGCCAAGGCCGAGTCCGAGACGATCAAGCCCGCCGCCGAGCCGTTCGACAAGGACGCCATCAAGCGCGGCGTCGATGCGGCGCAGGAAATCGTCAGCCGCACCCCGGCCCCGCCCGCGGAGGTGCTCGACAACAATCGCTACGTCGTCGGCTTCTTCCAGCAGAAGCTCGGCGACCAGCTCAAGGCCGCCATCGCCTACCTCGATTACGTCGACGCCTACAAGAAAGCTGGCAAGACCGACCGCGTCGAGACCGCTTTCAACAACGCCGTCGCCAACATCGGCGCGATCTACAGGGAGCGCGGCGACGACCGCGCCGTCACCGACACCTACGACCGCGTCCTCGCCACCGCCGTCGTCGCGCCATTCGAGCGCTACGAGTTCGCCTACCAGCACGCGCGGCGGCTACAGAACATCAAGAAGATTCCCGAGGCCGTCGCGATGTTCCGCAAGGTCCCCAAGACCGACCCGGCCTACAACGATGCCCAGTACTACCTGATGGTCGCCACCCAGCAGCAGATGAGCGCCCTCAAGCCCGGCGATCCCAGGCACACCGCCGCCCTTAAGGAACTCACCGCGCTCATCGACGTCGTCAACCAGGCGATGAACGACCAGGCCGCCAAGGAGACCGATCCCAGGAAGAAGATCGTCGCCCGCCTCCGCCTGGCCCAGACGCGTCTGCTCGGCGCAGACGTCGCGCTGCGCGACGAGAAGCAGCCGGCCCGCGCTGTCGAACTGCTCAACGGGTACGAAGACGCCGCCAAGGGCCTGCCCGGCGAAGAAGGTATGCTCGGCGAGGTACTGCTGATCCGCGTGCAGTCGTTCGTCCAACTCGGCAAGGTGACCGAGGCCACCAACCAGCTCGTCAAGCTCGCTCAGACTAAGCCCGACACCGCCGGCCAGATCGTCTTCAACCTGCTGCAGAAGCTCGACGAGCAGGTCACCGCCGCCGAGACCGCCGGACGCGCCGAGGAAGTCGCCGAGGGCGAAAAGAACCGCGCCATGCTCACGCCCTTCCTGGTCGAGTGGGCGAGCAAACACGCCAATCCCGAGATCAAGAAGCTGACCTACACCTACAGCGTGTTCGATGCCGACACCCAGCGCCGCGCCGCGGCGCTGTCGGCCGATCCGGCCAAGAAGAAGACGCTGCTCGACGCCGCCCTCAAGCGCTTCCTCGAGCTCGACGGCAAGGACAACGTCAAGCAGTACATCGACACGCTGCCCAAGGAAAAACAAGCCAAGGCCAAGTACGACCCGCAGGTGAAGTTCGGCCTCGGCCGCACCTATTTTGCCCAAAGCGATTTCGCCAACGCCCGCCTGCAGTTCGCACTGCTCGCCCGCGACAAGGTTCTGGGTGCCGGCACCATCACCAGGGAAGACAAGGCCACCGGCAGCTTCGATATCAAGGACAACCCCAGCTACTGGGAGGCAACCTACAAGCTGATCCGCAGCAACCTCGGCCTGAACGAGAACCTGGACAACATGAAGACCTACCTCGCCAACCTCGCGATCGACAACGGCGACAAGATCGGCGGCGACCGCTGGCACAAGGAGTTTGCGGACCTGCTGGAGGAACTAAACGTCCAGATCCCCGTAGCTTCCCCCAACACCGCCCCCCCCCCCCAACCCCCCCCCCCGCCACCCGGCCCGGAACCACACCGCC
>JBBRFH010000133.1:0-9388 GCA_038224615.1 Tepidisphaerales bacterium
CCGCCGCGTTTTAACATCGCGCCGAGCCAGCCGATCCCCGTCGTCATCAACGACGGGCGCAATGCCGTCCAGCTCTTCCGCTGGGGCCTGGTGCCGAGCTGGGCAAAGGATATTGCGATCGGCAACAAGTTGATTAACGCCCGTGCCGAGACGCTGCTGGAGAAGCCCGCTTTCCGCACGCTCGTCCGCCGTAAGCGATGCGTGATCCCTGCCAGCGGCTTCTACGAATGGCGGCGCGACGGCAAGGTGAAAACGCCCATGTACGCTCACCGGAAGGACCGTCATCCGTTCGCGTTTGCGGGACTGTGGGACGTGTGGCATTCGCCGGACGGCTCGGAGCTGCCGACGTGTACGATCATCACGACGGCACCCAACTCAGTGATGGAGCCGATCCACGATCGCATGCCCGCCATGCTCGACGAGCAGGGGATGCATCGCTGGCTCGCCAGACCCGATGACCACGCCGCGCCGCCGATCGACGTGCTGAAGCCCTTCGACGCAGCGAAGATGACCGCCCATCCGGTCAGCCGTGCCGTCAATTCACCCGGCACCGACACGCCGACCCTGATCGTCCCGGCCGCCAGCGAATCCCTTTTTGGCTGACGTCCGCGACCGTGTTCCACACACGGGGAACGCGGGTTGTGGAAACCCGTGCCAGGTTGACATCCCTTGCTCTTTCTCGCCGAACGTGGGTACAAAACGGGTCTTCGCATGACACTTTTGACCGCCGACCCTGTTCCGAAGATCACCACGCGCGGCTTGCACGTGATGAGCAAGCCGATCGGGCCGATCTGCAATCTCGACTGCAAGTACTGCTTCTACCTCGAGAAGGAGAAGCTCTACGACAATGGCGAGAAGTGGGCGATGAGCGACGAGGTTCTCGAGTCGTACATCCGGCAGTACATCGAGCAGCAGGACGTGCCGGAGATCAGCTTCGCATGGCAAGGCGGCGAGCCGACGCTGCTGGGCGTGCGGTTCTTTCGCAAGGTCGTCGAGCTGCAGCGTAAGTATGCCAGCGGAAAGACGATCAACAACGCACTGCAGACCAACGGCACGCTGTTGGACGACGAGTGGTGCGAGTTTTTCACCGAGCACAAATTCCTCGTCGGCCTGAGCATCGACGGCCCGCGCGAGCTGCACGATTTTTACCGCGTCGACAAGAAACAGCAGCCGACGTTTGGCGCGGTCGGGCGCGGCCTCGATCTGCTCAAGAAGCACAAGACCGAGTTCAATACACTCACTGTCGTCAATCGCGCCAACGGCTCGCACCCGCGCGAGGTGTACCGCTTCCTCAAGGAGATCGGCAGCGGGTTCATCCAGTTTATTCCGCTGGTGGAGCGGCTGCCGTCCAAGGGCCGGTTGCCGGTCCTCAACCTCGACTTTGCAGTGCCGCCGGTGCCGGGGGAGAAGTACGATCCGGATTCGCCGGTGACGAACTGGAGCATCGCTTCGTCGACACCCCCGACGGCGAAGCGGGCCTCAACTACCTCTGTCCGAGCTACAAGCGATTCTTCACGTATATCGATCCGTACATGAAAACGATGGCCGATCTGATCCGTCGAGGCCGCGCGCCGGCGGAGATTATGTCGATGCGGGCGGCGTCCGCGCCAACGCGCCAGCAATCCCGCAACGAACCGTGCGCCTGTGGCAGCGGTCGCAAGTTCAAAAACTGCTGCGGCGCGTGAATTGGCACCGCGTTTACCAGATCCCCTGTAGCCGACTCGCCGGCACCCTGGCCACACGCCGCACCAAGCCGAGCGATGATTCACTTTTTTAATAAATCAATATCGAACGCTACACACGTTAACCATTTGACCATGAAGTCGTTGTAGATATGCTCGCTCGACGCGCGGTGGTCGGTGAGATCGCCGTGAGTTGATATATGTTCCGACTCGCCTCGCTCATCTTCCGCAACGTCCTGCGCAACCTGCGGCGCACGGTGCTGACGCTGGCCAGCACTGCGGTGTCGCTGGCGGTGCTGGGGCTGCTCGTCGCGTTGTACCAGGGGTTCTTTTTCGCGCCGCAGACGTCTCCCTCCGAGGCGTTGCGGCTGATCACGCGGCACAAGGTGTCGCTCACCAATCCGCTGCCGGTCAGTCACCTCGGGCGGATTCGCTCGATTCCCGGCGTGGACGCGGTGTCGGCGTGGACGTGGTTTCAAGGCGTCTACAAGGACGAAAAGCCCGAGAACTTCTTCGCTCGCTTTGCCGTCGATCCGGCTGAGATCGCCCAGGTGCATCCGGATTACACGGCGTCGATCGATGCGTGGACGGCGTTCAAGAATAATCGCACCGCCTGCGCCGTCGGCCGCAAGATTGCCGAGCAGCACGCGATGAAGATCGGCGACCGAGTCAACGTCTCCGGCGACATTTACCCGGTCAATCTCGAGATGACGATCACCACGATCTTTGATCATCCGGACAACACCGAGGCGCTGCTGTTCCACCGCGAGTATCTCGCCGAACTGCTCCGCGCCGCCGGCAAAGCATCGGCAGATATGGTGGGCACGTACCTGATCATCGCCAAAAGCGAGTCTGACGTGCGCCCGATCGCGCGGGCAGTGGATGCGGCGTTTGAAAATTCCTCGTACCCGACCAAGACCGAAACCGAGCGCGAGTTCTCGTTGGCTTTCATTGCGTTCCTCGGCAACATCAAGCTGTATCTGGCCGTGGTCTGCGGCGCGGTGACGTTCACGATCCTGTTGGTGTCGGCCAATACGGTGGCGATGAGCGTGCGCGAGCGAACCCGTGAACTGGCCATCCTCCGCACGCTTGGCTTCACGCCTTCGGAATTGCTGAAGATGGTGTTGGGCGAGTCGGTTTTCGTGTCGCTGGTCGGCGGGTTGCTCGGCATGGGCGTGACTTACCTGCTCACCCGCGCGGCATCCGCGGGCATGGGACCGTGGGGCGCGATCATGGAGTTCCGCTGGCAGGCGTCGCTGATCGTCGCCGGCGCGGCGGTGGTCATTGGATTTGCCGCGGCGATCGTGCCGGGATTCTTCGCGTCGCGTCGCAACATCGTTGAGTCGCTTCGGTTCACGGGCTGATCGGTATCGGAACAATGGGCGTCCCCCTCAGATACAACCTCCGCAATCTCGTCCAACGCAAGGCCACGACGTTGATGACCGCGTTCGGCATCGGGATGACGGTAGCCGTCCTGGTGACCTCGGTCGCGATGACGCGCGGCATGGCGGCGGTGTTTGCCGGCTCAGGCGATCCGCGCCAGGCGGTGGTGCTGCGCAAGGGTGTCGACGTCGAACTGACCTCGACCGTCAGCGAAGAGAGTTTCCGCGTCGTCAGCCAGATGCCCGGCATCGCGGCCGGCGCCGACGGCAGGCCGATGGTCTCGCAGGAAGCGCAGACCGTGGTCAACCTTCCGAGCACCGAGAGCCCCAACGGCATGAACGTCACCGTGCGCGGATTGCGGCCGGTGGGCGTTGCCATGCGCGAAGGGATCGCGCTGAAGTCGGGCCGATGGAACACCTCGGGCAAGCGCGAAGTCGTCGTCGGTGACGGCATCGCCGCCCGCTATCCGGCGGCGCGGGTGGGGCAGCGCCTCAAGTTCGGACGCGGCGATGAATGGGAAGTCGTCGGTGAGTTTGTCTACGGCACGTCGGCGTCGAACTCCGAAATCTGGACCGACCTCGATCAGCTCCGCAGCGCGTTCGAGCAATCGGGCGGAAGCAACTCGGTGCTGGTGCGACTTGAGTCGGCCGCAGGCATCGAGGCATTTGCCAGGCGCGTCGCCGACGAGCAGCGGCTCGGTTCAAAGGCGATCGCCGAGCCGACCTACTACGCCAACCTGACGAAGACGTCCTCGGGCGTGATGCTGCAGTTCATCGGCTTCTTCGTCGCGGTCGTGATGGCTGTCGGCTCGGGGTTCGCGGCGACCAATACCATGTACGCCGCCGTCGCGCGGCGCGGGCGGGAGATCGGGACGCTGCGGGCGCTGGGATTCAGCCGGCTGGCGATCCTGACGTCGTTCGTGTTCGAGTCGCTTTGCCTGGCGCTGATCGGCGGGGTCATCGGATGTCTGATCGCGTTCCCGCTCAACAACGTGTCGGCCGGCATCGGCAACTGGCAGACCTTCAGTGAGATGGCGTTCCGTTTCAAGATCGACGCCTGGGCGATCGGCGGGGGGATGTTGTTCGCTGCGGTCATCGGAGTGCTCGGCGGATTCCTGCCGGCGTTCGCGGCGGCGCGGAAGAACGTCATCGCCGCGATGCGCGAGGCGTAGAAATGAACCGCAGATTGACGCAGATGAACGCAGATAAGACAAGACGCATTGCAGACCTGCGTTTATCCGCGTCACCTGCGGCTACTTTTTTATCGGTGTAGGATAGGCTCAAACCAATGGCTGACGAACTTCAAAAACTCCGGATCGACAAATCGCAAAAAGCCCGCCGCGACGAGAAAGCCGTGTGGCCGTGGGCGCTGCTGGTGCTGCTCATCGGCGGTGGGGCGTTTGGCGCGTGGCGATGGACCGAGGCGACCGGCGCGCCGGTCGTCAGGACGATGCGCGTGCGCTTGCCCGAAGGAATGGTCGCAGACACCGACTTGGTGATGCTCAATGCCACCGGCTACATCATGGCCTCCCACAAGATCGAACTGGCCAGCAAGGTGGTTGGGCGCGTCGCGTGGGTGGGCGTGGAGATGGGCGACAAGATCAAGGTCGGGCAGGAACTGGTGCGGCTCGAGGACGATGAGTACAAGGCCCGCGTCGCGCAGGAGCAAGGCCAGCTCGACGCCGCCAAGGCCAAGCTCGATGAGCTTGTGGCCGGCTCGCGACCCGAGGAAATCGCCGAGATGAACGCCGCGGTCGACGAGATGAAGTCCGATCTCGGCAATGCCGAGTCCAATCTCACCCGCCTGCGTGGTCTGAGCGAAGCCGGCAACGTGTCGAAGCAGGAACTGATCGACGCCGAGTCGCTGGTGCAGTCGCGCAAGGCCAAGGTCGATGCCGCCCAGCAGCGCTACCAGATGATGAAGATCGGCCCGCGCAAGGAGCAGATCGCCGCCCAGCGCGCCACCGTCCAGCAACTCGAAGGCGGGCTTGCGCTGGCGATGGTCGATCTTCGCAATACCGTCATCCGTTCGCAGGTCGATGCCACCGTGCTGGAGCGCAATGTCGAGGTCGGCGAGTTCGTCACCACGGGATTCGTGGGCGATCGCGGCGCCAAGGGGTACGTCGTCTCCATCGCCGACCTGAACGACCTGCGCGTCGAGCTCGACATCAGCCAGAACGATTTCGCCAAGGTCCGTCCGAAACAGCCGTGCTGGATCACGACCGACGCCTATCCTGATCGGCGTTACGAGGGCGTCGTTGATCTCATCTCACCCGAGGCCAATCGCCAGAAGGCGACTGTCGAAGTGCGCGTGAAGGTGCTGCAGCCGGACGAGCTGCTGAAGCCGGACATGAACGCGACGGTGTCGTTCCTCTCGCCCGCCAAACTCGCGGCGATCAAGAACGCGCCGGCGACGCAGTCGACGGAGAAACCGGCGCTGCGGGTGCCGGAGTCGGCGGTGCGCGAGGGAAAAGTGTTCGTCGTCGAGAAAGCCCGCGCGCAGGCCAAGGCGGTGACGACGGGCCTGACGACGGCGTCGAAGGAAATCGAAATCCACAAAGGCCTGATCGGCGGCGAAGACCTCATCACCAACCCGCCCGCCGACCTCAAGGACGGCGACGCCGTCAAAGTTCAGCCCTAATCGAACGGAGCCACGCGTGTCCGAAGCAATCGTCCAAGGCATTCATCTGAGCAAGACGTTCGAGCGTGGGCAGACTACGGTCGCCGCGCTCAACCAGGTCGAGGTCACCGTCCGGCGCGGCGAGTTTGTCGCGCTGATGGGACCGTCCGGCTCAGGAAAAAGCACGCTGCTGCACCTCATCGCCGGTATGGACAAGCCGACCGAAGGGCAGCTTCTGGTACTCAACGAAGAGCCCGCGAAGATGAACGAGCGCAGCCTCGCCCGCTGGCGTAACAATCACCTCGGCTTCGTCTTTCAGGCGTTCAATCTGATCCCGGTGCTGACGGCGCTGGAGAATGTCGAGCTGCCGCTGAAGTTGACGAGTCTCTCGCGCAGCCAGCGTCGCGAGAACGCCACGCTCGCGCTCAACCTCGTCGGCCTCGGCGACCGCCTCGATCACTTCCCGCGTCAACTCTCCGGCGGGCAGGAGCAGCGCGTGGCCATCGCCCGGGCGATCGTCACCGATCCTGACCTGATCCTCGCCGACGAACCGACCGGCAACCTCGATGCCACCAGCGCCCGCGAAGTGCTTGGATTGCTTCAGGAGCTTAACCGCTCACACGGCAAGACCCTCATCATGGTCACCCACGACCCGCACAGCGCCGCCGCCGCGTCGCGGCTGATCCATCTCGACAAAGGCCAATTCATAGAAGCCGCAGATTTGACGGCACCGGCAAACTGAGACGCGGGGGAAATGCTTTCGAGCGTTCGTGGGTGCGTGAAAAGCCGAGAATGAGAGTCGAACTCACAACCCCCGCTTTACGAAAGCGGTGCTCTGCCATTGAGCTATCTCGGCGTTGGACGGGCCAATCTACCGGACGATCGCGGATTCGTCAAAACGCTGACGTCGTGATCGGTGCCTTCTTCATTCGACGCGCGCAACGAACGGCGGGATCAGCTTTTGCTGACCCCGCCGGTGCGTATCTCGAAGATCGGTATCCGGACGTTACAGGCCGACCGCTTTGCGGAGCTTGGCGGCCATGTCGGTCTTTTCCCAGGTGAAGGTTTCGACCTTGATCTGCTTGCCCGTCACCAGGCTGGTGTAGGTCTCCATCGCGGGCTTGCGGCCGAAGTGGCCGCCGGACGCGGTGAAGCTGTAGATGGGGCTGCGCAGCTTCAGGTAGTTGAGGATGCCGTTGGGCGTGAGGGGGAACAGCGCGATGATGGCGGCGTCGATTTTGTCCTCATCGACCTTGTGCGTGCCGTGGGTGTCGACGTGGACGCTGGTGGGCTTGGCGACGCCGATGGCGTAGCTGAGCTGCACTTCGCACTCATCGGCGAGGCCGGCGGCGACAACATTCTTGGCGATGTAGCGGGCCATGTAGGCGGCCGAGCGGTCGACCTTGCTCGGGTCTTTGCCGCTGAACGCGCCGCCACCGTGCCGGCCGCGGCCGCCGTAGGTGTCGACGATGATCTTGCGCCCGGTCAGCCCGGTATCCCCGTGCGGGCCGCCGATCTCGAAGTTGCCCGTCGGGTTGACGTGGATGATCGTTTTCTTGTCGAACAACTTCTTCGGCAGCACCGGCTCGATGATGTGCTTGATCACCAATTGCTGCAGCTTCTTCTGCATCTTCGGATTGCTGTAGATCGCGGCGTGCTGCGTGCTGAGGACGACGGTGTCGATGCGGACGGCGTTACCGTTTTTGTCGTATTCGACCGTCACCTGGCTCTTGGCGTCCGGGCGCAGGCCGGGGATAAGCTTGTTCTTGGCGCGAACCTCGGCGTGACGCTCGACGAGCTTGTGCGATAGATCAATCGGCAGCGGCATGAGATCGGGCGTCTCTCTGCACGCGAAGCCGAACATCAGCCCTTGGTCACCGGCGCCTTGCTCTTCGGCTTTGGCGCGGGCGACGCCCATCGAGATGTCCTTGCTCTGGCCGTGCAGCGTGCGGAGCACGGCGCAGGTGTCGGAGTCAAACTTCATGCCGATGTCGTTGGTGTAGCCGATCTTGCGGATGGCTTCGCGGGCGGTCTCTTCGGCTTTGTCGAGGGCCTTGACGGCGTTGTCGTTGTGGACGGTGATCTCGCCGGCCAGCACCACCAGGCCGGTCGTCACCAGCGTCTCGCACGCCACGCGGGCGTAGCTGTCCTCGGCCAGCAGGGAGTCGAGCACGGCGTCGCTGATCGCGTCGGCGACCTTGTCCGGATGCCCCATCGAGACGGATTCACTGGTGAAAAAGTAATTGCCTGCAGCCACGCGGAAGCTCCTTTGGAGATTTGGTTCTAACCCACGATTTCCTTGAAATCGAGTCAGGAAATGTAGCTTTGCGAGGCGTATCGAGCAAGTGAGGCGAATCCGCGCGGGGACCGCGTCCGCACAATATCTGTTCCGCTCACGCCGGAATATCCGCGATAAACCGTCCCAGCGGCGTCGCTTGCGCCCTGTGCTCGGGTCTGCCCGTCAACTGAAAATCGGCGTGGGTCGCGTGCGGATTGGCGCATCGCTTACGATATCGCGTCGATGAATCTGTCCGCCGACCAGTTGTCTGTCGTCGCGTGTGCAATCAACCAGGCACAGCAGCGGGCCTCGCTTCCGGCCCGCATCCGTGCGGTCTATGACGAAGTTCAGCGCGCCGTTGACGCTCGCAAACCGCGCTGCGACGTATCGGGACGTTGCTGTCAGTTCGAGCAGTACGGCCATCTGTTGTTTGTCACGACGATCGAACTCGCGGCCTTCGCACTCGAGCGTCGCGCCGCCGATGACCCGCACGTTATCGTCGGCGATGGTTGTCCGTACCAGGTCAACCGCCTGTGTACGGTCCACGACACCCGCCCGTTCGGCTGCCGTATTTATTTTTGTGATCCAACTGCACAGGAGTGGCAGCAATCGCAGTACGAGCAATTCCACCTGCGAATCCGGGCGTTGCACGACGAGCTGGCGATCCCGTATTTCTACGTCGAATGGCGGCAGGGGCTGGAAGCGATCGCGATTGCAGGCCGGGTGCAGAAATGACAGTCGCCTCACGCTTGTTGTCGAATTGACATCGATTCCCGTGCGATATTGCCGCGGCCACGCGACTTTCCTTCTGGTACGGCCTTTGATCCTTCCAGACCAGAGGTTCTCCCCATGCGCATTGAAAAGTTCACCACCAAGGCCCAGGAAGCGCTGACCGGCGCTCAGGATCTCGCCCGGCAGAAGGAAAATCCCGAGATCACGCCGCTGCATTTGCTGCGGGCGCTCGTCGATCGCGAGCAGACGACCATCCACGCGCTGCTGGACAAGCTCGGCATCAGCGAGGCCGATCTGGCGGCGCAACTCGACCAGCAGCTTGCGAAACTGCCCAACAGCGCCGGCACGCAGATCGGCGCCTCCCGCGCGATGCTGGACGTGCTCGACGCCGCGCAGAAGCAGGCCGACCGGCTCAAGGACGAGTACGTCAGTACCGAGCACATCCTCATCGCGCTCGCCGAACGGAATCATGTGCCGGGCGTGTCGGCCGACAAGATCATGGAAGTGCTCAAGGACGTGCGCGGCAACCAGCGCGTCACCGACCAGAACCCCGAGGACAAGTACCAGGCCCTCGAAAAATACGGCAAGGATCTCGTCGCGCTCGCCAAGCTCGGCCGGCTCGATCCGGTGATCGGGCGCGACGAGGAAATCCGCCGAACCATGCAGGTGCTGAGTCGCCGCACAAAGAACAACC